>JANOWE010000299.1:0-67449 GCA_031417735.1 Betaproteobacteria bacterium
TGCTGACCGAGCTGAAAAGCCGCCACGCCATTCTGCTGGTCGAGCACGACATGGACGCCGTGTTCCGCGTTGCCGACCGCATCACGGTGATGGTCAACGGCGCGGTCATCGCCTCGGGCACGGCCGACGAGGTGCGCAACAGCGCCGATGTTCAGGCCGCGTACCTGGGGGGCCACTGACATGGCCGCGCCCGAACTCATTCTTGACGCCAAAGGCATACAGGCCTGGTATGGCTCCAGCCATGTGCTGCATGGCGTTGACCTGCAGATCGGCCGTGGCCAGACGGTGGCCCTGCTGGGCCGCAACGGCATGGGCAAGAGCACGCTGATCCGCACGCTGCTGGGCCATGTGGCGCAGCGTGATGGCCAGATCCACTTGTTTGGCAACGACATGTCCAAGGCCAGGCCGCATCAGGTGGCGCGACTGGGCGTGGCCTATGTGCCCGAGGGTCGCGGCGTGTTCCCTAACCTGAACGTGCGCGAAAACCTGGTCATGGCGGCGCGGCCGGTGGGCGCCGCGGGTGCCCGTGGCTGGGACCTGGACCGCGTGCTGCACACCTTTCCGCGCCTGGCCGAACGCATCGGGAACATGGGCAACCAGCTCTCGGGTGGCGAGCAGCAGATGCTGTCCATCGGCCGCGCACTGATGACCCAGCCCGAGCTGATCATCCTGGACGAGGCCACCGAGGGCCTGGCCCCATTGATCGTGGCCGAGATCTGGCGCGTCGTCGACCAGATCCGGGCCGACGGCATCGCCACCCTGATCGTCGACCGCGACTACCGCAAGCTGCTGCGCCAGAGCGACCGGGCGGTGGTGCTGCAAAAAGGCCTGGTGGTGCTGGCCGGTGACTCGGACGAACTGGCCCGCAGCACCGAAATGGCCACCTACCTGGGCGTCTGAGCGCCGCTGCTGCGGCAGGGCCCTTGGCTCAGCCGGTCAGTCGGTCAATCGGTCAATCGGTCAGCCGGCGCAGCAGGCTGGACGTGTCCCAGCGCCCACCACCCATGCGCTGCACATCGCCATAGAACTGGTCGACCAGTGCGGTGACGGGCACGGCGGCGCCATTGCGGCGCGCCTCGTCCAGCACCAGGCCCAGGTCCTTGCGCATCCAGTCCACCGCGAAGCCGAAGTCGAACTGGTCGTCCGCCATGGTCTTGCCGCGGTTGTCCATCTGCCAGCTTTGCGCCGCGCCCTTGCCAATCACGTCCAGCAGCTGCTTGACGTCCAGCCCGGCGCGCTGGGCAAAGGCAATGCCTTCGGCCAGGCCCTGAACCAGCCCGGCAATGCAGACCTGGTTGACCATCTTGGCCAGCTGGCCCGAGCCCGGCGCGCCCAGCAGCGTGACCGCACGGGCATAGGCCATGGCCACCGGCTGCATCGCGTCGAACGCCGGCGCGTCGCCGCCGCACATCACGGTGAGCAGGCCATTGACCGCACCGGCCTGGCCGCCCGACACCGGTGCGTCGACAAACTGCAGGCCGGCGGCCACGGCGGCGGCATGCAGTTCACGCGCAACCTCGGCCGAGGCGGTGGTGTGGTCGACGAACACCGCCGCCGCGGCCATGCCGGTCAAGGCGCCGTCGGCACCCAGGGTCACCGAACGCAGGTCGTCGTCGTTGCCGACACAGCAGAACACGAACTCAGCGCCAGCCGCCGCCTCGCGCGGCGTGGCCGCGCTGCCTCCGCCGTATTGGGCAACCCAGGCCTGGGCCTTGGTCGCGCTGCGGTTGTTGACCGTGACCTGATGCCCGGCTCGCGCCAGGTGCCCGGCCATCGGATAGCCCATCACGCCCAGGCCCAGAAAGGCCACCCGGCGCGAAGCAATGGAGTCGTAGGTTTTCATGCCGGCAGTTTAGCCACCGCCATTCGCACAGAGATCAGCGACGGGCGACTTCACCCCCAGCAGGCGACAGGCTCCCAGGCGGCCAGGAGCGCGCAGTGCCGAGCAAAGGGCTCAAACAATCGTCAGGTGCTCGGTCCCTGCACCCAGATCGCGGTTGCGCGAGCGCCTGCTGTGCAGCTTGATCTGCAGGCGCAGGTCATTGACCGAGTCGGCATTGCGCAGCGCGTCCTCGAAGCTGACGTCGTGGTTCTCGTACAGGTCGAACAGCGCCTGGTCGAAGGTCTGCATGCCGAGCTCGCGAGAGCGCTTCATCAGGTCCTTCATTTCGTTGACCTCGCCCTTGAAGATCATGTCGGCGATCAGCGGCGTGTTGATCAGGATTTCCACCGCGGCGATGCGGCCCCTGCCCTCCTCGCGCGGCAGCAGACGCTGCGAGACGATGGCCTTCAGGTTCAGCGACAAGTCCATCAGCAACTGCTGCCGGCGCTCGTCGGGCACCAGGTTGATGATGCGGTCCAGGGCCTGGTTGGCGCTGTTCGCGTGCAGGGTGCTGATGCACAGATGGCCGGTTTCGGCGAAGGACACGGCATGCTCCATGGTCTCGCGGTCGCGGATCTCGCCCATCAGGATCACGTCGGGCGCCTGGCGCAGGGTGTTCTTCAGGGCAATCGCCCAGCCGTCTGTGTCGATGCCGACCTCGCGCTGGGTGACGATGCAGTTCTTGTGCGGGTGCACAAATTCCACCGGGTCTTCGATGGTGATGATGTGGCCCTGGTCATGCTCGTTGCGCCAGTCCACCATCGCCGCCAGCGAGGTGCTTTTGCCCGACCCGGTGGCGCCCACCATGATGACCAGGCCGCGCTTGGTCATGCTGATGTCCTTCATGATCTGCGGCAGGCCCAGCATGTCCACCGTGGGCAGGGTCTGCGGAATGGTGCGCATGACCATGCCCACCTGCCCCTGCTGCATGAAGGCGCTGACGCGAAAGCGCCCTATGCCCTGCGGCGAGATCGCGAAGTTGCATTCCTTGGTGCGTTCGTACTCGGTGGCCTGGCGCTCATTCATCACCGCACGCGCCAGCGCCAGTGTGTGCAGGCCGGTCAGCGGCTGCGGTGAAACGCGCTGCACCCTGCCGTCGATCTTGATCGCCGGCGGAAACTCCGAGGTCAGGAACAGGTCCGAGCCGCCGCGCGCAACCATCAGCCGCAGCAGGTCGTTGATGAATTTGGAGGCTTGTTCGCGTTCCATGCTTTTGAATCCTTGCGCCGCCGGCGGCGATGGGTGTGGGCGCCAACGGGCCACCAGGCGCAGCCTACACCGCCGCCGGGCAGCCACCAAGCATTCGCCGAGTCATTCAGCCCAGCAGTCGTCGCGAATCCGGCTCCGCCGGTCAGCCAGCGACGCCCCCTCGAGGGAGAGCGCCGAAGGCGCTTCGGGGGTGGGCAAACTACCCCGCAAAATTTTCCGGAATCTTGGCCTTGGACCGCGCCTCGGCGGCCGACACCACGTTGCGCCGTACCAGGTCGGCCAGGTTCTGGTCCAGCGTCTGCATGCCCAGGCTTTGCCCGGTCTGGATCGACGAATACATCTGCGCGACCTTGTTCTCGCGGATCAGGTTGCGGATCGCCGGGGTGCCGATCATGATCTCGTGCGCGGCCACACGGCCCGTGCCGTCCTTGAGCTTGCACAGCGTTTGCGAGATCACCGCCACCAGCGATTCGGACAGCATCGCCCGCACCATTTCTTTTTCGGCCGCTGGAAAGACGTCAACGATGCGGTCGACCGTCTTGGCCGCGCTGCTGGTGTGCAGCGTGCCGAACACCAGGTGGCCGGTCTCGGCCGCAGTCAGCGCCAGTCGAATGGTCTCCAGGTCGCGCATTTCGCCGATCAGGATGGCGTCCGGGTCTTCACGCAGCGCCGAACGCAGCGCGTTCGAGAAGCTCATGGTGTGCGGCCCCACCTCGCGCTGGTTGATCAGGCACTTCTTGCTTTCATGCACGAACTCGATCGGGTCTTCGACCGTCAGCACATGGCCGTACTCGTTTTCGTTGAGGTGGTTGACCATGCCGGCCAGCGTGGTGCTCTTGCCCGAGCCGGTGGGGCCGGTGACCAACACCATGCCGCGTGGGCGCAATGACAGATCGGCAAAGATCTTTGGCGCGTTCAATTGTTCCAGCGTCAGGATCTTGCTGGGAATGGTGCGAAACACCGCGCCTGCGCCCCGGTTCTGGTTGAAGGCGTTGACCCGAAAACGCGCCAGGCTCTGGATCTCGAAGCTGAAGTCGCATTCCAGCGTGTCCTCGTACACCTTGCGCTGCGCGTCGTTCATGATGTCGTAGACCATGGCGTGCACCGCCTTGTGGTCCAGCGCCTCGACGTTGATGCGCCGCACGTCGCCATTGACCCGGATCATCGGCGGCAGGCCCGCTGACAGGTGCAGGTCGGAGGCCTTGTTCTTGACCGAGAAGGCCAGCAGTTGGGTGATGTCCATGGCGGGGCTGAGGTAGGCTTGTCGGCGGTGCCGCTGGGCGGCTGGGCTGGTCCACGCGGAGCGTGGACGGGCGCGTGGCCTGGGGCCAGAGGGTTGATCAACACATTATGACCACCGTTATCGGCAACTTGCAGCGGGTTCAAAGCCGCATCTCGGCAGCCTGCGCAGCGGCAGGTCGGCCCGTGCACAGCGTCACGCTGCTGGCCGTGGGCAAGACCTTCAGGCCGGAACTTCTGCGTCAGGTGCATGACGCCGGTCAGCGTGCCTTCGGCGAGAACTACGTGCAGGAAGCGCTGGACAAGGTGGCTGCATTGGCCGACCTGCGCCAGCAGATCGAGTGGCACTTCATCGGCCCGCTGCAAAGCAACAAGACTCGGCCGATGGCGGCGGCCTTCGACTGGGTGCATTCGGTGGACCGCTTGAAGATTGCGC
Organism: Betaproteobacteria bacterium; assembly: GCA_031417735.1. Lineage (GTDB taxonomy): Bacteria > Pseudomonadota > Gammaproteobacteria > Burkholderiales > Burkholderiaceae_C > Pseudaquabacterium. Next base: position 4,767 of record JANOWE010000299.1, read on the forward strand.
AGCGCCTGTCCGAACAGCGGCCGGCAGATCTGCGGCCGCTGCAGGTCTGCCTGCAGGTCAACATCAGCGGCCAGGCCAGCAAGCGCGGTGTGGCCCCTGGCGACGCGCTGGCGCTGGCGCGGGCGGTGGCGGCATTGCCGGCATTGAAGTTGCGCGGCTTGATGGCCATTCCGGAGCCTGCCGACGGGTCGGACGCGCAGCGGGCGCCCCACCGCGCGTTGCGCGAACTGATGGCGGCGCTGAACGCGGCCGAGCCGTCGCTGGGCCTGGACACCTTGTCCATGGGCATGAGTGCCGACCTGGAGGCCGCCGTGGCCGAGGGTGCCACCATCGTGCGGGTGGGCAGCGCATTGTTCGGCCACCGCGGCTGACCGCCGGGCCCGCCCAGCCGCCGTCCAGCAAAGCCGCTGATCCCTTCTAAAGGCAGGTCACTTCCGCGTGACAAAGCGCAACAGTGGTGAACAAAGCTGCCTAAACTGCGGCAGCCGCGAATTCCGTTGCGGCCCCTGCCTCCGCCGCTGTGCCCTTGCCAAGACCCGCCGCCCGCCCCTGCCCTGATCTGCCTCGTCGGTCGATGCCATGAGCGCAGGCGACCGGGTCGAGCGGACCTGGGACCGACTTCGGGCAGCGCTGATGCCCGACTATTCGCCGGCGGCTGCGCGCATGTGGTTTGTGCTTGTGGCGCTGGGTACGGTGGTGCTGCCGATCGACGTCTGGCTGCTGCGCGATCTGGATGCCGGTGGTTGGCTGCAGATCGCTGCCGGCGCGGGCGCCGCCGCGCTGATGGGCCTGTTTCCGCTGCGGGTGCCGGGCACCCGCAACGCTTTTGTGGCGGGCGAGATCTTCCTGTTCCTGCTGCTGCTGCTGCAGGGCCCGGCGGCGGCGGCGCTGGCCGCCGTGATCGAGGCGGCCGTGGGGTCCTGGCGCAGTTCACGGCGCTGGACCAGCCGCTTGTTCAGCCCGGCGGTGGCGGCGCTGGCCATGAGCAGCAGCGCGGGCGTCTGGCAGGCCCTGACTGGCGGTCCCCAGGCGCTGGCAGCGCCGGCGCTGATCATCAGCATGGTGCTGATGGCCGCGCTGTGCTTTTTCGTCAATACCCAGCTGGTGCTGGGCATCCAGCGTTGCAAGCAGGGCCTGCCGTACTTCCAATGGTCTGACCTGGTCAGCCTGTTCCGCTGGGTGGGTCTGGCCTATGGCGGCAGTGCGGTGTTGGCCACGCTGCTGTACCTGGCCTACCGCAGCGCCGGCGTGATGGTGCTGGTGGCCGTGCTGCCTGTGCTGGTGCTGTTGCTGGTGGCCCTGCACTGCTACTTTCTGCAACAGGAACTGGCACAGCATGCGCGCCAGACGGCGGCCACCGCGTCCGAGCAGGCTGCCCGTCACCTGCAGGCGCTGCAGGCCAGTGAGCGTCGCTTCCACGGCGCCTTCACCCACGCCGGGGTGGGCATGGCGCTGCTGGGTTTTGACGGCGCGGTGCTGCAGGCCAACCCGGCGCTGCGCCGCCTGCTGGGCCTGGCACCCGACAGCACGCTGCCGGCCCGGCTGCACGATCTGGTGCACGGCTCTGACCAGAGCGGGCTGAACCAGAAGCTGGCGCTGGCCAGCGGTCAGGGCGCGGCGCCGTTCCAGCTGGAACTGCGCCTGAGGCACCAGGACGGCAGGGCCTTGTGGGTGCTGGCCCATGGCAGTGTGTTCACCGACCCCGAGCAGGGCCAGCCCTGCCTGATCCTGCAGGTGCAGGACATCAGCGCACGCCGCCAGGCCGAGGCAGGCCTGCAGCGGCTGGCCTTTCACGACAGCCTGACCGGCCTGCCCAACCGGCGCCAGTTCAATGAGCTGCTGGCCGGCGCGGTGGCGCGGTGCAAGGCCGACCCGTCGGCCTCGTTTGCGGTGATGTACCTCGACTTCGACCGCTTCAAGCTCGTCAACGACAGCCTGGGCCACAACGCGGGTGACGAACTGCTGGTGCAGCTGGCCCGGCGCATCCATGAAAAGCTGCGTCCCAGCGACATCGTGGCCCGGCTGGGTGGCGATGAATTTGCGCTGCTGGTGCCGCATCTGCAGGACAACCGCGACGCGCTGCAACTGGCCGACCGTCTGCTGGAGGCGATGCGCCGGCCCTTCAGCGTGGCCGGGCGCGAGCTGGTGGCCAGCGTGAGCATAGGCATCACCTTCAGCAGCCTGGGCTACGGCACGCCCGAACAGATGCTGCGCGACGCCGACACCGCGATGTACAAGGCCAAGAGCGACGGCAAGGCGCGCTATGCGCTGTTCGACGACAGCCAGCATCAAGAGGTGTCCAGCCGTTTCCGGCTCGAAGGCGAGTTGCGCGTGGCCATCGAAGAAGGCCAGCTCGATCTGGCCTACCAACCCTTGCTTGACCTGAGCAGCGGCGAGGTCACCGGCTTCGAGGCCCTGCTGCGCTGGCAGCACCCGCGGGACGGCAACATCAGCCCGGCGGCGATCATTCCGGTGGCCGAGGAGACCGGCCTGATCGCGCCGTTGTCGGACTTCGTGCTGCAGCGCGCCTGCGCTCAGCTGGCACTGTGGCATCAGCGCTTCCCCGGCCTGGCTCAGCTGAGCATCAGCGTGAACGTGTCGGGCCACGACATCACCAGCCGCAGCTTTGTCGAGCGCGTCAGCCGCGTGATTGCCGGCGCGGGCATCCCTGCCAGCGGGCTGACGCTGGAGCTGACCGAAGAGGCGGTGATGACCCAGATCGACAGCGCGGTGGCCAATCTGCAGGCCTTGCGCGCTTTGGGTGTGCGGCTGGCGGTGGACGACTTCGGCACCGGCTACTCGTCGCTGAGCCGGCTGGCCCAGCTGCCCATCGACAGCCTGAAGATCGACCGTGCCTTCATCCACCAGATGACCGAAGGCAGCGACGAGGCGGCGGTGGTGCAGGCGGTGCTGCAACTGGGCAGCGCGCTGCGCAAGACCGTGGTGGCTGAAGGCATCGAGACCCCGGCCCAGGCTGAGCTGCTCAAACGCCTGGGCTGCCAGCTGGGTCAGGGCTTTCACCTGGGCCGGCCGCTCAGCGCGGCCGAGGCCACGGCCTGGCTGGCTGAGCGGGCAGCGCCGCCGGTTCAGGGCTGAACAGCGCGGCACCTGAGCCAGGCGGTGCGCTGCCGCCGCCGGTCAGATCGCGATCCGCCCGCTGCTCTTGACCTCTTCCATCACCACATAGGTGCGTGTCTCGCGCACGCCGGGCAGGTTCCAGATCACGCTGCCGATGAATTCGCGGTACTGGCCCATGTCGGCCACGCGGGTCTTGAGCAGGTAGTCGAAGCCGCCGGCCACCAGGTGGCATTCCAGGATTTCGGGCCGCACCTGCACCGCCGCGCGAAAGGTGTCCATCACGTCGTGCACCGTGCGGTCGAGCAGGATCTCGACAAACACCATCAGGCCGGCGCCCAGCTTGTGCGGGTTCAGCCGCGCCTCGTAGCCCAGGATGTAGCCCTCGCGGGTCAGCCGCTTGACCCGCTCCAGCACGGCCGTGGCCGACAGGTGAACGCTCTCGGCCAGCTTCAGGTTGCTGATGCGGCCGTCTTCCTGCAGCACACGCAGGATGCGGCGGTCGATCTTGTCCAGCGCGCGGCTGGCGCCGTTGTCGTCGTCGAGCGCTGTGGTCGGGTGGTCGCTCATCGTGCGCTGGCTGCGGCTGACCTACTGGCCAATGCTGATGCCGGCCTTGCGGATGATCGCGCCCCAGCGGGTGCTGTCGGCGTCCAGCGTGCGCTTGAATTCTTCGGCCGTGCCGCCCACGGCGGTCAAACCCTGGTTGTCGAAGGCGGTCCTGATGGCCGGGTCGTGCAGCACGGCGTTGACATCGGCATTGATCCTGGCCACCACCGCCGCCGGCGTGCCGGTGGCGGTGAACAGCCCGTTCCAGGCCAGCGAATTCACCTGCGGGTAGCCGCTCTCGGCCAGCGTGGGCAGGTCTTTCAGGCTGTCTGGCCGCTGCGTGCTGCTGGTGGCCAGCAGCCGAAGCTTGCCGCTGCGCGCATGGGCCAGCAGCGCGGGCGCGACCATGAAGGTCACGTCGGCCTCGCCCTGGGCCACCGCCATCGCCGCCGGTGGCGAGCCGTTGTAGGGGATGTGGGTGGCGTCGAAGCCGGCCTCGAGCAGGAACATGGCCATCGTCAGGTGGGCCGAGCTGCCATTGCCCAGCGACGAGTAGTTGACCTTGCCACCGGGCCTGGCGTTCTGCGCCTTGGCCCAGTCGACAAACTCCTTCACGGTCTTCACCGGCAGCGCGGCGTTGACGGCCAGCACATTGGGCTGCGAGGTGGTCATGATCACCGGCACCAGGTCCTTGGCCGGGTCGTAGGGCATCTTCTTGTAGAGGTAGGGGCCGAAGGCGATCGGGCCGTTGAAGCCCAGCGCCAGGGTGTGGCCGTCGGGCGTGGCCTTGGCCGCCACGTCCACACCCAGCATGCCGCCGGCGCCGGCCTTGTTTTCCACCAGCACCGGCTGGCCCCAGCGGTCTTTGAGCTTGTCGCCCAGCAGCCGGGCAATGATGTCCAGCGAGCTGCCGGCGGGCGCGGGCACCACGATCCTGACGGTCTGGGTCGGCCAGTGCGGGGTCTGGGCCTGGGCCTGTGCCGAGAGCGGGCCGGCAGCAACCAGGCCCAGGGCGGAGATCAATAAGGTGCGGCGCATGGTCATGGCGGTGCTGGCGAGGCAGGCGGTTGAATGTGGGTTCATTCTCGCCGCAGCGTGGCCGGTGCGGAGCAGACCCGCCGATACACTGCCGGCCATGAGCAATTCCTCCTCCCGCTGCATCGCCTTTGTGGGCGGCGGCAACATGGCCAGCGCGCTGATCGGCGGGCTGATCCAGGCCGGCCAGGCGGCGGGCCGCGTGCTGGTGGTTGAACCCGGTGACGCCCAGCGCCAGCGCCTGCAGGCCGATTTCGGCGTGACCACGCTGGCCGCTGCCGACACGCGCCTGGCCCAGGCCACGCTGGTGGTCTGGGCCGTCAAGCCGCAGCTGTTTGCGCTGGCCGCCGCGCCCTGCGCGCCATTTGTAGGCGCCGCACTGCAGCTCAGCGTGATGGCCGGCATCCGCTGCGAGACCATCGCCCGGGCCACGGGTCAGCCGCTGGACGCGGCGCCCATCGTGCGCAGCATGCCCAACACGCCGGCGCTGATCGGCCGGGGCATCGCCGGCCTGTACGCCCGGCCTGCCGTGTCGGCCGCGCAACGCGCGCTGGTCGAACAGGTGCTGGCACCCACCGGCCAGACGCTGTGGCTTGATCGTGAGGCTGACCTGGACGCGGTGACTGCGCTGTCGGGCTCGGGCCCGGCCTATGTCTTCTACGTCATCGAGGCGATGATCGCGGCGGCGCTGAAGATGGGCCTGTCCGCCGAGCAGGGCAAGCGCCTGGCCCTGGCCACGCTGGACGGCGCCACCGCACTGGCGGCGCAGTCGGAAGAACCGCCTGAGCTGCTGCGCGAGCGCGTGACCAGCAAGGACGGCACCACCTACGCCGCGCTGCAGTCGCTGCAGGCCGACGGCGTGGGGCCGGCCTTCGTCAAGGCGATCGAGGCGGCAGGCCGGCGGGCGCAGGAACTGGGCGACGAGTTCGCTGGCTAGCCTTGCGCTTGGCAGCCTGCCAAGCCTGGCCTGGAGTCTTTCACGCGGCCGGGCGTCTTACTTCTTGGCCGCTTCCGGCGCGCGACCCTGCAGGGGCTGGCCCTCCTTTTCGTCGCTGCGGTCATAGACCAGGGTCTGGCCGAAGGCCATCTGGATCCAGGTCGGGTAGGTGTAGGCCGTGCCCTTGTTGTGGTCGATGATGGCGCCAATGCCACCGCCGAAGATGATGTTGCCGGCCATGCCGGCATTGGCCCGCGAGATCAGCCGGGCCACGGCGTCAGGGTGCGGCGCCTGCCGGCAGACGATGTCCAGATCCTGGCTTGACCGGCGAACCGGTGAAGTCTCACCCGACTTCACGGTGGTGGAACCGTAGTCGTTGACCATCTTGCATTCGGCGCCAGCCACCATCTCACCACTGCTGGCCTTGGTCTCCAGCTTCATCGGGTGGGTGGTCTCGTTGACGATCGAGGCGCAGCCGGTGGCGGCCAGCGTCACGGCCGGCCTCCCCCATCGAGGAACGCGTCCAGATCGTCGCCATGATGATGGAAGGCATGTCGAGGTACTCGATCGCCCGGGCGGCCGACGCGTCGATCAACACCGTGACCAAGCTGCTTGAGGATGTGGGTGCGGCCTGCTGCGAATTCCAAGACAAGGCAATGCGCAAGCTGACGATCGCTCTGGTGCGGGTCGATGAGATTTGGGCGTTCATTGGCGCTAAGCAGAAGAATGTACTGATTGAGTCCGACCCCGAGCTTGGCCGTACATGTTCACGGGGTAGGTGTCAGAGCGGGTGGTTCGGCGCGCAAGGTCGGCCCTCTGCGTCTCAGGCCGTTCAATTTCCGGCCTCATCAGACTGCGTTTCGAGGTCGTCTCCACCGATGTCGCGGGCGCCGTGCATGACGCGTTCGATGCGCACCGACCGCTGGGTGTGCCGGTAGAAGATCAGATAGCGGCTGTGCGGCAGCATGTAGATGCCGTCCCCCAGCTCCGGCCTTGCCGTACCGATACCTGGCGCATTGCCGAGGGCAGCGCACCTGTCCTCCAACTCGTCGACGAAGCTCAGCGCACGCGCCGGGTTGTCCTGGGCGATGTAGAGCGCGATGTCCATTAGGTCGTCCCGAGCAGCGGGTGAGAAAGAGACTTTCACCGGCGGCGCGACCGCGAAGCCGTCGCTTCTGCCACGCGCCTTCGCACCTCGGAGAAAACTGCCCCTGCTTCGATGCCGGCGCCGCTATCCGCACCATGCTGTAAATCGACCCGGAGAGCCTCCAGCTTGGCCGCGCGAAGGCGTTCACGGTCTTCGATCGCCCGCAAGCCATCACGGACGACTTCGCTCGCGCTCGCGTAGCGCCCCTGCTGAATCTGTTCCTTGATGAAGGCTTCGAAATGGTCGCCGATGACGTAGCTGGAAGGCATGGCTTGGCTCTCGCGGTTGAAGTGCTCCCTCTCAGACTATCAAAGATTGATAGTCTTGCCAAGAACACTTTGCGCGCTTGGGCGTACTGGGTGCCAAGCACAGTCATCATCGTTCCCAGGTGGCTCATGGGATGAGCCTGTGACATTGCGCGGATCCGGCTACCGGAACTGCCAACCTTCCAGTTGCATCTTTTCGCGGAAGCTAATGCACTCGATGGTCACCCGTTTGCAGACGAATGCAATCTTTCGGTTTTCGTCGCTACCCGGATGTTCGTTGCAGACCACCAGCCATTGCTTGCCTCGCTCCTTCGCCATCGCAACGACGAAAGTGACCCTCACTTCCCTGCTTGACACTGTCGCCTACCCGGCTATCGAGTTTGCCACGCTCCAGCGCGGCAGCCAGCACTTGGGCTTCGTCGCCCGACAAGGCCCGCTCACGGGCGGTCTGCAGCAGCACGGGCAGGCGGTCGGCCGCCGCCGGATCGTCGGCCACCCGCAGCAGCGGGCTAAGGTGCGGGTTGAAGTGGTGGCGCACACGCGGCGCTTCTTCCACCCGGCCCTGGCCGTCCAGCCCGGCTGGTGGGATGTTCTTGCGCCGGGCGCGGTGCTTGACGGCTTGGATGGCGTCGCTGGCGGCTGATGGGGGCACCAGCGTTTCGCTGCCGTGGCTCTCTTCGGCCGTGCCGGCTTGCGGCTTCTTTCGGGTCGCCATCGACAGAATCTCCCTGGCTGGTTTGTTGGCCGCCAGTCTATGCGCTGGGTCAACTCGGTCTGCAGGGTTACTGGCGCCAGGCCAGGTCCGCTGCGACGCCCAGGAAGACCGCAAAGCCCAACCAGTGGTTCTGGCGAAAAGCCTTGAAGCAGCCGTCGCGGCTGCGGCCGCGGATCAGTGTCCAGTGCCACAGCGCCTGCAAGGTGGCTGCGGCGATGCCCAGCAGGAACACCCGGCCCAGGCCCAGTGACAGGCCCAGCACCGCCCAGGAACCCAGGTAGACGGCGTAGAAGGCCATCACCGCGGCCACGTCCCAGCGGCCGAGGGTGAGCGCCGAGGTCTGGATGCCGATGCGGACGTCGTCGTCGCGGTCGACCATCGCGTATTCGGTGTCGTAGGCCAACACCCAGAACAGGTTGCCGGCCAGCAGCCACCAGGCCTGCGGCGGCACCGCCGAGGCCACCGCGCCATAACCCCAGTCCCGCCCGCCCAGCACGGCCGCAAAGGCCATCGGGATGCCGAAGCTGAAGGCCAGGCCCAGCACCGCCTGCGGCATCGCCACCAGGCGCTTGGCATAGGGGTAGGCCAGCGCGATGGCCAGCGCGGCGAAGGACAGCGTGAGCGTTGCCGGGTTGGTCGACAGCACCAGCGCAAAGGCCAGCAGCGCCAGCAGCGCGCCCAGGCCCAGCGCCTGGCGAACGCTCAGCGCGCCGCGGGTGACCGGCCGCTGCGCCGTGCGCTTGACATGGCGGTCGAACTTGCGGTCGGCCACGTCGTTGGCGCAGCAGCCGGCGCTGCGCATCAGCACCGTGCCCAGCACGAACACCAGCAACAGATGCCAGCCCGGAAAGCCGTCGGCGGCGATCCACAGCGCGCTCAGCGTGGGCCACAGCAGCAGCAGCCAGCCGGCCGGGCGGTTCCAGCGGATCAGGTCCAGGTACAGGGCCAGGCGGCCGGGCATCGCTGTGACGGCAGTCATCGGGTCGGGATTGTGGCATCGTGACCGCCGACGTCGACACCGCCCAGGATCCCCGCCATGCCCGCCCACCCCTTGCTCGACATCCACCCCGCCGTGGCCACCGCTCTGGTCGCCGGCGAACCGGTGGTGGCGCTGGAATCGACCATCATCAGCCACGGCATGCCCTGGCCGCAGAACGCCCAGACCGCGCTGGCGGTGGAAGCCGATGTGCGCGCCGCCGGTGCGGTGCCGGCGACCATCGCCGTGCTGGACGGTCGGCTCTGCGTGGGCCTGAGCCCAGCTCAGATCGAGCAGCTGGGCCGGCTGGGCATGGCCGCCGCCAAGGCCAGCCGGCGCGACCTGGCGCTGCTGGTGGCACGGCGTGGCAACGGCGCCACCACGGTGGCCGCCACCATGCTGATCGCGGCGCTGGCCGGCATCCGCGTCTTCGCCACCGGCGGCATCGGTGGTGTGCACCGGGGCGCGGTGGGTGGGCAGGCGCCCAGCCTGGACATCTCGGCCGACCTGCAGGAACTGGCGCGCACGCCGGTGCTGGTGGTCTGCGCCGGCGTGAAGGCGATCCTGGACATCGGCCTGACGCTGGAATACCTGGAAACCCAGGGCGTGCCGGTGCTGGGCTACGGCTGCGACCGGCTGCCGGCGTTCTTCAGCACCGACAGCGGGTTTGGCGTGGACGCCCGGCTGGACAGCCCGGCCGAGGTGGCCACGTTGATGCAGGCCCATTGGGCCCTGGGCCTGGGCAGCGGCCTGCTGCTTGCCCAGCCGCTGCCGGCGGCGCTGGCCTTGCCGCCCGAGCAGGTGCAGGCCGCGATCACCCAGGCCCTGCGCGAGGCGCATGACCAGGCCATCAGCGGCAAGGCGGTGACGCCGTTCCTGCTGCAGCGGGTGAATGCGCTGACCGGCGGCCAGAGCCTGGCCAGCAACATCGCGCTGATCCGCCACAACGCGCGGCTCGCAGCGGCGGTGGCCAGGGCTGACGCCCAGGCGTCACAGTCCGGGCTCAGAACCCCATCGTCATCGAAACCCTGAACGAGCGCGGTTCGGTGGGGTGGAAGTGCACGCCCTCCACCCCGGACGCCGCCTCGCCCGGCAGGCGCGAGGTGTAGAAGTAGTCGATCGCCGAGGCCTGGCGGTTGGCCAGGTTGAAGCCTTCCAGTGCCAGCTGCAGGCGGGGCCCGAAGCGGTAGCCGACCCGCCCGTTGAGCAGTGCGGTGGCCTGTGAGCGCACCGCGTTGTCCTCGGTCAGCGGGCGCGGGCCGAACCAACGCCACTGCAGCGCACCGAACCACGGCCCCAGGCCGTCCACCGCCAGCGCCAGCGAGGCCACGCCTTCGACCGCACCGGGGATGCGCTTGCCTTGCGGTGCCTGGTTGCGGAACCTGGCGCGGGCAAAGGCCAGATCGGCGTCCACCGTCAACCAGGGCAGCGGCCGCCAGTAGTTCGCCAGCTCGAAGCCCAGGCGGCGGCTGGGCCGGCCGGCCTCGGTGGTGCCGGCGTCGCCGACAAACACCAGCTCCGAGGCCATGTCCAGCCGGTACACCGACAAGGCCGTCTGCAGGCCGGGCAGCGGTGAAGTGCGCAGGCCCAGCTCGATGCCGGTGGACCGGGCCAGCGGCGTCACGCGGTCCACCGGCTGTTCGGTTTTGGGGTCGACGGCAATCACCGTACCGCGCGCGTCGTTGCTGTGGAAGCCTCGGCCGGCATTGGCATACAGCTCGGTCTTGCCGGCGGCGCCAAACGGGCCGAAGGCCAGGCTCAGCTTGGGGCTGAGCAGGCTGGCGCTGCGCTGGCCGCTGTTCTCTGCACGGTCGCTGCGCACATCAAATCGGTAGTGGTCGGCGCGCAGGCCGACCACGCTGCGAAGCTGTTCGCTCCAGCGCGTGCGGCTGTCCAGCCACAGCGCGGCGCTGGTCTCCAGGATGTGGTCGCTGCGGGTGGTGGCCAGAACCTGCCGCGCGACGGTGGACTGCAGCGCGTTGCGGATCTTGTCGTGCTGCAGTTGCAGGCCGACCTGGTGTTCGGTCTCGACGCCAAACCAAGACCCGGCCCAGCGGTGGCGCAGGTCCAGAGCGCCCGTGCTGCGGCGGTCGGGCTGGGCAAACTGGTCGCCGTCGACCGGCTTGTCCAGGAAGTAGCTGAAATTGGAGTACAGCGCCATGCGGGCATAGGCCAGGTGGGCGTTGAGCTCGGTGGCCGAGTTCTCGCCGCTGCGCCGCCAGCCGCCGGACAGGCTGAAGCGGCGCGCGCTGCCGCCGTCACTGCTGTCCACGGCGTCGAAGCGGTCCAGCCTGCCGTCCTGAATCGCGCGCAGCGGGATCTGATCGGTCGCGTTCCAGCGCGCCTGGTAGGCCATCGCCGCCAGATGCCAGCCGTTGGCTGCGTCGCCTTCGGCATAGCGCAGCACGCCGTTGGACTTGCGGAAGTCGTCGGGCCGGTTGAAGGGGCCGTCGTTGTGCAATTGCTCGATGGCATAGAGCAGGTGGCCCTTGCCCAGTGCCGGGGAATCGGCCAGCAGCACGCGGCGAAAGCCCTGCTGGCCCAGGCCGATGTGGGCAATGCCAGCGTCCAGCCTGTCGGCATAGCGCAGCGCCACCGCGCCGGCGGCAGCAAAGTCGCCCTCGCTGGCGTCATAGGGGCCTTTCTTGTAGCGCAGGCCGCTGGCCAGTTCGGGGATGACGAAGTTCAGGTCGGTCCAGCCCTGGCCATGGCTGTGGCTGCGCTGGTTGACCAGCATGCCGTCGACCGTGGTGCGCAGGTCGCTGCCATGGTCGAGGTTGAAGCCGCGCAGGTAGAACTGGTTGGCCTTGCCCTCACCGCTGTGCTGGCTGACGACCAGGCCGGGCGTGGCTTCCAGCAGCTCGCCCGGCCGGTAGACGGTGCGTGCGGCGAGTTGCTTCTGCGTCACCGTGCCCACGCTGGCGGCGTCGGCCACGCCGACCTGGCGGCCGGGCTCGCCGGTGACGACGACGGTCTGGATCTCTTGCTCGCCGCCGGCCAGGACCGGGCCGAAAGGCCACAAGAACAGCGCCGCCAGCGCGGCGAGTTTGGCGTGCTGGCGGCCACAGCGCATGAAGGAAATTTTGCTCAAGGGGTTCTCCTGACGCGTGGGCGAAGCCCGGCCGCGCCGTTGGTTCAAACAGGGTGGCATGCAGCGCCTTCACTGCCCGCCTGAGGCATGGGCAGTCCGGCGCGGCAGCCGGTTGCTGCCGAGCCAGCGCCGGCGGCGCCTTCGTGGCGGTCCGGCCCGGCCCAGCAGGCAGGGTTGTTGCTGGCGAACCCTGTCCGGGCTCGCACACCAGCCGCGCTCAGCCTCGAGGCGGCGGTTGAGGTGTGGCCACCCAGGCCGAGGCAAAGCGCTCGTCGTTGTGGGGCCGCCAGCATGGCGACGCGCTGGCCACCGCTGCGGCCGTGCGCAGGCTCAGCAAGCCGTCGGTGGCATGCAGGGTGGCCAGCGCGAGCGGCAGCTGCCAGGCGGGGTCAGCACTGGCCACCGGCAGCGCGCTCGCGTCGGCGTGGGCGTGGGCATGCAGATGTCGTTGCACGCCGTCATGGTGATGCGCCTGACCTGCGCGCTGACCATGGTCGTGGGACCGCGCCAGCCAGGCCAGGGCCAGCCAAGTGTCGGACGTGGTCCCGGCATCGGCGATGGCGATTCGGGCTGGCACGGCCTGGAGGTGCACATGGGCGGCACCGTGGCCGCGCAGGGCGGCCGCAGACAAGCACTGCAAAACCACGCACAGCACCAACAGCAGCGTGCCGTAACGCAGGCGCCTGGCCAGCGTGCCGGCCGTGGGCAAAGAGGCAATGCGCACAGGCGCAAGGATAGCGTTGGCCATGGTCGACGTTCAGGGCGCAGGAGCGCCCCACAGTAGGCCCGGTGTGTGTGGTGGATATGACAAGCTTGTCCAGCATGCTGGCGCTGCGTGCAGACTTACGCAAAGGGTGGCGCTGCGGATGCGGCTCAACACCGGGCCAGGATGGCCGACATCACCGCATGGCCCGAATGTGCTTCGCCCGTCTGACCGTGCCCTTCTGGCTTGGGGTGAACCTGGCTTTTGCCGCGTCGGCCATGGCTCAGACTTCAGCCACAACCCCCGAGCAGCTGCGTGCCGACGAAATCGCGCAATGCCTGCCCGGCGAAGCCCTGACCTGGCCCGACGGCCGCGACCGGCCCGCCGTGGGGGGTCAGCTGCGCTTGGTCTACCGCCACGCCGGTGCGCCGGGGCAGTTTGGCGAGGCCCAGGTGCTGGGCGCGGTGCAGCGTGCGGCCCAGGCCTGGTCCGGCTGCGGCCTGCCGGTGACGGTGGTGGCGGAGGCGGCGGCCGCGTTGCACCCGGCCAGCACGGCGCTGGTGCAATGGAGCGACGCCGAAGCCCGTGGCAACTTCGCGCTGGCCGACCTGGGCCGGCGCCGGCTGTCGATCAGCCCGGCGATGTTCGCGCTGCTGGCCCAGCGCAACCCGCGCCACCCGGCCTTCCAGACCCTGCAGATGGCCGTCAGCCATGAGATGGGCCACTTTCTGGGCCTGATGGCGCATTCACGCCGCTGTGTGGATGTGATGAGTGCCTACGACAACGGCCAGGGCCAGGCCTGCCAGCTGCGGCCGGGCGGCCAGCTGCGCGCGGTGGCCGAGTACCGCGCCCTGCTGCCCACGGCCTGCGACATCGCGCGCTGCCGCGCGGTCAACGGCCTGGCGCACTGAGCAAGCCAGCGTCGCAGCCGCCGGGCCAGCCAGCGCTGACGCGGCTTTACCTGAGCTTCACCGGAACCCGGTGCACGCCGGCGTGGCCCGGACCGTTGTTCAGGGGTGGCCAGACAGGCCGCGCTTCACAGGAGACTGCGATGACCCTGACCAAGACCCTTGCCGCTGCCGCGCTGTTGCTGGCCGGCGGCCTGGCCACCGGTGCGGCCCAGGCCCGCGACGTGGACCTGCAATGGTCGATCACCATCGGCTCGCCGGGCTACGGCCGATCGGCACCGGTGGTGGTGGCTGCGCCTCGGATCTACGGCCCGGTGCCGATCTACGGCCCGGCGCCGATCTACAGCCCGGCCCCGGTCTGGGGCCAGCGTGTGGTGGTGCTGCCAGAACCGGTGCGCACAGTCGGCTACGGTGAGCACCATCACCACCCGCATTGGCGGCAAAGCCGCCGTGACGCGGACGGCGACGGCATCCCCAACCGCTACGACCGGGTCTACAACCCGCGCTGGGACCGCGATGGCGATGGCGTGCCGAACCGACGCGACGCCTACCCGCAGCGGCCCGGCCGCTACTGACCCCCGCCCGGTTTACACCCGAGCCGCCAGCCCCAACATCTGGCGCGCCTCATCGGGCGTGGCCAGTTCACGCACGGTGCGGCGCGCGCAGTCCGCCAGCGCCTCGATCAGCACGCCGTTGCCGCTGGCGCGCTCGCCGCCCGGCAGGTAGAAGGTGTCCTCCAGACCGGTGCGCAGCATGCCGCCCAGCTCGGCCGCCTTCTGGTGCACCGGCCAGATCTCGGCGCGGCCGATCAGGGTGGCCTGCCACACGGCGTCGGCCGGTATCCAGCGCGGCAGCAGGGCCAGCAGGTCGGCGTCGCAGGGCATGCCCGAGGCCACGCCCATGACCAGGTTCAGCTCGGCCCGGCCCATGCCGGGCTTGAGCATGCCGGCCTGCAGGTACATCGCCACCGAGCGCACGATGCCCACGTCGAAACATTCAAACTCGGGGTGGGTGCCGCATTCCTGCATCACGTCCAGCATGGCCTGCACCTTGGCCACCGGGTTGTCGAAGACCATTGGCGGCCAGGCCCATTCGCCATTGCCCTTGATCTTCAGGTAGTTCAGGCTGCCGGCGTTGCAGGCCGCAATCTCGGGCCGCACGCGGCGGATGCAGGCCAGCGGCCCGCTGATGTCCGCGCCGACCACGCCGGTGGTCAGGTTGATGACCACGCCAGGGCAGGCTTCGCGAATCGCGTCCACCACCGCCTGCGCCACATCGGGGTCCCAGCTGGGCAGAAAGCCCTGGCCGGGTTCCTGCCGGCGCAGGTGCACATGCATCACGCTGGCGCCGGCATTGAAGGCGTCGCGCGCCTCGGTCGCCATCTGCGCCGGGGTCACGGGCACCGGGTGCTGCTGCGGGTTGGTCAGCACGCCGGTCAGCGCGCAGGTGAGGATGGCCTTGTCGGTGGTCATGCGGGTTCCTGTTCTGGCAAGAGGTCGAGCTCGATCAGCACCGCACCGGCGGCCACGCTGCCACGCAGCTGTGCATGCACCGCGAGCACGCGGCCGGCACGGGCGGCGGGCAGCCACATCTCCATCTTCATGGCCTCCACGCACAGCAGCGGCTGGCCGGCGGCCACCGCATCGCCCACCGCCACCTTGATGGCGGCGACGGTGCCCGCAACGGGCGAGACCAGGCGGCCGGGGTCGGCAGCACTGGCCTGATCGGGCCAGGGCGATGCTTCGTCGAAGCGCCATGTCACCGCGCCGATGGCCAGGTGCAGCACCCGGCCCTGCCGCAGCGCCACGGCCTGGCGCGTCACGCCGTCGCAGCGCCAGCGCAGCGCATGGTCTTGCCAGTGCAGCAGCTGAACGGCGCCGTCAGGTTCGCCGGCGGCTGAGATCATGGTGCCCTGCGGTCCGGCCTGCACACGCAGCACCCGGCGCCGGTCGTCCAGCTGCAGCGTGATGTCCCAGCCGGCCACGCCCGCAGGCCGCAGCCCGGCGGCCGGCAGCGCGGCCACGCCGTCGTGGCCGCTGGCCAGCAGCGCGGCGGCCAGGTGCCAGGTGGCGGTGTCGGCCACGGGCGCGCCGAGCAAGGCGTGGCCCTGGGCCGCCCAGTCGTCCAGCGTGCCGGTGTGCAGGCTGGCCTGGCGGAAGGCGGGGTCGTCGATCAGTCCGCGCAGAAAGGCCGCGTTGTGGCGCAGGCCCAGCAAAGGGGCGTCGTCCAGCGTGGCGATCAGGCGGCGGATGGCGTCGGCCCGGTCGTGACCATGGGCAATGAGCTTGGCCAGCATCGGGTCGTAGTAAGGGCCGACCTCGCCGCCTTCGGCCAGGCCGGCGTCGATGCGCACGCCCGGCCGCAGTGCCGCGTCCGGCCGCCAGTGCAGCACCGGTCCGGTCTGCGGCGTGAAGCCCTGGCTGGGATCTTCGGCGTACAGCCGCACTTCAATGGCATGACCCGAGAAGCGGACCTCGTCCTCGCGCAGCGGCAGCGGCTCACCCGCGGCGATGCGCAGCTGCCAGGCCACCAGGTCCAGCCCGGTGATGGCCTCGGTCACCGGGTGTTCCACCTGCAGCCGGGTGTTCATCTCCAGAAACCAGTGCCGCATCTGCGCGTCGACGATGAATTCCACCGTGCCCGCGCCGACATAGCCCACGGCCAGCGCGGCGGCCACCGCGTCGGCGCCCAGGCGCGCGCGCATGGCCGAGTCGACCACCGGCGAAGGCGCCTCTTCCACCACCTTCTGGCGGCGGCGCTGGGCCGTGCAGTCGCGCTCACCCAGGTGGATGGCGTTGCCATGCCGGTCGGCAAAGACCTGCACCTCGATGTGGCGGCCCTGCGCGATCAGCCGCTCCAGCATCAGCCGGTCATCGCCAAAGGCGCTGGCCGCTTCACGCCGGGCGCCGGCCAGGGCGTCTGGCAAGTCTTCCAGGCGGTGCACCAGGCGCATGCCCCGGCCACCACCACCGGCCACGGCCTTGACCAGCAGCGGTGGGCCCAGCTTTTCAGCCTCCACCGTCAGCCGCGCGTCACTCTGGTCGTGGCCCAGATAGCCCGGCGCGCAGGGCACACCGGCGTCGATCATGCGGCGCTTGGCGTCTGCCTTGTGGCCCATGGCCAGGATGGCGGCGGGCGGCGGCCCGATGAAGACCAGGCCGGCGTCGGCGCAGGCCTGGGCAAAGTCGGCCCGCTCGGACAGGAAGCCATAACCTGGGTGAACAGCGTCCGCCCCCGTGCGCCGCGCAGCGTCGAGCAGGGCGGCGATGTTCAGGTAGCTGCTGGCCGCAGCGCTGCCACCCAGGCGCACCGCCTCGTCGGCCTGCAGCACTTGGGGCGCGGCCGCGTCGGCGTCACTGTAGACCGCCACCGTGCGGTAGCCCAGCGCGCGGGCGCTGCGCATCACCCGGCAGGCGATCTCGCCCCGGTTGGCGACCAGGATCTTCTTGAAGCTCATCGTTGGACGGGGCGCAGTGCGCTGCGAAGGACGCTCACTTTGGCGCCCAGGTGGGTGGCCGCTTGGCCAGAAAGGCGGTGGTGCCTTCCACCCCTTCTGCGCTGCGCACCGCGTTGGAGAACACCGCCGCCGCCTCGTCCACCAGCGCGCCCGGGGCCGAGAAGCGGGCCTTGGCCATCAATGCTTTGGTCGCGGCCACGGCCTGTGGCGCACAGCGAAGAATGTCGGCCAGCAGTTTGGCCAGCGCATGGTCCAGTGCGCCGGCGGGGTGCACCTCATGCACCAGGCCCAGGTCCAGTGCCTTGCGGGCGTCCAGCGTGCCACCGGTCACGGCCAGGCGGCGCGCCTCGCTGTAGCCCAGGCGCTCGACCAGAAAGGGTGCGATCTGCGCCGGCACCACGCCCAGCGAGGTCTCGGGCAGACGGAACACCGCGTTGTCGCCCGCCATGGTCACGTCGGCCACGCAGGCCAGGCCGAATCCGCCGCCCATCACCGTGCCCTCGACCAATGCCACGGTGGCGATGCCGGTGGCGGCATAGGCCACGCACAGCGCACCGAAGGCGGCACTGATCCTGGCGATCGGGTCGTCGCCATCGCCATCGCCATCGCCACCACCACCACCACCACCACCACCACCAGCGGCCGGCGTGGCGCGTGCGGCGGCCATGTCGCGCAGGTCGCCGCCGGAGCAGAAATGCCCACCCGCGCCGCGCAGCACGATCACCCGCACGCCGCCGTCGTCCTGCGCGTCCACCAGCGCCTGGCGCAGCTCATACACCATCTGCAGCGACATCGCGTTGCGCACCTCGGGCCGGTTCAGCGTCAGGTGCAGCACCGGGCCGTCACGGCGAATGGCGATCGTGGCGGGCGCGGGGTTGGTGGTGGCCGGGGTGGTCATGTCGGTGTTCAATGTGATCCCTTGGGCAGCGTGCCCTCCAGCTTGCAGATGATGCCCAGCATGATCTCGTCGGCGCCGCCGCCGATCGAGACCAGGCGTGAATCGCGGTAGGCACGCGAGACCAGGTTGTCCAGCGTGTAGCCCATGCCACCCCAGTATTGCAGGCAGCTGTCGGTGACCTCTCGCGACAGCCGGCCGCATTTGAGCTTGACCATGCTGGCCAGCTTGACGACCTCTTTGCCGCTGACATAGGACGCCACCGCCTGGTAGGTCATCGCGCGCAGTGCGGCCACTTCGGTGCGCAGTTCGGCCAGCCGGAAATGCACCACCTGGTTGTCGAGGATGGACTTGCCGAAGGCCTTGCGTTCTCGCGTGTAGGCGATCGTCATGTCGATCAGCTGGTCCAGGCTTCGCACCGCGCTGGCGCCGGCAAACAGCCGCTCTTCCTGAAACTGCATCATCTGGAACTTGAAGCCCAGGCCTTCCTGGCCGACCAGGTTGCGCTGCGGCACCCGCACGTTGTCGAAGAACAGCTGCGCGGTGTCCGAGCTGTTCATGCCGATCTTGTGGATCTTCTGCCTGGTGATGCCGGGCGCGTCCATCGGCACGATGATCATGCTCTTGTTGCTGTGCGCCGGGCCGTCGCTGGTGTTGGCCAGCAGGCAGCACCAGTCGGCCTGCAGGCCATTGGTGATCCACATCTTGCTGCCGTTGATGATGTAGTCGCTGCCGTCCTTGCGGGCATGGGTCTTCAGCGCGGCCACGTCCGAGCCGCCGCCGGGTTCACTGACGCCCAGGCAGCCGACCATGTCGCCGGCGATGGCCGGGGCCAGATACTCGCGCCGCAGTTCATCCGAGCCGAAGCGTGCCAGCGCCGGCGTGCACATGTCGGTGTGCACGCCGATGGCCATGGGCACGCCGCCACAGTTGGCCGCGCCCAGGGCCTCGGCCATGACCATCGAGTAGCTGAAGTCCAGGCCCAGGCCGCCGTATTCCTCGGGGTACTTCACGCCCAGCAGGCCCAGATTGCCCAGCTTCTTGAACAGCGCATGGGCGGGGAAGGTTTCGGCCTTTTCCCACTCGTCGATGAAGGGGTTGATCTCGGTCTGCACAAAGCGGGTGACGGTGTCGTCGAGCTGGCGGTGTTGGTCGGTGAATTGCATGCGGGTCTCCTGTTTGATGGCGACGCTGGTGTTCAGAACCGCGCCACGCCAAAGGTGTTGGGCCGCAGCCTGCGGGCGTCGGCGTCCGCCGCCATGGCCAGGCCGGTGGCCAGCAGGCGACGGGTCTGGCGCGGGTCGATCACGCCGTCGTCCCACAGCCTGGCGGTGCCGAACAGCACATCGCTTTCGGCGTCGAGTCGGCGTTTGAGCTGGTCGGCCATGGCCTGCAACCCGGCCTCGGCCGCCTCGTCGATCGCCACGCCACTGCGCGCCAGCTTGCCGCGGCCCACCATCTGCATGACCATGGCCGCCTGTGCGCCGCCCATCACCGCGGTGCGCGCGCTGGGCCAGGCAAAGATGAAGCGCGGATCAAAACCCCGGCCACACATGCCGTAGTTGCCGGCGCCGAACGAGCCGCCCAGCACGATGGTGAACTTGGCCACCCGCGCATTGGCCACGGCCTGGATCATCTTGGCGCCATGCTTGATGGCGCCGGCCGCTTCAGCCGCGCGGCCCACCATGTAGCCGGTGGTGTTCTGCAAAAACACCAGCGGCAATCCCGTCTGGTCACAGAGCTGGATGAACTGCGCGGCCTTGGTCGAGCCCTCGGGCTGAATCGGCCCGTTGTTGCCGATCAGCCCGACCCGGTGGCCGTCGATGCGGGCATGGCCGCAGACCGTGTCGGCCGCCAGCAAGGCCTTGAACTCCAGAAAGTCAGAGCCGTCGACGATGCGGGCGATGACCTCGCGCACGTCATAGGGCTCACGCTCATCGGCCGGCACCACGCCCATCAGCTCTTCGGCGGCATAACGTGGTTCGAGCGCGGCAGGCCGCTGCGCCACCTCGTCCCAAGGCAAGGCCGCCAGCAGTTCGCGCGCCAGTTCAATCGCATGGGCGTCGTTGTCGGCCAGGTACTCGCCCAGGCCGGTGACCTTGGCATGCAGCTCGGCGCCGCCCAGCTCTTCATCGGTCGCGTCTTCACCGATCGCGGCCTTGACCAGCGGCGGGCCGGCCAGAAAGATGCTGGAGCGGCCCTTGACCAGCACCACCAGGTCACTCAGGCCTGGCAGGTAGGCGCCACCGGCGGTGGACGAGCCATGCACCACCGCGATCTGCGGAATGCCCGCGGCCGACAAACGCGCCTGGTTGGCGAAGCTGCGGCCGCCATCGACAAAGATCTCGGCCTGGTACATCAGGTTGGCGCCGCCAGACTCCACCAGCGCCACCAGCGGCAGCTTGTTTTCCAGCGCAATGGCCTGCGCGCGCAGCGCCTTTTTCAGCCCCATGGGCGCGACCGTGCCGCCCTTGACGGCGCTGTCGCTGGCGCTGATCAGCACCCGTTTGCCGCTGACGATACCGATGCCGACGATGGACCCCCCACCCTGCACGGCCTTCTTGCCGTCGTCGTCGTGCATGCCCAGCCCCGCCAGCGGGCTGAGTTCCAGAAAGCCGCTGCCCCGGTCCAGCAGCCTGGCCACACGTTCGCGCGGCAGCAACTGGCCGCGCTGCTCGAAGCGGGCGCGCTTGGCGCTGCTCTCGGCCACCACCATGGCTTGCAAGCCCAGCACCTGGTCCAGCCGGGCGCTCATGCGCTGCACATTGGCCGCAAAGGCCGCACTGCGCGGGTCCAGCCTGGAAACCAGCGTGGGCATCAGCGCAGCACCTGCGGTACTTCAGCGCGGTGAAAGCCGTCAAAGGCCACCGAGCGCTCATGGTCCAGGCTGGGGAAAATGGCGCTGCCCAGCGACGCGCCACCGTCAATTTGCAGCGTCACGCCGGTGATGAAGCCTGCGCCGGGGCTGAGCAAAAAGACAATGGCCGCGCTGACCTCGGCCTCGCTGGCCAGGCGACGCAGCGGCACATGGGACTTGAGCTTGGGGATCATCGCCTTCACCGCGCCGCCATAGGTGTCCATGCCCGACGAGGCCACCCAGCCCGGCGCCACCGCGTTCACGCGCACGCCGGCATGGGCCCATTCATAGGCCGCGCTGTGGGTCAGGTTGGCCATGCCGGCGCGCGCGGCGCCGGAGTGGCCCATGCCCGGCATGCCGTTGCGAAAGTCGGCCGTCATGTTGACGATGGCGCCGCCATGGTCCTGCATGCTCTGGTTGAAGGCCTCGCGCATCATCAGGAAGCCGCCGGTCAGGTTGTTGGCCACCACCGCCTCGAAGCCGCGCTTGCTGATGGCCATCAACGGTGCCGGAAACTGCCCGCCCGCGTTGTTGACCAGGCCGTGAACGGGCCCATGCGCGGCCACGGCCGAGGCCACAGCCGCCTTCACCGCGTCTTCATCGCGGATGTCGAAGGCCAGCGTGTGGCAGGCACCGCCGTCCTGCGTGATCTCGGCCTGTACCGCATCGAGCTTGGCCTGGGTGCGGCCGCTGATCAGCACGACGGCGCCCAGCGCCGCCAGTTCATGCGCCACGCAGCGACCGATGCCGCTGCCGCCGCCCGTGACCCACATCAACCGGCCCGCAAACAGGCCGGGCTGGAACACGCTGCGGTAGTGCGGGGCTGAGGACGGGCTTGAAGGGAGAGTCATGCGCAGGGCAGGTGCAGATTGATCACCCATTAGGCGGCAGCATGACGTTAACGTCAACCTGTTGCCCAATGGGTGATTACACCGATACACGGCGATGTGCGCGGCACTAGCATCGGCGCTGAGCCGTCGTTTTCAACTTCAAGCCACTGAAAGCCAGCACCATGGACCTGAGCCAATGCACCGAAGCCATCCGCAGCAAGGTGGGCGACAACAGCGGCCTGGGCGCCGTGCTGAAGTTTGATTGCGGCGCCGACGGCGTGCTGGTCATCGACGGCAAGTCCACGCCCAACACGGTGCACAACACCGACGGCGACGCCGACTGCACGGTGGCCATCACGATGGACAACCTGGCCGCGCTGGTCGGTGGCCAACTCGATCCTGTCACCGGTTTCATGAGCGGCAAGTTCAAGGTCAGCGGCGACATGAGCGTGGCCATGAAGCTGCAACGCGTGGTCTGACATGGCCCAGGCCGCTGCGGCGCAGCGCCGTGAGCCATCGGCCAGCGCCACGGCCAAGGCCCGCGCGGTGGTCGATTCGCACCGCGACACGGCCAGCACCGAGCTGTTCGGCATCACCGAACTGTGCGCCGAGTTCGGCATCACCGCGCGGGCGCTGCGCTTCTATGAAGACAAGGACCTGCTCACGCCGCGTCGCGTCAACGGCACCCGCGTCTACAGCCGGCGCGACCGCGCCCGGCTGGCCCTGATCCTGCGCGCCAAGGCCATCGGCTCACCGCTGGCGCAGATCAAGCAGTACCTTGACCTCTACGGCCACCATGGCGAAGGCCGGGTGCAGCAGCTGGCCTATGTGCAACAGCGCACCGACGCTGCCATCGCCGCGCTGGAACAGAAGCGCGCGCACATCGACAGCACGCTGGCCGAGCTGCGGCTGATCAATGCGAGCGTGAGGGCGCAGCTGGGTGGGAATTGATTGGCGGCGAAGGGCTCTTTGCGGTTGTTCGTTGTTTGTTGAAGGCGACGTTTGTTGTGCGGCGCCCTCGCCCTCGCCCTCGGCCTCGGCCTCGTTGCCGAGGTGGCATGCATGTTGGCATTCAACAACTCTTGCATCCTGCGCAAGTTGTTCGTCGGTTTGCACATCCATAGCACTCAGTGCTATATATTGGACTGGGAGAAGCTGGGCATGGGGGTCTACAAGACCCGGTGGTTCGACCGCTGGGCGCGCAAAGAAGGGTTGGCGTCGTCCAGCCTCTGTGCTGCCGTGCAAGAAATGGCGCAAGGCCTTGTGGATGCCGATCTGGGTGGAGGCCTGTTCAAGAAGCGGATTGGGCGAGCCGGGCAGGGCAAGCGCGGTGGCTTCCGAACGCTGGTGGCCACCAACAGGGGTAACCGCTGGGTGTTCGTGTTCGGCTTCCCGAAGAACGAGCGCAGCAGCATCGACAAGGACGAAGCCGAAGCTTTGAAGAAATTGGCGGCGCACCTGATGTCGCTGACGCCGCAGGCGCTTCAAGAGGCTCAGAGTGCGGGTGAACTGATAGAGGTGGACAGCGATGCGAAGGACTAAATCTCCGATCCTTGCTGCCGTGCACGATACGGCCAAGGGACTGCACAAGGCAGGCGTGATGGATCAGGTCACGCTGCGTGAGTTCGACCAGCTCTGCCTGCCTCCGGTCGAGCCGCTGGCACCTGAGCAAATCAAGCGCATTCGCGAAACCACGCGGGTGAGCCAAGCCGTCTTCGCCCGCTTGCTGAACACCAGTCTGTCGACAGTGCAGAAATGGGAGATTGGCCAGAAGAAACCCACTGGCACTGCCCTCAAGCTGCTGCACCTGGTGCAAAAGCGCGGCCTCGAAGTCGTCGTCTGACGACAGCACTGGCGCGGTAGAAGTGCAAACGGCATCGTCAGCCGACGGGTAAGAGGGGCGGTACAACACATGGAACTCGATCCAGACATTTCGACTGAGCAGACCTACTGGTGGCGGATCGCTTTGGAGCTGCGCCTGCGCCAAAGCAACAGCACTGGGTTTCAGGACTTCTTCTCGCTCGTCATGGGCCAATTGGGGGCCTCTGGCCAAGGGCACGGCGTGGAACAGGGCACCCCGGCCCGCCGCTCAAGCGCGGAACATCCGGCGTCAGCCGACAAGCAACAACACCGGCGACTGCAACGAGCCCAAACACGTCTGGATCAGTCCCCCATCCGCTTCTGAAACACCAGCCCCGCATGTTCGCGCAGCGCGTGGAACTTGATCTTGGGCCAGTTGGCCTCAATCGCGCGCAGCTCGGGCGCGTATTCGACCAGCAGCGTGGGTGCGTCCACCGCGTCGTAGGCCATGCGGTGGCTGTTGTTGTCGATGAAGCGCTGCAGTTCGCGCTCGTCGGCGTTCGCGCCCAGGCCGGTGTCGCAGGTCACCCAGCGGGCGATGGAAAAGCGGCAGGGGCTGATGCGGGCCTTGCAGCCGTATTCATGTTCCAGCCGGTGCGCCACCACCTCGAACTGCAGCTGGCCCACCGCGCCCAGCATCAGCACGCTGCCGGCAATGGGGCGGAAGACCTGGATCGCGCCTTCTTCGCCGAGCTGCGTCAGGCCGGCTTTCAATTGCTTGGTGCGCAGCGGGTCGGCGACCTCGACCATGCGGAACATCTCGGGCGCAAAGAACGGCAGGCCGGTGAACTGCAGGGCCTCGCCTTCGGTCAGGGTGTCGCCCAGCTGCAGCACGCCGTGGTTGGGGATGCCGATGATGTCGCCGGCATAGGCCTCGTCCAGCAGCTCACGGCGCTGACTCAGAAAACTCACCACGGTGTTGGGCCGCAGTTCCTTGCCGCTGCGCACCACCTTCAGCCGCATGCCGCGCTGAAAGTGGCCGCTGGCCACGCGCAGGAAGGCGATGCGGTCGCGGTGGGCGGGGTCCATGTTGGCCTGGATCTTGAACACCACGCCGGTGAACTTGGGCTCCTCGGGCAGCACCACGCGCTGCATGGCCGGGCGCGGGCCGGGCCGGGGCGCCAGGTCGACCAGCGCGTCCAGCACCTCCTGCACGCCGAAGTTGTTGACCGCCGAGCCGAAGAACATCGGCGTCTGGCGGCCGGCCAGAAACTCGGCCTCGTCGAAGGCGGGTGCGGCCTCGCGCACCAGTTCCACCTCGCCGGTGGCCTGGGTGTGGGCGTCGCCGAAGCGGGCCGCCAGCAGCGGATTGTCCAGGCCGTCGATGAACTCGTCGGCGTGTTCTTCCTTGCCGGCGCGGTCGGCGCCGGCCTTGAACACCCGCATCTGGTTGCGGCGCAGGTCCATCACGCCGCCAAAGCGCTTGCCCATGCCCACCGGCCAGGTGAAGGGCACGACGGTCATGCCCAGCTCACGCTCGATCTCGTCCATCAGGTTCAGCGGTTCCTGCACCTCGCGGTCGAGCTTGTTCACAAACGTCAGGATCGGCGTGTTGCGCGCGCGGCAGACCTGCAGCAATCGGCGGGTCTGCGGCTCCACGCCGTTGGCGGCATCAATCACCATCAGCGCGGCGTCCACGGCGGTCAGCACGCGGTAGGTGTCTTCGCTGAAGTCCTGGTGGCCGGGCGTGTCGAGCAGGTTGATCACGCAGTCGCGGTACTCCATCTGCATCACGCTGGACGCGACCGAGATGCCGCGCTGCTTCTCGATCTCCATCCAGTCGCTGGTGGCATGTCGGCTGGCCTTGCGCGCCTTGACCGAGCCGGCGATCTGGATCGCACCCGAGAACAGCAGCAGCTTTTCGGTCAGCGTGGTCTTGCCCGCGTCGGGGTGGCTGATGATGGCGAAGGTGCGGCGGCGGCGCACTTCCTTGGCCAGCGGGCTGGTCGGGCTGGTAGCGGATTCGGACATGGGGCGCCGGCGAGCCGCACGGGGCGGCACGCCGATTCTGGTAGGCGGCTGAACCGGCGATTATCGGCGGTGCTGCCCTGGCGCCTGTGGCCGGGGTTCAGCCGCCCCGTTTGCCCCGCACCAGCGCACCCGGCAGCGCGCCCGTGGGTTGGCCGCCTTCATAGATGGGCTGGCCGGCGACGAGGGTGGCGACATAACCGCGCGCCTTCTGCAGCAGCCGCTTGCCGCCGGCCGGCAGGTCGTAGGCCATGTAGGGCGCCTCGCTGGCCAGGCCGGCGTAGTCGATGAGGTTGATGTCGGCCTTGTAGCCCGGTTTGAGCAGGCCGCGGTCCATCAGGCCATAGACGCCGGCGGTGTGCGCGGTCTGCCGCCGCACGATGTCTTCCAGCGGCAGCCTGGGGCCACGCTTGCGGTCGCGGGTCCAGTGCGTGAGCATGAAGGTGGGCAGGCCGGCGTCGGCGATGTAGCCCACATGGGCGCCGCCGTCGCCCAGGCTGATCATGGTGGCCGGGTGCTGCAGCAGCTGGTGCAGGTGCGAGAAGTCGTGGTAGCTGTAGTTGAAGATCGGGAAATAGAGGATGCCGGTGCCGTCTTCGGCCATCAGCCAGTCGTAGACCACCTCGAACGGCGAAACGCCGCGCGCGGCCGCCACCGCCGCCGCATGCTCGCTGGGCGCGGGCTCGTAGTCGGGCCTGGCGGGGTCGATGCGGTACATCTTGTCGAAGCTGCGCAGCATGAAGCGGGCCTGGTCTGTGGGCAGGTCCACCGTCTCGGCCAGCAGCGCGGCGCGCTGTGCCGGTTCACGCATCGCGCTAATGCGCTGCTCGACGGGCAGGTGGCGCGTGGCATGCCAGGTGTGGTGAAAGTGGAAGGGGTGGGACGAGGCGCGCCAGCCGTAGAGCACACCCGCGGGCCGGCCGGGGATGGCGCCGATCAGCGGCACGCCCTCAGTCCGGGCCTGGTCCAGCCTGGCCACCAGCGACTTCCACAGATGCGGCGCGGGGTCGATCTGCTGCAGGTTGAACAGCACCGGGCGGCCGGTCGCGCGCGCCAGGTCCATCATCCACTCGGTCTCGGCCGGCATGTCGATGTGGTTGGAGGTCATCTGGAACACGCCATGGCCTTCTTCACCCAGCACGCGGCCCATGCCGAACAGCTCGTCGCGGCCGGCGAAGGTGCCGGGCACCAACTTGCCGTCGGCGCCGCGGTGGATCAGCGTGCGCGAGGTGGAAAAGCCCAGCGCGCCGGCACGCAGGCCGCTGCGCAACTCGGCCGCCATGGCCGCGATGTCGTCCGGCGTGGCCACGCTGTCGTCCGCCACGCCGCGCTCGCCCATCACATAGACCCGCAGCGCCCCATGCGGCACCTGGGCGCCGATGTCCACCGCCAGCGGTTTGCCCGCCAGCACATCCATGTACTCGGCAAAGCTTTCCCATTGCCAGGCTATGCCCTCGGCCAGCGCCGCGCCGGGGATGTCTTCCACGCCCTCCATCAGGCCGATCAGCCAGTCGCGGCGGTCGGGTTTGACGGGCGCAAAACCGACACCGCAGTTGCCCATCACCGCGGTGGTCACGCCATGCCAGGACGAGGGCGTGATGTAGGGGTCCCAGGTCACCTGGCCGTCGTAGTGGGTGTGCACGTCGACCCAGCCGGGGGTGACCAGCGCGCCGGCGGCGTTGATGACCCGTTTGGCCGCCCCGGCCTTGCCGCCGACCTGGGTGATGCGGCCGCCGTCGATGGCGATGTCGCCGGCAAAGCGTGGCGCGCCGCTGCCGTCGATGACGGTGCCGCCACTGATGACCAGATCATGCATGGTGATGGTTCCCGCCTGAGGATGGACCCGAACCTTAACCGCCTGCGCCGGCGCTGCCCATCCAGGGCGACCCGGGCGCTGGCGCCGAAGCACGGCAGGTTCCTGCTGCGGCCGCTGCCGGTCCGCTGTCGCCGTGCGGTCACGCCGCAGGTGGCTGAACTTGTTAAGCTCGCCGCGCCATGAAGCCCCAACTGTCGATCGTGATGCCGGTTCTGAACGAGGTGGCCGAACTGGTCGGCGCGCTGCAGGCGCTGGCTGAACTGCGTCGCGCGGGCGCCGAACTGGTGGTGGTGGACGGCGGCAGCGACGATGACACCGTGGCCATGTGCCAGGCTGCGGCCGACCTGGTGCTGATCGCGCCGCGCGGCCGGGCCCGGCAGATGAACGCCGGTGCGCATGCCGCGAGCGGCCAATGGCTGCTGTTTGTGCATGCCGACACCCGCCTGCCGCCCGGCGCGCTGGCGCTGGTGGCCGGCCAGCTGTCCGACGGCAGACACAACTGGGGCCGGTTCGACGTGCACATCGCCGGCCGGTCGGCGCTGCTGCCGGTCATCGCCGCCTGCATGAACCAACGTTCGCGCCTGAGCGGCATCGCCACCGGCGACCAGGCCATCTTCGTGCGGCGCCAGGTCTTCGAGGTGGTAGGCGGCTACCCCGATCAGCCGCTGATGGAAGACATCGAACTGAGCCGTCGCCTGGGCCGTCTGGGCCCGCCGGCCTGCCTGTGTGAACGGGTGACCACTTCGGGCCGACGCTGGGACCAGCGCGGCGCCTGGCGCACCATCACGCTGATGTGGCGGCTGCGGCTGCTGTATTGGCTGGGCGTGCCGGCCGAACGCCTGGCCCTGGCCTACCGCTGAGCATGACTTGCCGCGTGATCGTGCTGGCCAAGGCCCCTCTGCCGGGCCTGGCCAAGACCCGGCTGGCACCGACGCTGGGCCTGGCGGGCGCGGCCCGGCTGGCGGCGCGCCTGCTGCAGCACACCGTGGCGCAGGCCCTGGCCGCCGACATCGGCCCGGTCGAGCTGTGTGGCGAGCCCGATGGTCACGACCCCGCGTTCGGCAGCGCAATCGGGTCTTGCCAGGTGCTGCTCAGTGCCCAGGGCGACGGTGATCTGGGCCAGCGCATGAGGCGCGCCCTGCACCGCGCGCTGACCGCCGGTGACGACGTGGTGCTCATCGGCACCGACGCACCGGCGCTGGATGCGGCCTACCTGTGCCAGGCCGCACAGGCCTTGCACGGTGCCGATGCGGTGTTCGGCCCCACCGCCGACGGCGGCTACGCCCTGGTCGGCCTGCGCCGGCCACTCGACGCCTTGTTCATCGACATGCCCTGGAGCACCGACCGCGTGATGGCCCTGACCCGCCAGCGCCTGGCCGCCAGTGATGTGCGCCATGTGGAGCTGCCGATGTTGCACGACATCGACGAGCCGGCCGACCTGCGGCACCTGCCGGCGGGCTGGCTGTAACCAATGGCCGTCCCCTGGCGACTGCAGAGTCACCCGTGCACCCCTCACCCCTCACCCCTGTCCCCTGTCCCCTGTCCCCTGTCCCCTGTCCCATGCCTTTCGGCCCTGTGCGTCGCCAGAGAACCCCATGCCCCTGACCCTTGACATCCCCCGCCGCACGCTGCTGTTGGCGTCTCTGAGCCCACTGATCGGCACCGACTTGGCCCGGGGCCAAAGCCGGACCCTCAGCGCCGATTGGGCCCAGACCATCAGCAAGGCGCGTGGCCAGACGGTGTACTTCAATGCCTGGGCCGGTGACGAGCAGACCAATGCCTTCATCGCCTGGGCCGGCGAGATGCTCCAGGCCGAACATGGCGTGCAGGTCAACCATGTGCGCCTGAAGGACACGGCCGAGGCGGTGACCCGGGTCATTGCCGAGAAGGCCGCCGGCCGCCACAGCGGCGGCACGGTGGATCTGGTCTGGATCAACGGCCCGAATTTTCTGGCCATGAAGAGCCAGGGCCTGCTGCTCGGTCCGCTGCTGTCGCTGCTGCCCAACCACCGCCTGGTCGACACTCAGACCAAGCGCTCGAACCTGATCGACTTCACCACGCCGGTGGAAGGCTATGCGGTGCCTTGGAAGCTGGCACAGATCGTGTTTGTCTACGACAGTGCGCGCATCAGCAACCCCGCCGAGGTGCCGCGCTCGGCCAACGAACTGCTGGCCTGGGCCCGCAAGCACCCTGGCCGGCTGACCCACCCGAACCCGGCCAACTTTTTGGGTGCCACCTTCCTGAAGCAGATGCTGTATGAGCTGGTGCCTGACATCGGCGTGATGCAGCAGCCTGCGACCGACGCCAGCTTTACCGCCGTCAGCGGGCCGCTGTGGGCCTGGTACGAGCAACTGCGTCCGCTGCTGTGGCGTGGCGGCCGGCAGTTCCCCGAAAACGGCTCGGCGCAGCGGCAACTGCTGAACGACGGTGAGATCGACATCACGCTGTCGTTCAACCCGGCCGACGCCGCCGTGTCGGCAGCCGGCGGCCAATTGCCGGCCAGCGTGCGCACGTTCACGCTGCGCAAAGGGACCATCGGCAACACCAGCTTTGTCGCCATCCCGTACAACGCCGCTCACGCCGAAGGTGCCATGGTGCTGGCCAACTTTCTGCTGTCGCCACAGGCCCAGGCGCGGGCGCAAGACATCCGCCACATGGGCAGTGTCAACGTGCTGGATCTGGCCCGCCTGCCCGCCGCCGACCGCGCGCTGTTCGACCGGCTCACGCCCAGCCCCGCATTGCCCAGCGCGGCCGATCTGGGCCAGCCGCAACTCGAACCCCACGCCAGCTGGATGACCCGCCTGGCCGCCGAGTGGCAGCGCCGCACCCTGCGATGAGCCTGGCCTGGCTGCGCGCCGCCCCGCCGCTGACGGTGGCGGTGCTGGTGCTGCCCATTGGCGCCGGTCTGCTGGGCACCTTGCTGCCCGCCTTTGGCCACATGCCGGCCATCGGCGTGCAGGGCGGCGGTCTGCAGGCCTGGCGCGCGCTGTGGGCCGAGCCCGGCTTTGCCGCCAGCCTGCAGCTCACGCTGCTGACTGGCTTGCTGGCCACCCTGCTGTCGGTGGCGCTGGCCATCGGCCTGGTGGCGGTGGTGGTGACCCGGCCCTGGGCCCAGCGCCTGGGCGGCTGGCTGGCGCCGGTGCTGGCTACGCCGCACTCGGCGCTGGCGATCGGTTTCGCCTTTCTGATCGCGCCCTCGGGCTGGCTGGTGCGCTGGGTTTCGCCCGGCCTGACCGGCTGGAACCTGCCGCCCGACTTCAGCACCGTGGGCCACCCCTCAGGGCTGGCGCTGGTGGCCTGCCTGCTGCTCAAGGAGGTGCCCTACCTGGTGCTGATGGCCCTGGGTGCGCTGAACCAGGTCGCCGCGCCGGCACAAATGGCCGCCGCCCGTGCGCTGGGACATGCGCCGGCCACTGCCTTCTTGAAGGTGGTGCTGCCGCAACTGTGGCCGCAGATCCGGCTGCCAGTGTTTGCGGTGCTGGCGTTTTCGCTGTCGGTGGTGGACGTGGCGCTGGTGCTGGGGCCGGGCAACCCTCCCACGCTGGCGGTGCTGGCCCTGCGCTGGTTCAGCGCGCCCGACATCCAGCGCTACCCGCAGGCAGCGGCGGCGGCGGTGCTGCTGCTGGGCCTGGTGCTGGCCTGCATGCTGGCCTGGCGCTTGCTGGAGCGGGCATTGGCGCCCCTGGCCCGGCGCTGGATAGAAGGCGGTGAGCGCACCGGCCTGGCCGGCCCGGCCAGCGCCCTGGCTGCCGGCTGGGCGTTGCTGGGCCTGGGCTTGAGTGCACTGGCCCTGCTGGCACTGGCGCTGTGGTCGTTGGCCCAAGGCTGGCGCTACCCCGACGCGCTGCCGTCGGCCTGGACCTGGGCCAACTGGCAGCGTCAGGGCGGCGGCCTGCTGCAGCCGGCGACCCACACCGTGCTGGTGGCCGGGGCGGCCACCGTGCTGGCATTGCTGCTGACCCTGGCCTGCCTTGAAAACGAAGTCCGGCCCGGCGCCAACCAGGCCGCTGCGCCGCGCACAGCCGGCCGGGGGTTGCTGTGGCTGCTGTACCTGCCGCTGCTGGTGCCGCAGGTGGCTTTTCTGTTCGGTGCGCAAGTGCTGTTGGTGCGGGCCCGGCTGGACGCCACGCTGGCGGCGGTGGTGCTGGCCCACCTGGTGTTTGTGCTGCCCTACCTCTACCTGTCGTTGGCCGACCCGTGGCGGGCGTTTGATGCGCGCTACGCTCGCAGCGCAGCCAGCCTGGGCGCGTCACCGGCGCGGGTGTTCTGGCGCGTCAAGCTGCCGATCTTGCTCAAACCCATGCTGCTGGCCTGCGCGGTGGCGGTGGCGGTCAGCGTCGGCCAGTACCTGCCCACGCTGTTTGCCGGCAGCGGACGATTTGCCACCCTGACCACCGAGGCGGTCACGCTGGCCTCGGGCCAGGACCGCCGCGTCACGGCCGTCTGGGCCATGCTGCAGGCCGCGCTGCCCTGGCTGGGTTTTGTGCTGGCCGGCCTGCTGCCGCGCTGGTTGTTTGCCGGGCGGAGGGGCATGGCATGAGTGGCACACGCGAACTGGAACTGTCCGGGGTCAGCATCCAGCTGGCCGGCCTGCCCTTGATTGATGGCCTGCATGCCCGCGTGGCGCCGGGCCAATGCCTGACGGTGATGGGCCCCAGCGGCAGTGGCAAGTCGTCGCTGCTGGCCTACCTGGCGGGCACGCTGGCACCGGCATTCCAGGCCTCGGGCAGTGTGCGCATCGCGGGCGCCGAGCTCACCGCTCTGCCGCCGGAGCGGCGCGGCATGGGCATCCTGTTCCAGGACGACCTGCTGTTTCCGCACCTGTCGGTGGGCGGCAATCTGGCCTTTGCGCTGCCTGCCAGCGTGCGGCCGCGCGCGGCCCGGCAGGCGGTGATCGACGCGGCGCTGGCCGAGGCCGGCCTGGCCGGCATGGCCCGGCGCGACCCGGCCACCTTGTCGGGCGGTCAACGCGCCAGGGTCGCGCTGATGCGCACGCTGCTGGCGCGACCACGCGTCCTGCTGCTGGACGAACCCTTCAACAAGTTGGACGCCCAGTTGCGACAGGACTTTCGCCAGTTCGTCTTCGACCATGCCCGCCGCCACGCGCTGCCGGTGGTGCTGGTCAGCCACGACGAGGCCGATGCCCTGGCTGCCGGCGGCCAGGTGCTGCAGCTCTCCGCCAGCGGCCAGGCCGTCGCGCTGGCGGCCGGGCCTGGCGGGACCTCGCCCGGGCAGGGGTTGACTCCATGAGCGGCGAGCGCCTGGCCCAACAGCATGCCGCCGGCCTGCTGACCGGGCTGGACGGTCTGCAGCAGTCGCTGCGGGCGCACCGACCCGACCTGGCCCGCTGTGCGCTGGTGCCGCTGTCCGACAAGGGCCTGGCCCACCACCATGTGCGGCTGGAGGGCAGCGGCCTGCTGGCCCGATTGCCCAAGCAAAGCCAGATGGGGCTGGCGGCGGCCGCCAATCTGGCCTATGAGGCGGCCTGCTTCCAGCGTGCTGCTGGCTGCGGCCATGTGCCGGCGCTGGCCGGAGTGCTGCCGGCCGGGCCGGCGCTGCCCAGGGGCGGCTTGCTGGTGGAAGAGGTGGTGGGCCGGCCGGTGCGTCTGCCCGACGACCTGGCCGCCATCGCCGCCGCGCTGGCCGCGATCCATGCCCTGCCGCTGCCGCCACCGGCCACGCGGCCGCCGCTGCTGGACGCGGCCGACCCGTTGTCGGCGCTGCGCCAGGAAATCGAGACCCAGGCCCTGCACCTGCCCGCCGCCGGGCTTGCGCCACAGGTGCTGGCCCTGGTGGCGCGGGCGCAGACCGACCTGGCCCGCCATGCCGGCCGCGACGAACGGCCGGCGCGCCGCCTGATTGCCTTTGACGCCCACCCCGGCAACTTTCTGCTGCGCGCCGACGGCAGCGCCGTGCTGGTGGACCTGGAGAAATCGCGCTACAGCCACCCGCCGCTGGACCTGGCCCATGCCACGCTCTACACCTCCACCACCTGGGACCTGGCCAGTCATGCCGTGCTGAGCCCGGCCCAGGTCGACGCCACCTACCTGGCCTGGGAGCGCGCCGCCGACCTGGGCCCAAGCCAACGACCTTGGTACCTGCCGCTGCGCCTGGCGATGTGGCTGTGGTCGGTGACCTGGTGCGCCAAATGGCGGGTGCTGTCGGTGCGGCGCGCGGCGGCCGGTGCCGACGGCGAAGACTGGTCGCAGAACCTGACCGCCGACGCGCTGGTGGCCCATGTGCGCGGCCGGGTCGACTGCTACCTCAGCCTGCCGGTGGTGCAGCAGGTGGTGGATGAGCTGGACCAGCTGGGCCGCCGCTGGCAGGCTTGAGCCTGGCCGCTCAGCCCGGTGCCTGTGACAGCTTGTCGAACAGGTCGATGAAGATCGCGTCGCGCGCCACCGCGTAGGCCTCGCGCATCGGGTGCCGGCCCAGCGCCGGGTGCCAGCGCCGGTCATCGCCCAGCACCGGCGTGGCCACCAGCCCACTGGGCACCCAGGCCGGCTGCAGCAGCCAGGCGATGTTGATCAGGTCCCAGATCACCCAGGACGGCGCGCTCTGCGCGTCCAGGCCCAGAAAGTCCCACAGCGGGTTGTGGCTGAACAGATGGTGCAGGTAGGCGCCGATCGCTCCGCAGCCCTGCACATGGCGCTGCACCTCGGGCAAGGACAGGCGCAGCTGCGCACCGACATGAAAGCCCGGCAGGTAGACCAGCGGCACGCCGCAGTTGAACAGCAGCTGCGAGGCCAGCATGTCCTGTTCCAGGTTGAACGCAAAGTTGGTGTGCGGCGCATGCGACGGGTAGCCGGCGGTCCAGACCACGACGATGCGCTCGGCGATGTCGGGCGCGGCCAGCAATGCGGCGGCGATGTTGGTCGCGCAGCCCAGCGCCACCACGTACAGCGGCTGCCCGGGCGGGCTGCTGCGGGCGCACTGCACCAGGTGTTGCAGCGCCGGGCTGTCGGGCGGCGCCTGCCCGGCTTGCAGGTAGCGCGTGCTGCCGCGGTGCACCAGGCCGTGGCTGGGCAGGCGCAGCAGCTCAAACACCTTCAGGATTTCGGCGTGGCTGCGCTCCATGCCTTCGGCCGGCGGGTTGAACACCGGCAGCGTGGGCCGGTCCATCGGCCAGCCCTGGCGCTCGAAGTGGTCCAGCCGCGCCGCATGCTGGCGCAGCAGCTCATGATCGGCAGCCGAGGCTGAGGCGGGATGCGCACGCGCCGCCCGGGCCCGCAGCATCTCGCGTCGGCGGTGATCGAACGAAAAC
This sequence comes from Betaproteobacteria bacterium, assembly GCA_031417735.1. Lineage (GTDB taxonomy): Bacteria > Pseudomonadota > Gammaproteobacteria > Burkholderiales > Burkholderiaceae_C > Pseudaquabacterium. The sequence goes on from JANOWE010000299.1 coordinate 39,116, forward strand.
GGCGCGGCATACACCGCCTGCAGGTCCAGCTGCCGCGGCGACAGCAGTGCCCAGGCCAGCGCAAACTGGTCGTCGATCTCGTTCGCGCAGTCGGTGTCGATCACCAGCCGAACCGGCCCGGCAGGCTCGGCCAGGCGGGCCCGGTACCAGTCTTGGTCGTGCCATCTCGCGTTCACCACCGGCAGCCTTCGCGTCGAAAACTGCGACTATCGCAGGCCCGCGCGCCACCCCGGGTGCAATGATCTGGCCTTGCCCAAGGTCCACCCATGAAGCTTCGCAGCAGCCACGACACGCCCACCCAGTCCAGCCGCCGCCAGGCCCTGCACCGCCTGGCACAGGCCGGCGTCACCGCCGCGCTGGCACCGCTGCTGCCCGGATGCGCCACCGGCCTGGGCCAGCCCGCGCCCAGGGTCGGTCTGGCCGGCATCGACAGCCTGCCCGGCGAAGGCCTGGAGCTGCGCTTCATGCTGCGGCTGCGGGTGCAGAACCCGGGCGATGCCGAGCTGCGCTACGACGGCGTGTGGGTGGAACTCGACCTGCGTGGCCAGAGCCTGGCCAGCGGCGGTGCGCCGATCTCGGGCGTCATTCCGCGTTTTGGCGAAGCCCTGGTACTGCTGCCGGTGACCGCCTCGGGCCTGGCCCTCGCCCGCCAGGCGCGGAGCCTGATGCGCAGCGGGCGCGACGGTGGCCGGGTCGGCCCGGTGGCCTATGCGCTGCGTGGCCGGCTGGGTGGCACCGGTTTTGGCAGCCTGCGCTTCGAGACCACCGGCGAGATCGACCTCAGCGGCCTGTAGGCGCGCGGGGGGCGCCTTATTGCCCGCCTAATTAGCCGCCTACCTGCCCGCCTACCTGCCCGCCGCCTTGCCCTGCAGCCTGGCCTTCAGGTCCTGGCCCACGCCCTTGTTGACGAAGCGCAGCGTGGCCACCTTGGACAAATCGACCTCGCCCGGCTTGTACAGCCCGGCCTTGACCATCTGGTTCAGAAAGTCCTGCAGTCGGGCGGTGTTCATCGCGCCGATGCCCTTGGCGGCGGCCTCACCCGAGTCGACGATGCCCTGGCTTTTCATCAGCGCCACCGAGGCCTCCATCTCGGCCGCGCTCATCTCCGGGTTGTCCTTGATCATGGCCGCAGCGGCCGCACTGCGGTCGCCGTACAGGTAGTTGACCCAGCCGATGGCCGAGGCGTCGACAAAGCGCTGCACCAGCTCGGGCTTGTTCTTCACCGTCTCGGTTCTGGCCTCGATCAGCGTGCTGTAGGTGGAAAAGCCATGGTCGGCCAGCAGGTGCACCACCGGCTTGAACTGGCCCTGCTTCTCGACATAGATCGGCTCGGCCACCGAATAGCCCTGCTGGATGGCCTTGGGGTTGGCCAGGAACGGGGCCAGGTTGTAGTTGTAGGGCTTGAGCGCTTCGTCGCGAAAGCCATGCCTGACTTTCAGCCAGGGCCACCAGCTGAACTGGCCGTCCTTGGCGATCAGCGCCAGCGGCGCGTCCTTGAGCCTGGCAAAGTCCTCGTAGCCCTGGCCGGGATGGGCCAGCAGCGCCTGCGGGTCTTTCTGGAACATCGCCGCCACCACCACGGTGGGGATCCTGTTCTTCACGTTGTCGAAGCTGTGCAGCAGGTTGCCGGTCATCAGGAAATCGATGCGCCCGGCCGGCAGCAGCGGCCGGTTGTTCACCGACGGGCCGCCCTGCTGGATGCTCACGTCCAGGCCGTACTGCTTGTAGGTGCCGTCCACCAGCGCCTGGTAGAAGCCGCCATGGGCGGCCTGGGCCTTCCAGTTGGTGGCGAACACGGTCCTGTCCTGGGCCTGGGCCTGGGCCGGCAGTGCGGTGGCCAGGGTCAACAGGGCGGCCGTCAGCAGGGTCAGGCATCGGGTGGTCATGGCGGTCCTTGGCGGTGGAGGGTGGTCAGTCAAGACGGGCTGAGCCAGCAGCATGCCAGGACCCGAGCAGCCAGCGCGACAGCGCATTGGTCAACCAGAAGATCATCACCCCGGTGGCCACCAGCAGGGTCAGCGCGGCAAACATCTTCGGTGTCTCGGTGCGGAAGCTGGCCTCCAGGATGCGTGAGGCCAGGCCGGTCTCGCGGCCGGCCGCGCCGGCCACCATCTCGGCGGTGACGGCGCCGATCAGGCTCAGGCCGCCAGAGATGCGCAACCCGGCCAGAAAGTAGGGCATGGCGGCGGGCACCCGCAGCAGCCGCAGGCGCTGCCAGCGTGAGGCGTCGTACAGCGTGAACAGCTCGCGCAGCTGCAGGTCGGCCGCGCGCAGGCCGAGCACGGTGTTGGACAGGATCGGAAAGAAGGCCACGATCCAGGCGCACAGCAGCAGCGCGGCGGTGGTGCTTTCAACATAGATCAGGATCAGCGGCGCCACCGCGACGATGGGCGTGACCTGCAGCACCACGGCCAGCGGAAACAGCGCGCGTTCGAGCAGCGGCGACAGCGTGAACACCGCAGCGATCAGCACACCGCCGGCACAGGCCAGGGCCAGCGCGCCGAAGGTGATCTTCAGCGTCACCCACCAACTGACCGCGAGCGAGCCGAAGTTGGCCGCCAGCGTCTGCATCACCAGCAGCGGCGTGGGCAGGGTGTAGGCCGGAATGCCGGCCGCGCGAACGCCCAGTTCCCAGGCCAGCAGCAGGACCAGCAGCACCCACAGCGGCAGCAGGCGCTGCGTCATGGCCGATCTGCTGCCGTGTGGCCGCCATGCGCGTCCAGTAGCGCCTGGCTCAGGCGGCGGCAGGCGTCGGCATAGCGGGCACTGTGGCGAAAGTCCGGCCCGCGCGGGTAGGGCTCGTCCACGCGCTGCTCGGCCACCACCCGGCCGGGGCCGGCGGCCATGACCAGCACGCGCTGGCTCAGGAACACCGCCTCGGCCACGCTGTGGGTGACGAACAGCGCGGCCAGGGTGCCGCTGGCCTGCCACCAGCGCAGCAGGTCGGCGTTGAGCACCTGGCGGGTGATGTCGTCCAGCGCGGCGAAGGGCTCGTCCATCAGCAGCAGCTGCGGTTGGCTGACCAGGGCGCGCGCGATGGACGCACGCATCTTCATGCCGCCCGACAGCTGCGCCGGGTAGGCTGCGGCCACCTCGGCCAGACCGACCCGGGCCAGCACCTGTTGCACGGCCGGTGTGGCCTGCGCGCGCGAACGGCCCTGCAGGCGCAGTGGCAGCCAGACGTTGTCGAACACGCTGGCCCAGGGCATCAAGGTGTGCTCTTGAAACACAAACGCGGTGCGGCCCTGGCCACCGGGCTGCCAGGCCGGGGCGACGACCCGACCGTCGCTGGGCGCTTCCAGCGCGGCAAGCAGACGCAGCACGGTGCTTTTGCCACAGCCCGAAGGCCCCAGCAGCGTGACGAACTCGGCGCCCGCGAGCTGCAGCGACAGCCCCGCCAGCACCTGCACTGCGCCGCCGAACTGTTTGTCGACCCGCGCCAGTGTGATGGCTGCGGCGCCGGTGCTCACGGTGCGGCCTGCGGTGGCTGGTGCAGCACCAGCGTGCCTCTGAGCCGGTCGTGCAGGGTCTGGCGGCGGGCATTGAACAGCAGCATCACAAAGCCATAGCCCAGCGTGTAGTAGGACAGGAAGCGCGCAAAGTGGCGTGCGGTGGCGCGGCCAAAGCCCAGGCGGTGGCCCTGCAGGTCAAGCACCTGCAGGCCGGCCAGACGCATGCCGGGTGTGCCCCGATGGCGGCTGGTCCAGCACAGCGCGTGGTAGAGCCAGAACTGCAGCATCCAGACGAGGAAGATCAAGAAGCCCAGCGCTTCGTTGCCGGCGTCCTGGGCCGCGCCAGCGGTGCCGGCCGCAGCCACAGACGCGGGCGCGGCAGCCGTCGGGCCAGGTGTGGACGCAGCGACCTCGGCCACCGCCGAGCTCACCGCCTGGGGCGTGGGGGCCTGGCCTTGGAACAGCACGGCCAGGCCGCCCGCCAGCATCGCGGTGATGAAGCACAGCCCCACCAGCAGCGCGCTGTCGATGGCGGCCGCACCGGCGCGTTGCCAGAAGCGGGCGTACGGCGGCGAGGCGGCTGGCGAGACCTGACGCAACGCGGTTGGCGCGGCCGGGGCTGCTGTGGCCAGCGCCGCCAAGGCGACGTCGTCTATCGCCGGCAAGGGGGGCAGCGCGGCGTGCGCCAGCGCCGCGCTCGGCTCGTCGTGCGCCAGCTTGCCCCGCAGGCGCTGCGCAAAGCGCGATTTGATCCAGGGCGCCAGCAGCACATAGCCCAGGGCCGCCGGCACACCGGCGAGCAGGTGCGACAAGCCCTCCAGCAAGGCCTTGCCCATGCCCGAGGCAAAGAACAAGCGCTGCGACCCGGCGGCGGCCAGCCAGTCCTGCAGTACCCCGGCCAGGAACAGCTGCAACAGCACGAAAGGCAAGGCCACCAGCGCCAAGGGCACATAGTGCCAGCCGGCCTGCCAGCGGCGCTCGATCTCGGCGTCCAGCTGCAGCTGCCATTGAAGGGCGCGGCTGCGGTCCAGAAAGGCCATCGCGCTGTCGAAGCCGCCCCGGTACTGCTCGGCCCAGGCCGGCGTGGGCGCGTTGTGCTCACGCCAGTCCAGCGCCACGCGCAGGTCGGGGTCGCGCCACAGGCTGGCCTGGCCGGCCTCGTGCAACGTGGCCGATTCACGCAGCCGGCGGTACACGCGTGCCGCGCCGGCTTCGTCTTCGGCCCAGTGCTTCAGGCGCTGCCACACGCGCATCAGGCTCTCATGCGAGATGTCGATCACCGAATCGGGCATCAGCGGCTCGGCCAGCGGCGGCATCAGGAAGGAGCGGCTGGGTTTGCGGAACACGGCCAGCACCGATTGCACCTCGACCAGCGGCGCGTCGACGACGCGGCACAGCGCGTCCAGCCGGGTCGGGCGGCGGATGCCTCGGACGTCGGTGCCCTTGTCGGTCAGGGCCTTGAACACCCGCTCGCCGATGCGTTGGCGCTGCGCCGTGCCCAGTTCGGCAAAGCATTTTTCGGCATGGCGGTCCAGCGCTTCGGTCATGCCGCCGATGGCCTCGTACTGCGCCAGGTCCAGCGGGCCACAGGCCAGACCTTCGTTTTCCCAGTAGGCCCAGCTGCGGTTCAGCGCATGCTGCAGGATCGACAGCTGGTCGGGGTTGTCGCCCACGTCGTTGAGCAGCCGGGTCAGCAGGCGCGGGCTCAGCTCGGCCTTGGCCACCTCCACCGGACCGACGATGGCGGCGCGGATCTCGTCGCGGCTCATGCGCGGCACCAGGTACTGGCCTTCGTTGAGCGCCTCGGGCAGGCCGAAGAACTGGGCGCAGTCGCCCAGAAAGTCCGAGCGCATGGTCAGCACCACGTGCACGGGCAACTCGGCCTGCGCCCGAGCCTCCAGCAGCAGGCGCACAAAGGCGGTGGCGTCGGCGCCTGGGCCATAGCCGGCGGCCTGCTCGCCGCTGTCCTGCGCCAGCAGCCGGTAGCGGAACAGCTCTTCGAACTGGTCCACCACCAGCAGCAACTGGGTGCCGGCGGGCAACCGGGCCTGGCGCACGATGTCGATCAGGCCCAGGCTGCCCAGGCGCAGCGTGGCTTCGACCACCGCAGCGTCCGGCGCGGTGATGGCCGCGCCCTTGGACCAGAGCACGCCGGGCCGGGCCAGGGCCTCGGCCAGCGCGGTCAGCGGGTCGCTGCCCGGGCGCAGCTGGGCCATGCGCCAGGCGGCGCCGGCGCGTGCCATATAGCCCCGGTGCAGCGCCGGGCGCAGGCCGCAGTTCACCAGCGACGACTTGCCGCAGCCCGAACTGCCGACCACCGCCAGAAAGCGGTGCGCGGCCAGCTTGTCGATCATGCGGTCGACCTGCTGCTCGCGGCCGAAGAACAGATGTTCTTCGTCGGTGCGGAACGGACGCAGGCCGGGGAAGGGGTTGCGCACGACCAGGCCGCGGCTGATGGTGGCTTCACGCATGGCCACCGCCTTGCGGGCTGTGCATCAACGCGAACAGCGGCGCCAGCAGGGTCTCGTCGAAGCCGCTTCGGCCGTCGATCAGGCCGGGCTCTTCCATGTCCACCGCGTCGGCCTTGGCGGCGCTGTCGGGCCCGGCCAGCCAGATGAACACCTGTGGCGGCGGGCGCGCACCGCGCAACGCACCGGCGCGGCGCAGGTCGCTTTCCACGCTGGCGCGCCAGGCCTCGGTGCCGCCGCCGTAGAACACCAGCACCGCGTCGCATTGGGTCAGCCGGTCCTGGTTGGCGCGGCGCACCTCGGCCGCGTCGCCATCGAACACGGGCGTCTGCAGGTTCAGGCCCCGCGCGGCCAGCGCCTTGCGCAGCGGCACCGTGGCCTTGCGCTCGGGCTCGTCGAAGATGACGTAGACGGTGGCCGCGCCGTTGGCCAGCGGCTGCTCGGGCGGCGCCGGGGCGGGCGCTTCGATGCGCGCCAGCGCGGTGCGCATGGCGGCCTTCACCGCCTCCAGGTCGGCGGTGATCAGGTCGGCACCGAACTGGGCTTCGCTGTCGCGGTGCAGCGCGTCGATGAAGGCCTGGTGCGACGGATCGGTGCAGGCCGTGCCCGCCGGCACCGACAACACCCGGGGCAGCGCCGCGACATGGGCCTGGCGCACCGCCAGCGCGTTCTGCAGCAGCACCACCGATTGCTGCGCCGGCCCGTCGGGCACCGCACCGGGCGCCGCGCCTACCAGCTGCACCACCAGCTTGCTGCGCGCCAGCATGGCCGCCACCTGCTCGCGGCAGGCCGCTTCGTCCTGCGGCAAGGGCCGGTCGGGCAGCACCGGGTAGCCGCGCATGGCCAGCTCGCTGCGCAGGGACTCGCGGTCTTCGCGCCGGTCGTAGGCGCATTCGGCGAGGTAGACCGTGGGTTTGCTGTTGGCCGCAGCGGCGTTGGCGGCGGCCACTGCGGCGGCGGGCAGGTCCTGCTCGGTCTCGGCCTGATCCAGGCGGTCCAGGGTCTGCGTGATGTCCCAGGCCAGCCGGGCCACGGCGACGTTGAACTTCTTCTCCAGGTCCAGGCTGTAGCAGGCGTCGAGCTCGTAGACCGGGTCGTCGGTGTCGCGCGACTCGGTCTGGCCGTCCTTGCTGTGGACATAGAAATCAAAGCCCAGCGTGTCGCGCATCGGCGCGGGCAGGGTCGCCTGGCTGGGCGGCGGACCCTTGATGACCTTGAACAAACGCGATTTGTTGTCCACCACCAGACCGGGCGGGGCCTGTGCGGCGTCGCAATAGGTGTTGGCCTCGCGCAGGCACCAGTCCGAGGCCACATAGCGCGGGCTGACCACCGACACCAGCACCGCGCAGTCGGGCAGTTGCTGCACGATTTCTTGCGCAAAGACGTCGTTGCCGGTGAGCTTGCGGTCGCGCCAGATCAAGGCCTGGCGGCCCAGCCGGGTGCTCAGCACCTGGTCAAGCTTGCCATGCAGCCGGTCTACCCAGCCCGGGCTGGCGCCCTGGGCGTTGTCGATGTGGGCGTAGCTGATGAAGACATGGCGGCCGAAACGCATGGCCGCAGGGTAGGCCTTTGGCCGCCCACGGGCAAGCCGCCGCCGGACGGCGCGTGCTCAGGACAGCCGCGTCACCCCGTCCAGCGCGCAGGCATAGACCGCATTGCGCAGCGCGGCGATGGCCTCGTAGCGGGTGAAGCTGCGCCGCCAGGCCAGCACCACACGGCGCTTGGGCACCGGCGGGGTGATGGCGATGTAGCGCACATGCTCTTGCGGCTCGGCCGGCACGCTCAGCCGCGGCACCACGGTGATGCCCATGCCCGAGGCGACCATGAAGCGGATGGTCTCCAGCGACGAGCCTTCGAAGCTCTTGCGTATGCCTTCGGCGTCGCTGGAAAAGCGGGCAAATTCGGGGCAGACCTCGAGCACATGGTCGCGAAAGCAGTGCCCGGTGCCCAGCAGCAGCATGGTCTGCTGCTTCAGTTCCTCGGTGGCGATGCTGCTGCGCCCGGCCAAGGCATGCTTGGTGGGCGCGGCAACCATGAAGGGCTCGTCGTACAGCGGCGCGGTGGCCAGCCCGGCGTCCGGAAAGGGCTCGGCCAGGATGGCGCAATCGAGCTCGCCGCTGCGCAGCATTTCCAGCAGCTTGACGGTGAAGTTCTCCTGCAGCATCAGCGGCATCTGCGGCGTGGTGGCGATCACATGGCGCACCAGTTCGGGCAGCAGGTAGGGGCCGATGGTGTAGATGATGCCCAGCCTCAGCGGGCCGTCCAGCGGGTCTTTGCCGCGCTTGGCGATCTCCTTGATCGCCGCCGCCTGCTCCAGCACCGACTGGGCCTGGCGCACGATGGCCTCGCCCAGCGGTGTCACGCTGACCTCGCTGCCGCCGCGCTCGAAGATCTTCAGTTCCAGCTCTGCTTCGAGCTTCTTGATCGCCACCGACAGCGTGGGCTGCGAGACAAAGCAGGCCTCGGCCGCGCGGCCGAAATGCAGCTCGCGCGCCACGGCGACGATGTAGCGCAGTTCGGTCAGGGTCATGGTCTGTGGATTATCGAACTCTGGCACCGACGCCGGGTGCCGGGCATCCATTGAGGGCGAGCAAGTGCCACCTGCACAGGCGCGCCGGCTGCGGGCAAAGCCCAGCTTCCCAGGTCCGAGCGTCGTGGCAGGATGCCATACTCAATTCGCTCCCGGCCATTGCCCGATGGTGATGTCGGCAGGCTGGCGGCGCGGTGCAGGCCAGTGAAACCACGGCATGACAGGAGATGGCGTATGAGACTTGGCGCAGCGGTGATCGTCACCTCCCTGGCCTTCTCGGCGTGCAGCATGGCAGGCCCGGGCGGCACCGGCGCCTTCGAGATTGGCAAGGAACTGAGCCTGCAAGCAGGTGAAACCGCGCAGGCGGGCGACAGCGGGCTTCGCCTCGGCTTTGACGGCGTGAGCGCTGATTCGCGCTGCCCCAAGGGTGAGCAATGCGTCTGGGCGGGTGACGCCACGGCGCGGGTCTGGCTGCAACAAGGCGCCGGCGCAAGGCAGGCGCTCGAGTTGCACACCGGCCTTGGCGCCGCGCAGGCGGCCAGCGTGCTGGGTTATGAGGTGCGGCTGCTGCGGCTGGACCCCTACCCCATCACCGGCAAGCCCATCGCGAACGCGGACTACATCGCCACGCTGCGCCTGGTTCGCGGTTCGAGCGCCGCGCCTGAGCGCTAGCGTGGCTGGCGCTGCGCAGCGCCAGGTTGATGCAGCGCACTGCGATCGATTTCGGTAATGGTTTGCCCCGCCCCTATTCAAGGGGGCCGCGCGAGCGGCCTTTCACGGAGACTCCAGACACCAAGAATCCGTCACCGTTCGACACCCATCAAACGTTTCGAGGCACATTGAATGAAGTTCGCTCACCAGATCATCTCTGCAGTCGCGCTGACCTGCCTGTCCGCATCGTCATTGGCGACGACGGTCTACACCAGCTCGGCATCGTTTCTTGCGCGCGTCGAGCCGGGGTCCTACACGGAGAACTTCGACGGCCTTGGCATCCCCCCGCCGGGACCGGTTGCGTTCTCGGGCGGCGGCTTCGCCTACACCATTTCCGCCCCGAATGACGTCTACGCCTCTGGCGCATTTGTTGGCACCAGCCTGCCCGGCGATGCGCTGACGGTCAATTTCTCCGGCGGCAATGTCACCGCGGTGGGCGCAAATTTCTTTGCCGTGGACTTCGGTGACGCCTTCCAGTCCATGCTGATGACCATCACGCTGAGCGACGGCACGGTGGAAACCTTCACGCCCACTTCAATCGGCGACAGCTATCGCGGCTTCACTTCGCAGGTCGGCTTCAGCTCATTGGTATTGAGCGCGCCGGGCGGAACGAACTATGCCGCGCTTGACAACCTGACGGTGGGCACGGCGATACCGGAGCCGGCCAGCTGGTCGCTGGCGGGGCTGGCCTTGGCCGGCGTGTTCGTCGCCCGTCGCCGCAAGGCCTGATCGGTCCCGCAGGGGCGCCCGTCGCCCCGATCCAAGTTCATTGATGCGGCCTCGACGCCGCGCCCGGAGGTGTCCATGGTTCAATATTCAGTGCGCATGACGGTGATGGCCTTTTCCTTGGCAGTGGCCTTTGCGGCCCAGGCCCAGGGGCCCTTGAAGGGCCACAGCGAAGCCCGCGAGCGTTTGGCGGCCGACTCCGGCGGCAGCGCCGAGGTGGCCATCCAAAGCGCGACGGGTGCCGCCCGATTTGTACGCCTTGCGCCCGGCGCCAGGGCCGCTGGCGGACACAGTCGCATCCGCGCCAGCAGCGATGCCGCCAAGCACAACGACTCGCGTCAATTCCTCAATGACTACCGTGGCCTCTTCGGCATCACCGATGCCTCGGCCGAGCTGACTGACGCGCGTGTTGTCAAGGACCGTCTGGGCCGCACGCACATCACGCACAGGCAGGTCTACCAGGGCGTGCCGGTTTTCGGCGGTGAGCTGAAGACGCACTTCGACGCCTCGGACACCTTGTCGGTCGTCAGCGGCACCTTCATCCCCGGCATCGATGTCAATCCCAGGCCGACCAAGTCTGCGGCAGAGGCGATCACCACGGCGACAGCGCGCGTGATCACCGACCTCGGCCGCCCGGCCAAGCTCAGCGCTGCGCCGCCCACGCTGATGATCTACCGTGCGGGGCTGGCCAAAGGCGTGGACGGCGCGAGCCACCTCGCCTGGCAGGTTGAGGTGGGCAACCGGGTCGATGTGCGCGAACTCGTCTACGTCGACGCGCATTCGGGCAAGGTCATCGACAAGGTCACCGGCATCCACGACGCCAAGAACCGCCGCGCCTACAACGCCGCTGGCGCCACCGCGCCCGGGCCCAGCTACCCGGGCTCGCCGTTCTGGGTCGAAGGCAATCCCTTCCCGACCGGGACCACCGAGGCCGACAACATGATCCAGGCCTCAGGCGAGACCTACGACCTGTTCAAGAAGGCCTTTGGCCGCGACTCCTTCGACGGCAATGGCGCGACGATGGATTCGATTTTCAACCGGGGCAACGGCTGCCCCAACGCCTCGTGGAACGGCACCTTCATCTCGTTCTGCCCCGGCTTGACGACCGACGACATCACCGCACACGAGTGGGCCCACGCCTACACGCAGTACACCCACGGCCTGATCTACCAGTGGCAACCCGGCGCGCTGAACGAAGCCTATTCCGACATCTGGGGCGAAACGGTCGACCGCATCAACGGCCGAGGCGGTGACACGCCCGACGCCGCGCGCTCGGCCGATGCCTGCACGGTCTCCACACCCCGCCGGCCCACGATCAACATCACGGCGCCGGCCGCGATTGCCGGCGTGCGCAACGCCGGGTTCTCCAACACCTTCGGCCCACAGTCCTTCAGTGTCCCCGCTACCAACGTGGTGATGGTGAACGACGGCTCCACCGCCGGCGTCGGCGGCACGCTCAATGACGGCTGCACCACTCCCTTCTTGAATGCGGCGGCGGTGAGCGGCAAGATCGCGTTCATGGACCGAGGCGTCTGCGGCTTTGCCGTCAAAGTCAAGAACGCTCAGCTCAATGGCGCGATCGGCGCGATCATCGGCAACAACCAGGCCGCCACTGCGGTCATCAATATGGGCGGTACAGATGGCGCCATAGTGATACCCACGCTGTCGGTCTCGCAGAACGACGGCACCCTGATCAAGGCCCAAATGGCGACGGCGACGGTCACGGCCGCGATGGCGCGCGGCGGCGTGGGCACCGACAGCTCGGTCCGCTGGCTGCTGGGCGAGGACGCCACGGCCACCGGCCTGACCGGCGCATTGCGCGACATGTGGAACCCCGCCTGCTACGGCAATGCCGGCAAGGTTTCCGACACGCTGTACACCTGCTCCACCGGCGATGCAGCGGGTGACCAGGGCGGCGTGCACAGCAACTCCGGCGTGCCCAACCACGGCTACGCGCTGCTGGTCGACGGCGGCAGCTACAACGGCCAGACGATCGCGGCGATTGGCCTGACCAAGGCGGCGCACATCTACTGGCGCGCGCAAAGCGTCTACCAGGGGCCGGCCAGCGACTTCGCCGCCCACGCCGATGCGCTGAAGCAGTCCTGCACCGACCTGACCGGCGCCAGCCTGAACGACCTGAAGACCGGCTTGGTATCGGGTGAGGTGATCAATGCCACCGACTGCGCACAGGTCGACAAGACCGCCCTGGCCATCGAACTGCGCACACCACCCAGCCAGTGCAACTACCAGACGGTACTGGCGAAGTCGCCGCCGGCCCTGTGCCCGGCGGGTGGGTCACCGACGGTACTCGCCGCAGACGGCTTTGACGGTGGCAAGCGGGGTGGGCTGCGCTGGACGGTGAACAACATCGGCAGCACGGTCGACTTCACGCCGCGCAACTGGGGTGTGGTCAACAACCTGCCCAGCGGGCGAGCGGGCTACGCGATCTTTGCCGCCGACCCGAACATCGGCACCTGCGCACCCGGCGGTGACCAATCGGGCCTGATGCGCCTGGAGAGCCCGGAGATCACCATGCCCGCGGGTGTCACCGCGCAGCGCCTGACCTTCGACCACTGGGTCGGGACCGAAGCCGACTACGACGGGGGCAACGTCAAGATCAGCGTGAACGGCGGCGCGTGGGCCTTGGTCAATGCGGCGGACTTCATCTACAACGCCTACAACAAGACCTTGGCAACCGCGGGTCAGGGCAATACCAACCCGCTGGCCGGCCAGCCAGCCTTCTCGGGCGGCGATGCGGGCACGGTGCTGGGCGGTTCCTGGGGCAGGTCGATCGTCAATCTGGCGCCGTACGCCACGGCCGGTCAGAAGATCAAGCTGCGCTTCGAGCTGGGCAGTGACGGTTGTGGCGGCAGCTTTGGCTGGTACCTGGACGACGTGATGGTCTACCACTGCCCCGTTGTACCGTGACGCTGATTTGAACCGGGCCATGGTCCGGTGACCAACACGGGGCGCCCAATGGGCGCCCTTTTCTTTGGCCGGGCAGGCTCGGCGCAGGGTCCTGGCTCAGGCCTTGAGAAAATCCGCCCGCGTATCCAGCCAGCGAGCCACATGGGCGCGGGCCGCTGCAGGGTGGTCGCGCAGCAGCTCGGCAGCGGTCTGGCGGGCGCGCTGCAGCAGCAGGCTGTCTTCGGCCAGGTCGGCAAAGCGCAGCAGCGCGTCACCACTCTGACGTGCGCCCATGAACTCGCCGGGGCCGCGGATGTCCAGGTCGCGGCGGGCGATGTCGAAGCCATCGTTGGTCTCGGCCATGGCCCGCAGGCGCGCCTTGGCGGTGGGCGACAGCGGGCCCTGGTACAGCAGCACACACACGCTGCCCACGGCGCCCCGGCCGACCCGGCCGCGCAGTTGGTGCAGCTGGCTCAGGCCAAAGCGCTCGGCATGCTCGATCACCATCAGGCTGGCGTTGGGCACGTCCACACCCACCTCGATCACCGTGGTCGCCACCAGCACCTGCAGCGCACCGGAGCTGAAGCGGGCCATCACCGCCGCCTTCTCGGCTGTGGGCAGCCGGCCGTGCAGCAGGCCGACCTGGCGGCCTGGCAGCGCCTCGCACAGCCGATGGTGCGCGGCGGTGGCGTTTTCCAGGTCCAGCGTCTCGCTCTCCTCGATCAGCGGGCAGACCCAGTAGACCTGGCGGCCCCGGTCCAGCTCGTCGGCGATGCGCAGGATGACCTGGTCACGCTTGGCGTCGCCAAACACTTTCGTCAGCACTGGCGTGCGGCCGGGTGGCAGCTCGTCCAGCGTGCTCACGTCCAGGTCGGCAAAATAGGTCATGGCCAGGGTGCGCGGAATGGGCGTGGCGCTCATCATCAGCAGATGGGGCTCCAGGGCCAGGCCCGCCGACTGGTCGGCGCTGCCGGCGTGGGGCGTGTGCTGGGCGGCTTGGGCCAGCTTGCGCCGCAGCGCCAGCCGCTGGGCCACACCGAAGCGGTGCTGCTCGTCGATGACGGCCAGGCCCAGGCGCGCAAAGTGCACGTCCTGCTGGATCACCGCATGCGTGCCCACCACCAGTGCGGCCTCGCCCGAGGCCACGCGCTCGACCATCTGGCTCCTGGCCTTGCCCTTGCGGCTACCGGTGAGCCAGGCCATGCCCACGCCCAGCGGCTCCAGCCATTGCACCAGCTTGCGGAAATGTTGCTCGGCCAGGATCTCGGTGGGCGCCATCAGCGCGCATTGCCAGCCCGAGTCGATGGCCACGGCTGCGGCCAGCGCGGCGACCACCGTCTTGCCCGAGCCCACATCGCCTTGCAGCAAGCGGTTCATCGGCGCGGCGTCGGCATGGGCGGCGGGGCTCGGCCGCGGCCGGCCCAAGTCGGCCAGGATCTCCTGCACCACGCGCTGCTGCGCGCCGGTCAGCACAAAAGGCAGCGCCGCCAGCAGCGCCGGGTAGAGGCCGTCGGGGCACGGCAGCAGCAGCGGTGCACGCAGCAGCGCCCGTTCGCGCTTGGCGCTGAGCTGCGACAGCTGCTGGGCCAGCAACTCGTCAAACTTCAGCCGCTGCCAGGCCGGGTGGCTGCGGTCTTCCAGCGCATCCATCGACTCGCCGGCAGCCGGATGATGCAGGCGCAGCAAGGCCTCGCGCAGCGGCGGCAGGCCGGGCGGCACGCTGGCCTCGGGCAGCAGCTCGCCCAGCGGCGCCCGACCCAGGGCCGAGCTCACCGCCCGGCGCAGGTAGGCCTGCGGTAGCTGGGCGCTGGTGGGGTAGACCGGCGTCAGCGCCTGGGCCAGCGGCTCGTCCTCAGTCACCACTTTGAACTGCGGGTGAACCATTTCGCGGCCGAAGAAGCCCTGGCGAACCTCACCCCGGGCCCGCACCAGGGCGCCCGCGACCAGGACCTTCTGGTGGCTGGGATAGAAGTTCAGAAAGCGCAGCACCATTTCGGCGCCGTCCTCGCGCAGCCGCACCAGCAGCTGCCGGCGGGGGCGCAGCTCGATGCGCGCGTCCAGCACGGTGGCCTGCACCTGCACGTTCTGGCCATCCAGCACCTGGGCGATCGGCGTGACACGCGTTTCATCCTCATAGCGCAGCGGCAGGTGCAGTGCCAGGTCGATGTCGCGCAGCAGCCCCATGCGGGCCATCGCCCGCTGCGGTGCCGACGGCGCACGGCGCACCGGCGGGTCGGCGCGCGGCGGGTCTGCCGTGGCGGGTGTCGAGGGTGCTGCCATGGCGCGGATTCTGCGGCCAGCGTCGTCCGGGGTGCGGCGCAGCCTTGTGCTTCGTTTCAGGCCTCGGCGTCAGGTGCACCCCGGCTGGATGTGAAAAAATCACACCAGGCTGGGCGAAAAGCCACCTGGTTCCCCTCCATCCCGGGGGGGCGATGGACTCCACAAGCCAAGGTCCGCCTGATACATTCTGTTTACACCCTCCTGGAGTAACCCCCGTGAAGAAGACCCTGATCGCCATGGCTCTCGCCGCCCCATTACTTGCTTCGGCCGCTAACCTGTTGAGCAATGGCAGCTTCGAGACAGGCTTGACCGACTGGGTCACTGCCACCTCCGGCGGCGTGCTGTTCCCGCCCGCGGTCATCTCCTACGGCTCGGGTGTTGCGTTCGGTGAGACTGTTTCGGCGGACAACGCCGCCAGCCTGAGCCCGGATTTGGCGGCTGCCAAAGCCGTGTATTTCGTCGACGACAACAACATGCAGTCGCTGACCCATACCTTCACTGTGAGCAGCGCCGGCAATTACAACGTGGGTTTTTCGATCTACGCGCCGAACAATGGCTTCGTTCACCCTGGTGGCGCCAGCTACTCGCTGCTCGTTGACAACATTGCGGTGTTGTCCTCTTCGGTAGGTGCTGCCCCGCTGAGCGCTTCCCAGACTTGGGTGCCATTGACTGGCGTGGTCAACCTCGCTGCGGCCAACCATACCTTCGCCATCACTTTCACCACCACCGGCGGCCTCTCGAAGGACATCGTGATCGACCGGGCCTACGTCACCTCGGCCGTGCCTGAGCCCACCACCTACGGCATGCTGGCCATGGGCCTGGCCGTGATGGGTGGCATGGTGCGCCTGCGCCGCCGTCGCTGATCCTTCAGCCCGCTTTTCGACGCCCCGGCAAGCCGGGGCGTCGCCGTTTCTGGGTGTCCGCAGGACGTGGTGCGCGAGGCGCCCGCCCAGGGGTTGACCATAATCTGCGCCTGCATCACCCAGCCGGCCCGATTCGACGCCCTTGAGCTCTGCCCTTCCTCCACTGTCACCGCCACCGCCGCCGCCCGGCAGTTCTCCGGCCGGCCGTGGCTGGCGCTGGCTGGGCCTGGGCCTGCTGGGCGCGGCGCTGCTGGGCCTGGCGGTGCTGGCGGCCGCAGTGGCCTGGTACTTGCCCCGGCTGCCCTCGCTGACGCCGGTTACCAGCTACCAGCCGCGCCAGCCGCTTCAGGTGTTCACCAGCGACGGGGTCGAGATGGCGCAGTTCGGCAGCGAGCACCGCCAGTTCACGCCGATCGAGCAGATCCCGCTGCTGATGCAGCAGGCCGTGCTGGCGGTCGAGGACAGCCGCTTCCGTGAGCACAGCGGCATCGACTTCCGTGGCCTGGCCCGGGCACTGGTGGCCAACCTCAGCGGGGGCCTGCGCCAGGGTGCTTCCACCATCACCCAGCAAGTGGCGCGAACCTTTTTTCTGTCGCAGCGCTTCACGCCCGAACGCAAGCTCAAAGAGGCGCTGCTGGCGCTGGAGATCGAGCGCCGGCTGAGCAAGGACCAGATCCTCGAGCTCTACCTGAACCAGATCTACCTGGGCCAGCGCGCCTATGGCGTGGCCGCTGCGGCCCAGGCCTACTTCGGCAAGCCGCTGTCCGGGCTGAGCCTGGCCGAAGTGGCGGTGATTGCCGGTCTGCCGCAGAACCCGTCCTATGCCAACCCGATCACCAACCTGGACCGGGCGGTGCAGCGCCAGCGCGTGGTGCTGGCGCGCATGGTGGCCACCGGCGTCATCAGCGCCGAGCAGCAGGCCCAGGCCCGCGCCGAGCCCTTGCTGCTGCGTGCCAGCAGCGGCCAGCCGCTGCATGCCGAGCATGTGGCCGAGATGGCGCGCCGCATGGTCGTCGAGCGCTTCGGCAGCGAGGCCTATTCGCAGGGCCTACGCGTCACCACCTCGCTGCGTGCGGTCGACCAGCAGGCCGCCTACGCCGCGCTGCGCCGTGGCGTGCTGGACTACGACGCCCGCCAGCCCTGGCGTGGCCCCGAGGACAGTGAACGCCTGCCCGCTGGTGACGGCGCCGAGCTCGAGGCCGCCGCCGCGCAGGCGCTGAAGGACTACCGCGACGACGAAGTGCTGCGCCTGGCCATCGTGCTGCAGGCCTCGCCCGACGAGGTGCTGGCCCAGCTGGCCAGCGGCGATCAGGTGCGCATCCGCGGCGACGGCCTGCGCCTGGCCAGGCCAGGGCTGGCCAAAAAGGCCTCCGATGACCTGGCGATCCGGCGCGGCGCGGTGTTGCGCCTGCTGCAGCGGCCGGGCAAGCGGGGTGAGCCCCAGGGCGGCGACTGGTCGATCAGCCAATGGCCCGAGGTCGAGGCCGCCCTGGTCAGCCTGGACCCGCAGGACGGGCGGGTGCGCGCCCTGGTCGGGGGTTTCAGTTTCCAGCAGCAGCCCTTCAACCATGTGACCCAGGCCTGGCGCCAGCCGGGGTCGGCCTTCAAACCCTTCCTGTACTCGGCCGCGCTGGAGCAGGGCGTGCAGCCGGGCACCCTGGTCAACGACGCGCCCTACACCTCGGCTGATGGCTGGCAGCCGCAAAATTCCGACGGCCAGTTCGACGGACCGATCACGCTGCGCCAGGCCCTGGCCAGGTCAAGGAACATGGTCAGCATCCGGGTCCTGGAACACATCGGCATACCGGCGGCGCTGGACTGGGTGGAACGCTTCGGCTTCGATGTCGCGCGCCAGCCGAACAACCTGACCCTGGCACTGGGTGCCGGCGCCAGCACGCCGCTGCAGATGGCCCAGGCCTACGCCGTGCTGGCCAATGGCGGCTGGTCGGTGGCGCCGGTGCTGATCGAGCGCATCACCGACGCCCAGGGCAAGCTGCTGTTCGAGGCGGCTCCGGCCACCGCGCTGGCCGAAACGCGGCGTGCGGTGCCCGCGCGCAATGTCTTCGTCACCAACAGCCTGCTCAACGACGTGACCCGCATCGGCACGGCGGCCAAGGCCCAGCAACAACTGGGCCGGACCGACCTGTACGGCAAGACCGGCACCACCAACGAGGCAGTGGACGCCTGGTTCGCCGGCTTCCAGCCCGGCCTGGTGGCGGTGGTGTGGATGGGCTACGACCAGCCGCGCAGCCTGGGCTCGCGTGAATCGGGCGGTGGCCTGGCATTGCCGATCTGGATCGACTACATGGCCCAGGGCCTCAAGGGCGTGCCCCAGGCCGAGCCGCCTGCACCGCCCGAAGGTCTGGTCCGCGAGGCCGACTGGGTCTACAGCGAGCGCGCCGCCGGCGGCGCGGTGGCCGGCGTGGGCGTGGACATGGCGGCCTGGCTGGCCGAAGCCGCCGCGTCGGCCGCTGCCCGCGCCGCGTCTGCCCTGGGCTGGCCGACCCTGCCTCAGCCTGCCGTGCTGCCGCCGCCGGCCCGGCCCGCTGCAGCCTCGGCCAGCGCCTGGCCTCGGCCCTGAGCGCTGCGCCGCCGGCTGCGGCACGGCCATGGAACAATCGTCCCTGAGATGCCAGAACTGACCACCAGGGACTTTGACTTCGAGCTGCCGCCCGGGTTGGTGGCCCAGCACCCGCCCGCCGAGCGCAGCGCCTCGCGCCTGCTTGACGGTACCGGCACCCTGCCGGTGGACCGCGTGTTCCGCGACCTGCCCGGCCTGCTGCGAGCGGGCGACCTGCTGGTGTTCAACGACACCCGGGTCATCAAGGCCCGCTTGTTCGGTGAGAAGGCCAGCGGCGGCGTGGTCGAGGCGCTGGTCGAGCGGGTCTTGCCCGACGACCAGGTGCTGGCCCACTTGCGCGCCAGCAAGTCGCCCAAGCCTGGCAGCCGAATCCGTTTTGCCGACGGTGGTTTCGAGGCCGAGGTGCTGGGCCGCAGCGGCCCGGACCAGGCCTTGTTTCACCTGCGCTTTCCGTCCGAGCCGCTGGCCTTGCTGGACCGCTTCGGCCATGTGCCGTTGCCGCCCTACATCAGCCATGCCGACGCGGCCGACGACCTGCAGCGCTACCAGACCGTGTTTGCCGACCGGCCCGGCGCGGTGGCCGCGCCCACGGCGTCGCTGCACTTCGACCAGGCCGTGCTCGACGCCCTGGCCGCGCGCGGCGTGCAAAGCGCCAGGCTGACCCTGCATGTGGGCGCCGGCACCTTCCAGCCGGTGCGCGCCGAGAACCTGGCCGAGCACAAGATGCACAGCGAGTGGTACGAGGTGGGCGCCGACACGGTGGCCGCCATCGCCGCCACGCAAACCCGGGGCGGCCGCATCGTGGCCGCCGGCACAACCACGCTGCGCGCGCTTGAATCGGCCGCCATCGCCTCCGGCCCGGCCGGTGCGCCCTTGTTGCCCGGGGCACGCGAGACGGCGCTGTTCATCACTCCCGGCTTCGGGTTTCGCGTCGTCGACCGCTTGATCACCAACTTCCATCTGCCACGCAGCACGCTGCTGATGCTGGTCTCGGCCTTCGCCGGCCATGCCCAGGTGCGGGCGCTGTACCGCCACGCCATCGAATCGCGCTACCGCTTCTTCAGCTATGGCGACGCGATGCTGCTGGACCGCCGCGACGGCTGATTCAAGCCCGGCCCAAACCGATGGCCGGTCCGTTCGGCATGGCCGATGGGCCCTCGGTGCAGCGGCGACTACAGCATGTGCATGATGTGCTTGGTTGGGGAGCGCCAAGAACGATGTTTTCCGATGCATCCAACCCGGGTGCTACAAGGGAGAACCACCATGCGACGCTTTCAAGGAAGCCGCTACGCGGCGATGCTGGGTCTGGCCGGTGCGGCCGCACTGACCGCCTGCGGCGGTGGCAGCGACGGGCACCACGCCAACGCCGGTCACTCCCGTGGCGGCCGCGTTGGCCATCGCCGGCACGGCGGCCAAGGCCCCGATGGCCAAGGCCGACGTCGCGGTTCATGCCGCCAATGCCGATGGCAGCACCAGCCCTGCCGACGAGGTCAGCGGCCTGGCCCAGCCCCTGCCGGCGGGCTTCGCGATGCGCTCGATGCCGGTGCCCGACAGCACGGCCAGCATCACCGTCAGCGCCAGCGGGCCAGCAACAAGTACACGCTGGACATGGCCTTTGTGGGCGCGCTCACGGCGCCCGGCCGAACGACGCTGGAGATCAGCCTGGGCAACACCTGGTTCAACGACCGCCTGGAAGCACCGTATCAGTCTCCACCCGCGGCGGGCGGCGCCGGCCTGTTGCTGGCCACCGAACTGGCCTGGCAGGGCGAGCGCGCCGCCTTGTCGCTGGCGCTGTTCGACGGTGGCTGGCTGCACTGGTCGGCGCTGCCGCGCCAGCGCATGAGCCTGGACAACCGCCCCAGCGCATGGACGCCGACGGCTTTCTGGTTTGCGCGCACTTGATTCAAGGCCAGAACAGCCAGCAGGCCGCCCGGCGTGCCCGGCCCTGGCGGACCGGCTTGCGTGGCGACTGGCGAATCTCGGCACTCGACAGCTTGCAGGCCAGCGTCGAGCATCGACCCGATTTCGGCGCACTGCCAGCCATGCACTGGCAGCGGCGGAGCGGCCCGCTGCATTGGCGGCTGGGCTGGCCTGGCATCGGCGCCGCGCCTCGCTGGACGCCGCCGCCTGGCAGGGCTGGCAACTGCAGGCCGGCGCTGACCGCCTGGGCCAGGACGCCCGCTCACGCATGCCGGGCCTGGCCTGCACCTGGCCGATGGCATTTTGAACGGCCGTGCTACGGGTTCTGCCGCTGGCAGCGGGGCATGTTCTCCGTAAACTGTCAGCGCCGCCCGTCACGGGCCCACTACGCTGGAGCACAGCATGGCTTTGCCAAGAAAAATCGCCGCCTTGATGGTGTTGACGCTGGGCAGCTGCGGCCTGGCCCAGTCCGCCCCCAAGGCCTACCTGACGGTGGACCATTCCACCGAAGCGGTGATGGACGAAGCCACCGCCCAGGCGGTGTGGGCCGACAAGATGCCGGCCCGATTGAACAAGCGCTTGTTCAAGCTCTACCCCACGCCGCGCTGGGGTTTTGTCAGCCAGGTCGAGGGTGGCTTCACCGCCGACAAGGTCTGCGTGATCACCGCCCGCGCGATGCTGATGCCGCGGTCCGGCAAAGTGCTGAGCTTCAAGCCCAGCAAGACCGCCACTGCCTTCGATGCCCAGGCGGGCGCCACGCAAGCGCAGTGCAAGGCACTGGCCAAGGCCAAGCTGGGCGAGGCCATCGAGGCCGTGCTGTCGTCGCTGGTCGGCCGCTGAGCCGGGCCCTGGCGTACAGGCGAACACCGCGCCCGCCCGTCAAGGCCAGACGCCGCCTCAGAGCTTTTCGCTCTCGCCGCCCTTGGGCTGCCAGACCATCAGCCGGCGCTCGATGCGGCCCACCGCGCCGTCCAGCGCCAGCGCAAAGCCGGTCAGCACCAGAATGCCGGCCATCACCGTGTTGATGTCGAACACGCCCTCGGCCTGGTGGATCAGGTAGCCCACGCCGCTGGCCGAGCCCAGGTACTCACCCACCACCGCGCCGACAAAGGCCAGGCCCACGCTGGTGTGCAGGCTGCTGAAGACCCAGCTGGTGGCACTGGGCAGGTAGACATGGCGCAGCAGCTGGCGCGGGTTGGCGCCCAGCATGCGGGCGTTGGCCAGCACCACCGGGCTGACTTCTTTGACGCCCTGGTAGACGTTGAAGAAGACGATGAAGAACACCAGGGTCACGCCCAGCGCGACCTTGCTGGCGATGCCCAGGCCGAACCAGACCGAAAAAATGGGTGCCAGGATGATGCGCGGCATCGAGTTCATGGCCTTGATGTAGGGCTCCAGCAGCGCGCTGGCCATGGGCTGCAAGGCCAGCCACAGGCCGCCGCCCAGGCCGGCCAGCGCGCCGATGCCGAAGGCCAGCAGGGTCTCGACCAGCGTGACCCACAAATGGGCATAGATGTCGCCATCGATGAAGAACCATTTGCCGATGCGGGCCAGGATCTTCAGCGGCTCGCCGAAGAAGAAGGCCGCCTGCATGTCGTTCTCGAAGACCATCGGCGGCACCATGCCGGGCGTGGTCAGCACATGCCAGACCGCAAAAATGCCCAGCAGCAGGCCGACCTGCCAGACGCGCAGGTTGCGGGGGTTGGGTTTGACGCGGGCCCACATGGTCATGCCGCCTTGGCGCGCAGTTGCTGCTGGTAGCCCTTGAGCACCTCGTCGCGCAGCACGGCCCAGATCGCCGCGTGCAGCTCGACAAAGCGCGGGTTCACCTTGATCTCGGCCACGTCGCGCGGGCGCGGGATGTCGATTTCGAACTCGCCTATCGGGTGCGAGGCCGGGCCGGCCGACAGCACCACCACCCGGTCGCTCAGCGCAATCGCCTCGTCCAGGTCATGGGTGATGAACAGCACGGCCTTCTTCTTCGACTGCCACAGGTCCAGCAGTTCGTTTTCCATCAGCTGCCGGGTCTGGATGTCCAGCGCCGAAAAGGGCTCGTCCATCAGGATGATGTCCGGGTCCAGCACCAGGGTCTGGGCCAGGCTGGCGCGCTTGCGCATGCCGCCCGACATCTGGTGCGGGTAGCGGTCGCCAAAACCACCCAGGCCGACGCGGCGCAGCCACTGCTCGGCCTCGTCCTTGGCCTGTGCCGGGGCCCTGCCGCGAAATTCAAGCCCGGCCATCACATTGCCCAGCGCGGTGCGCCAGGGCATCAGGCTCTCGCTCTGGAACATGTAGCCGGCGCGGGCGTTGATGCCCTGCAGCGGCTGGCCGAACACGCGCACCGTGCCGGTGCTGGGCGCCAGCAGGCCGGCACCCATGTTCAGCAGCGTGCTCTTGCCGCAGCCGGTGGGGCCGACCACCGAGACGAACTCACCCGCGCCCACCCGCAGCGAGACATCGGCCACGGCGGTGTAACGCTGGCCGGGCTGGTCGGGCGAGACAAAGGTGCAGCTGACCTGGTCAAGTTCGAGGGCGGTATCGCTCATGCGTCAGAAGGGCGGGGTTGTGGTTGGTTGGGCCGGGGCCGTCAGAACCAAGGCCTGCCTTGGCAGGGCTGTGACATTTTCCACGCCAGGCGCAGCCACGGATCTGTGGCCTGAGCGCAGGCGCTTGAGTTTGGCTGCCAGGTGCCGAAGCCAGCCAGACACACCCGGCATGACCCAGCAGCTTGCCCATGCCGCCAGCCACCACCGACCCGCACAGGCGAGACACCATGACCACCATTTTCAGCCGTACCCGCCCCTTGGCGCTTGCCCGTCGCGCTGCCCTGGTCAGCATGTGGGGTCTGGCCCTGGCCGGCGCGGCGCTGGCCGACGGTGGCCTGCCCGCCAGTGTGGAACTGCCGCCTGTGGGCAACAGGCTTCAGTCCAGCGCCCTGGCCCTGACCAGCCTGGCGTCGCTGATGGCCAGCTTGAACAGCGCCCTGGCCCACGACACCCGCTGCGCCACGACGAACGCCGCGCAGGCCAGCCTGTGCAGCCTGGTCCGGTTCAGCGTGGCCGCGGCAGCGGCGGGAAGCCCGGTACCAGCGGCCATGCTCGACCGCTGCGACCTCGACGGCGCCACGCCGGTGTGCCGGATCGACCTGGTGCAGACCTTGGCCAACGGCCAGCGCCAGGCCTTGGTCCAGCTCGACCTGGCCTATGCCCAGGGCCATTGGGCGCCCCGGGGCGAAGCGGTGGTGTCTGGCATGCGCTCCGAGGCTGGGTTGGTCACGGCACTGCGCTGAACCGGGCCTGGCGCGCTCACTTGCGCGGCGCACGCGCCAGGGCCGCCTTGACGAAGTCGTTGGTGTAGACGGCCTTCAGATCCAGCGTGAGCTTGGCGATCTCGGGGTCGATGCTGGCCAGCGCGCGGTAGGCGGTCTCCGCGCCCTTGTCGGGAAACAGCCCATCGGGCGACAGTGCGCCCTTGGCGGCCAGGAAGGCGTCGATGTAGACCGCACGGTCGCCCAGCAGGTAGCTCTCGGGCACTGCCTTGATGATGTCGCCCGGGCCGGCGGCCTGGATCCATTGGTTGGCCTTGACGATGGCGTTGACCAGGGCCTGCACCGTGCGCGGGTTCTTGTCGATGAAGCCTTGCTGCAGGTACAGGCAGGCGGCGGGCATCGGGCCGCCGAAGACCTTGTCGGCCTCGGCCAGGATGCGCGTGTCGCTGACGATCTTCAGGTCCTTGCTGCGGGTCAGCAGCGAGATCACCGGGTCGAGGTTGGACAGGGCGTCGATCTGTCCGGCCCGCAGCGCAGCCACCGCGCCATTGCCTGCGCCCACGCCGATGATGCTGACGTCGCCGGGCTTCAGGCCCGCCTTGGCCAGCACAAAGTTGACCATCACATTGGTGCTGCTGCCCGGCGCGGTGACACCGATCTTCTTGCCCTTCAGGTCGGCGATCGACTTGAAGTTGGGCATGGTCTTGGGGTTCACGCCCAGCACGATCTGCGGTGCGCGGCCCATCAGCACCACGGCGCGCAGGTTCTGGCCCTTGGCCTGCATGTTCACCGTGTGCTCGAAGGCACCCGAGACCACGTCGGCACTGCCGCCCACCAGCGCGCGCAGCGCCTGCGAGCCGCCCGAGAAGTCGACGATCTTCAGGTCCAGGCCCTCGGCTTTAAAGTAGCCCAGCTGCTCGGCCACCGTCAGCGGCAGGTAGTACAGCAGGTTCTTGCCACCCACGGCCAGGGTCAGCTGGGGCTTCTCGAGCGTCTGGGCCTGCAACAGCGAAGGCGAGGCCAGCAGCAGGCTGCCACTGGCGGCGATGAAGGTTCTGCGGTCAAGGGGGGTCATCGACAGGTCTGCGGCAAGGGTTGCAAAGGCATCAATGTAGCCAAACCAGGTCGCAACTAACATCGGGTTCTGCCCGCTGTCTGCACCCGCCATGAACGACGTCCACCCCACTCCCCTGTTGCTGATCACCGGCGCCGGCCGGGGCATTGGTGCGGCCTGTGCGCTGCAGGCCGCCCGGGCCGGCTGGGACGTGGCGCTGAACTACCACCACAACGCCGCCGCCGCACGGGCCGTGGCCGACCAGGTGCGGGCCTGCGGCCGGCGCGCCATCACCGTGATGGCCGACGTGGCCGACGAGGCGGCGGTGCAGGCCATGTTCGGCCGCATCGACGCCGAGTGGGGCGCGCGCTCACTGACCGGTCTGGTCAACAACGCCGGCATCGTGGCGATGAAGTCACGCTTCGACGACATGGACCTGGCGCGCTGGCGCCGCATGCTCGACGTCAACGTTCTGGGCACCTGGCTGTGCACGCGCGAGGCCGTGCGCCGCATGAGCACGCGGCACGGCGGCCAGGGCGGCGCCATCGTCAACCTCAGCAGCGTGGCCGCCCGCCTGGGTGCACCCAACATGTACGTCGACTACGCCGCCAGCAAGGGCGCGATCGACACCTTTACCACCGGCCTGGCGGTGGAACTGGCGGCCGAAGGCGTGCGCGTGAACGCGGTACGCCCGGGCATCATCAGCACCGAGATCCATGCCGACAGTGGCGAGGCCAATCGGCCGCAGACCGCCGCTGCGGCTATCCCGATGCAGCGCCCTGGCACGACCGACGAGGTGGCCGCGGCCGTGCTGTGGCTGCTGTCACCCGCGGCCAGTTACTGCACCGGCACGCTGGTGGATGTGACGGGCGGGCGCTGAGCGCGGGCGCTGCCGCGATGGTGCTCTCTCAGTAGCTCAGGCTGCCCGTGGCCTCGTAGACGCCAGGGCCGCCTTGGGTATCGATGTTGCCGCGCAGCGAGCCTGTGCCCGTGGCGTTTTGGAAGCGACCCGTGCCGCCATTGATGGCGTAGTTGCCGTCCAGGCTGAAGGTGCTGGGCCCGGTGGGGGTCAGTTGAACGGTGTAGTTCGCCTTGAGCTTGTCACCGTCGGCGGCGGTGAGCACCAACACGCCGCTGGCGTAGGGCAGGCCGCCGGGCGGGAATACCGGGCAGTCGGTGGCGAGCAGGCTGACCTTGCCCAGGTGCGAGGCCGTGCCCTGGCCGGAGCTGGTGCCCAGGACAAAGGTGCCGGGGCAGGCCACGCTGTCCAAACTGAGCGCTTCCTGGGTCGTCAGGGTGGCCTTGAACGGCCGCGCCTGGGGGCCGGCGGCTTGGGCCAGCGGCGCGGCCAGCGTGGCCAGGGTGACGGCGGCCAACAGCGTGGCGCAGCGAATGCGGGCAAGGGTGGTCATGGGCGTTTCTCGATGGTGGTGTGCGGCTGCGGGGCAAGGGTCTCCCCGATCAGCCCCTGTCCAGGACCTGTCAGGGCCGATGGCAGTGTGCGCGAGATGCCACGCTGACTGGCGGCCACCCCCCCTGCACGAGGGGATCAGAACCTCAACTCGGCCCGCAGATTGACCGTGGCGTCGCTGCGCGCACGGGTGTCGGTGGTCTGCAGTGGTGCGCCGCTTCGACAGCGACCCGCTGGTGCCCTCGCTGTTCCGCCTGCTGCGCAGCCGGGCGCTGCAGGGCAAGGCCGACAACGTGCCGCCCCGGCTGGCCGGTGAATGGATGCGCGCCCTTCTTGAAGGCCAGCCCTGCCCAGCCACTTGGCGGCCACGCTGGCGTCGATGACCCAAACC
Organism: Betaproteobacteria bacterium; assembly: GCA_031417735.1. Taxonomy (GTDB): domain Bacteria; phylum Pseudomonadota; class Gammaproteobacteria; order Burkholderiales; family Burkholderiaceae_C; genus Pseudaquabacterium. Next base: position 65,678 of record JANOWE010000299.1, read on the forward strand.
GTCATGGGCTGCACCGTGCTGTTGCGTCAGCGCTCGTCGCGGGCCTGCCGCAGCAACGGCTCAGACGGGGTTTGCGCCAGGTGCGCGCTCAGCGCGCGAATCTCGGCCGCCAGGCGTTTGAAGTCAGCAGCACTGCTGCGTGGCGGCAGCGTCAACGCTTCGCGCACGATGGCCTGCAACTCGGCGTTCATCGACCGCTGGTGCCGCGCCGCACTTTGGTGCAGCTTGTATTTCAAGCCATCGTCAAGCTTGCGCAGCACGATGTCGGCCATCTCAAGTCGTCACTGGCAGCGGTCACGGCACCCGCCTGCCCCTGGCCCTGGGTCGGCCGGACGGGTGAGAACACCGGGTGGTCGGCGGCTTGCAAGCTGAGCTTGCCGGTGCGCGACGCATTGCCCTGGCGCGTTGCCACCCCCGCATGGGCGGGGGTGCTGCCTTCAGGCTGGCTGCATGGCCCGGTTCTCGGCCAGGTCCGGCGGCGGGATCTGGGCGGATCGCTGGCCGCGATGGGCCAAGACCCAGTCCAGCAACCGCGCCGCAGGCATCGGTCGGGCCAGCAGGTAGCCCTGCAATTCGTCGCAGCCATTCTCGACCAGGAAGCGGCGCTGGGCCTCGGTTTCCACGCCTTCGGCCACCACTGTCTTGCCCAGGGCATGGGCCAGGCGCAGCACCGAGTCGACGATGGCGCGGGCGTCGGCGCTGGTTTCCAGGTCGGCCACGAAGCAGCGGTCCACCTTCAGCTCTTTGGCTGGCAGGCGGCGCAGGTAGGCCAGGCTGGAGTAGCCGGTGCCGAAGTCGTCGATGGAGATGTGCATGCCGGCCTGGCCCAGCCGCTCGATGGCGCGCTGCATCGCCGGCGTTTCTTCCATGGCCACGGTTTCGGTGACTTCGCAGGTCAGCGCCTGGGGCGCCAGGCCATGTCGGGTCAGGGTGGCCAGCAGTGTGTCGACGAAGTTCGCCTCTCGCAGCTGGTGGGGCGACAGGTTCACCGCCACCCTCAGGGTCAAGCCCTGGCGCTGCCATTGGCGGGCCTGTTCGCAGGCCTGCTCCAGCACCCATTGGCCGATGGCGACGATCTGCCCATGCTGTTCGGCCAGTGGAATGAACCGTGCCGGGCTGACCATGCCCTGCACCGGATGGCGCCAGCGGATCAAGGCCTCGACCGAGGTGACCTGCCCGCTGGCGACCTGCAGTTTGGGCTGGTAGTGCAGCTCGAACTGCTGCTGCGGCAAGGCCAGGCGCAAGGCGTGCAACAGGGCCTGCCGGGCCTTGCTGTGCTGGTCCATCGCTGCGTCGTAGAACACCGCGGCGCTGCCTCCCGCGCGCTTGGCGTCGAGCATGGCGGCGTCGGCGCAGGCCATCAGCCCGGGCAGGGCACCGTCTTCCGGGTACAGCGCCATGCCGACCGACGCACCCACGCTGACCGAGATGCCTTGCACCACACAAGGCTGTGCCAGCCTGTCGATCAGGCCCCGCGCCAAACCGAGCAGCCGGTTGTGGTCGTTCGGTCCGTCGATGATGAGCACGAATTCGTCGCCGCCGATGCGCGCGGGCAGGCTGCCGGGCGCGCCCGCAGCGCGCAGGCGCTGACCCAGTTGCTGCAGCAACTGGTCGCCCACGGTGTGGCCATGCATGTCGTTGACGGGCTTGAAGCCGTCCAGGTCGATGTACAGCAGGGCCAGCTCGTGGCCGACATCGGCCGCAGCCAGTCGGCGGTCGACGGCCTGTCGGTTGGGCAGGCCAGTCAGCGGGTCCAGCAAAGCCTGGGCCTG
>JANOWE010000300.1:0-5478 GCA_031417735.1 Betaproteobacteria bacterium
ACTCCAGCGCTGCGCTCTCCGGCGGCAGCAACCTCGCCACTGCCTTGTTCTTGAATGCCTGTCCGTATCGAGCCAAGTCCGTCCTTCATCGCCGCCCCCTGGGTTGATCAATGGAGGCGACAACTATTCTGACGCGGGGGGCTTCATCGCAATGAATCCTGAAACTGGTACGACCACGCAAGGCGAATCCATTGAGCAAGCCATCGCAAATCTAAAGGAAGCCACTGCACTCTATTTGGACGAATTTCCTCAAGCGGCAACCGGCCATCCATTAACTACTGTATTCTCTCTGCCTGAGCCGCTGCATGCCCAAGTTATCGCGCATCTCGGGTACTGATGCGATTCGCGCGTTGCAGCGACTCGGATTTGAGAAAGCGCGACAGAGCGGTAGCCATGCGCAGGTAGTCGTCGCCGCGCTTTGTGATGCGCCCCAGGTTGGCCTTGCCGCCCGAGGAGTTCTGGCGCGGAACGATCCCCAGCCAGGCACCGAACTGCCGGCCAGACTTGAACTGGTGAAAGTCAGCCACCGAGGCAAGCCGTGGCTGTGCGCCCCAGCCTGAGCACCCGGCGCACCGGCCGGGCAATGCCCTGCACCGTGACTTGCTCTTCCCACACCACCACCCGTTTTCCGGCTCGGGGCTGCTGCCACTGCGTGGCCGGGTCGGCCTCCAGCCGGGCCAGCACCTCGGCCGTGCCCTTGCTGCGCGGGTTCCACTTGATCAACCAATCGACCTGCGGTTGCCCGCTCTGGTTGCACGCCTCGATGCTGCGCATCAGCGCGGCCGAGTCGAACCCCGAGTCCAGCCGCACCAGCAGCGGCGCCTTCTTGTGCGACCCATGCCCCTGCGCGCGCAGGCGTTGCGCCAGCGGGAGCACGCGCTCGAAGTTGCAGTCGGTCTCCCGGGCAAACCAGGCAGCCTGCCTGATGGCCACTTGGCGGCGCCGACCCCAGGATTGGCCCTGTCGTTGACGCAACGTGCGGCACGTCACGCCGGCAGCGGCGGGCGGCGTGATCCGGCTTGCCGCAACAGCTGTATGAACGTACAGTATTCGGGTGAACCTGACCCTGCCGCTGTTCGACGCCAGCCCTTCGGCCGCCCCGGCCGCCGAACCCCCGACGCCGGCGGCCGGTGCGGCGCTGGCCGCCACGCCGTCCGATTCGGCCGAGTCGGCCGAACCAGGCCAGGGCCAGACTGGCGCGCAAGCCCTGGCCCTGCTGCTGCACTGCGGCGCGGCGGCTGAAGCCCCCAGCATCTGCCACACCGACAGAACCACCACCACCCAGCCCGGCCTCACCCAGCATTGGCTGGACACCCGGCCCGCCGCGCTGCTGCCGCCGCCCGACCCGGTTCGGCTGCACCCCAGCTTGTGGCGGGCCAGCCAGATCGGCGGGGGCCAGCGCCGCACCACGCCCAGCGGCCATGCCGCGCTGGACGCCGAACTGCCCGGCGGCGGCTGGCCCCATGCTGAGCTGACCGAGCTGCTGCTGCCCCAGCCCGGCATTGGTGAACTGCGTCTGCTGGTCCCGGCGCTGGCCATGGTGGGCCGGGCCGGGCAGGGCGGTGGCCAGCCCACCAGTCAGTCCATCGTCAACCCCTGCGTGATGCTGTTCGACCCCCCGGCCCTGCTGTCGGCCTGGGCCCTGGCCCAGCAGGGCCTGAGCAGCCGGCACAGGCTGCTGGTGCATGCCCGCGCCGGGCAGGGCGGTGCTGCTGCAAGATCGTCGGGGCTGGCGGCCGATGCTGGCGCCACAGCCCCATCAGCCTCATCCCCCCCACGCATCCCACCCCGAGGCCCCCAGCGTCTGGCCCCGCTGCTGCCCGCGGCCGACCTGCTGTGGGCGCTGGAACAAGCCCTGCGCAGCGGTCATCTGGGCGCCGTGCTGGCCTGGCTGCCCACTGCCCTGCGGGCCGACGCGCTGCGCCGGCTGCAGTTGGCCGCCCAGTCGCATGACGGGCCGGTGTTCCTGTTTCGCCATGCCCAGGCCCGCAGCCGGCCCAGCGCCGCGCCGCTGCGTTTGCTGCTGCAGCCGGCGGGGGTGGACAGCCTGTCGGTGCGCTTGCTCAAACGCCGCGGCCCGCCGCTGGCACAGGCCCTGATGCTGGTGCTGCCGGCCGTGCTCAGTCCGCGTCAGCAGGCCCAGGCCCTGGCCCGGCAGGCGCTGCAGGGCGCACACCACAGCGCCGGCCGCGCCAGCGCCACCCTGGCCAGCGACGCCGCTCATGCCAACGCCGCGCTGGTCACCGCCGGCGGCAGCAGTGGCTACGGCGGCAGCGGGGGCCACGGCGGCGGCCACCGCCACCCCACGGCCTGGCCTTGACCCGCCATGCTGTGGCTGGCCCTGCACCTGCCGGCGCTGTCGCTGGAAGCCTGGCAATCCACGCTGGGCCCGCAACAGGCCGGCCGCCCGCTGGCGCTGCTGCAAGACCATCAGATTTTGCTGGCCGACGGCCTGGCCCAGGCCCGCGGCGTACGCCCCGGCATGAAGCGCGCCACCGCGCTGGCGCTGGCGCCTGATCTGCTGCTGGGCCAGGCCGACCCCCGCCGCGACACCGCCGCGCTGCGCGCCGTGGCCCATGCCGCGCTGGCCTTCAGCCCGTCGGTGGTGTGGGCCACGCCCGAAGGCTGGCGCCCGTCCGCCACCGAAGGCGGCGCTGCCGGTGAACAGCGCCAACACCAAGCAGATCAAGACCAAAGCGAAGGCCCCCGCCCGCCCGGCCAGCGTGGCGACCCAACGGACGACGACGACCTCAACACCGCCACCCCCACCGACACCCGCCACACCCCGCCCAACCCCGCTCCCAGTCCGGCCCTGGTGGGCGTGCGGCTGGAGGTGCAGGCCAGCCTGCGCTACTTTGGCGGCCTGCCCGCGCTGCTGGCCCGGCTGCGCGCCAGCATCCAACCCCTGGGCCACCGCCTGCGCATCGCCAGCGCGCCCACCGCGCTGGGCGCCGCCCTGCTGGCCGCCTGGCGCCACGACCTGGCCATCGGCCCCCACAGCCAGGACCCCCAAGCCCTGCAAGCCCTGCTCAAGCAGGTGCCGCTGCAGCTGCTGGGCCCGGGGCAAGAACATTGGCAAGCGCTGCAAGGCATGGGCCTGCGCTGCCTGGGCGACCTGGCCGGCCTGCCGCGCAGCGGCCTGGCCCGGCGCTTCAGCCCCGAACTGCTGCAAGACATCGACCGCGCCAACGGCCACGCGCCTGAAGCCCACCACTGGCTGACCATGCCGCAGCGCTTTGCCAGCCGCATCGAACTGCAAGCCCGCGCAGACACAAGCGCCCAGCTGCTGGCCGGCGCGGCCATCCTGCTGCCCCGGCTGGTGGCCTGGGCCCATGCCCGGCAGGTGCGCATCCTGCGCTTGACCCTGCTGATGCACCACGAGCCGCGCCACCGCCACGACAGCCAGGCGCCCGAGCGCAGCGCCATCACCATCGCCCCCGCGCTGCCCAGTGTGGACATTGCCCACCTGCACAGCCTGCTGGCCGAGCACCTGGCCCGCCAGCCGCTGCCCGCCCCCGCGTTGGAACTGAGCCTGCTGTGCAGCGCCACCACCGCCAGCGCCGCCCCCAATGGCGAGCTGTTTGCCAGCCAGGCCAGCCAGCAGGAAGGCCTGGTCAAGCTGGTAGACCGGCTGCAGGCCCGCCTGGGCCGCGCCCAGGTGCAATGCTTCGCCGCCGTGGCCGACCACCGCCCCGAGCAAGGCCTGCACTGCTGGCCTGCGGATGCGGCGCGATTGGGTACTGGGTCTGGGTCTGGGTCGGGGCCTGGCGCTGGGTCTGGCGTCGGCCGGGCGGCGGCCGCCAGCGCCGACGCTGCGGCGTCACTGAACACCACCATCGCCGCCCGCACCGCCCTGGCCACCCAACCCCTGTGGCTGCTGCCCCAGCCGCAGGCCCTGCACGTCAAGCAACAGCAACCCCTGCTCGACGGCCGCCCTCTGCACCTGCTGGCCGGCCCCCAGCGCCTGGAAACCGGCTGGTGGGACGGCAACGACGACAACGACGCCGGCCCGGCCCAGCGCGACTACTTCATCGCCCAGGCCAGCAGCGGGGCGCTGGTGTGGGTGTACCGAGGCCGGCTGCCGGCGCTGGACGGGCAAGGGGAGGGGTGGTTCTTGCAGGGCTTGTTTGGGTAGGGCGGCCGGGCTGGCGGGTGGCGACAAGGACTGTGGCCTGGCGGGTCTACCCCCCACAGTTTGGCCGGCCTCCAGCGCCTGTACCGCGCTCCGCTGTCCTTGCTCCTGCTCAGACTTGTTCCTGAATCCGTGACCTCGATACCCACTCGAGCGAGTTTGCCGTGCCCGACGCGCTGAATATGGGCAAGTTCTACGCCGATGGTGGCGAAGCCGCCTCGCCCTGGGCATCTGGTCGCGTACTCGAGGCGTTTGGTGCCAATCGTGCTGGCGGCTGCGCTGCCGGCGCCACGCCGCGACCAGCGCGATGCGCTGTTTTCCGGATCCGTGAGTTGGTTCGCCCTCTGACAGGCGCTTTCGCTTTAGCTGCTGGCCGCGAACAGCTCGCCGTTCAGTCTGGCGAATGCCTTGGCTGCACGGTCATTGGCGCCCAGCCCCAGGATCAGCCGGCGCCCGTGCTCGATGAGTCGGCCGGCCCGGTAGATGAGCTCTTGCATCACCGTCTTGATCCGCCTGCGCTTGGCCGGGTGGCGCACCGGTGCGTCCGGCCCCAGCAGGCCGCGCTGGCCCATCAGGCGCAGGATGTCCATCGCCAGCGCTGCGAGCTGGCACACCAGGTAGTTGGTGTCGAACTTGCCCGAGGGCAGGCGCTCCAGATCGAGATCGGTCTTGAACTCGGAATGGAACTGCTCGTGCGTGCCGTGGTCGGCATACAGCGCCATGATCTTGTCGGCGTTGAACTGGCCCTTGAGCAGGCTGGTGGTCCAGCCCTCGAGCTCGACCTCGGGCACGATCAACTGCTGGCCGCTGCGATCGATGTCGCGCTCGATCAGCCTGAGAACGCGGCGCAGTGGTCGGGTGACGCCCTCGACCTTGATGGCCTCCTCCCACACGGCCATGCGCTTGCCCGCTCGCGGCTTGTGCCAGTGCGTGCCGGGGTCGGCGTTCAGTCGCGCCAGCAAGGCCGCACTGTCCACACTGCGCGGATTCCACTTGATCAGCCAGTCGACCTGCGGCTGCCCGCTCTGGTTGCACGCCTCGATGCTGCGCATCAGCGCGGCCGAGTCGAACCCCGAGTCCAGCCGCGCCAGGATCGGCGCTTTGGGACCTGCCGCGCTCAGACGCTGCGCCAGCGGTAGGTTGAGTTGCCCGCTGTGGCGGCATTGCAGCTTCCGCAGACGCTGCCGGAGTGCCACGCAGTCATTACGCAGTTGCTGGAGCGGGTCAAGCTGCTCGAAGAACGCGTCAATCTGGACTCCAAAAACTCGTCCAAGCCGCCTTCGTCGAATGGTCCGGGCAAGCTCAACCGGGCGCAACGCCGTGCCAGCGGACGCAAACGCGGTGCG
>JANOWE010000301.1:0-2898 GCA_031417735.1 Betaproteobacteria bacterium
CTCCGACCAGCTCACCAGCGCGCCCGGCTCGGTGGCCCAGGTGCGTGAATGCGCGGCGCAGCTGACCCGCAGCGCCAAGGCCAGCGGCTGCGCCGTGGTGCTGGTGGGCCATGTCACCAAGGAAGGCGCGCTGGCCGGGCCGCGTGTGCTGGAACACATCGTCGACACGGTGCTGTACTTCGAGGGCGACACCCACAGCAGCTACCGCCTGGTGCGGGCGATCAAGAACCGCTTCGGCGCGGTCAACGAGATCGGCGTGTTCGCGATGACCGAGCGCGGGCTCAAGGGTGTGAGCAACCCCAGCGCCATCTTCCTGTCGACCCATGGTGCGCCGGTGCCGGGCACCTGTGTGCTCGTCACGCTGGAGGGCACACGCCCGCTGCTGGTCGAAATCCAGGCCCTGGTCGACGCCGGGGGGCCCAGCCCGAGGCGGCTTTCCGTGGGCCTGGAGCGTGACCGTCTGGCCCTGCTGCTGGCCGTGCTGCACCGCCATGCCGGCGTGGACTGTGGCGACCAGGACGTGTTTGTCAACGCCGTGGGCGGGGTGCGCATTTCAGAGCCGGCGGCCGACCTGGCGGTGCTGCTGGCGATCCAGGGCAGCCTGCGCGGCAAGGCCTTGCCGACCGGCTTCTTCGCCTTCGGCGAGGTCGGCCTGGCCGGTGAGGTTCGGCCCGCGCCGCGTGGCCAGGAGCGATTGAAGGAAGCCGCCAAGCTGGGCTTCTCGATCGCCGTCGTGCCCAAGGCCAATGCGCCGAAAAAGCCCGTCGACGGGCTGACCGTGCATGCCGTGGAACGCATCGACGAGGCGATGGACGTGGTGCGCGGGCTGTAGCTGCGGGCTGCTACGTCGCCGGCCTCGGTCGGCCCGCCGGGCAGAATGCCGGCCATGAACCAACAATCTCTGATCGGCTGGGGTCTGGCCCTGGCCGCCCTGGTCTCGGGTTACCTGGCCTACGGCTGGCCCGGCGTGGCGCTGGCGCTGTCGGTGGTGGTGTTCTGGCTGATGCTGCAGTTCAGCCGCGCGCTCCGGGCCATGCGCAAGGCCAGCCAGTCGCCTGTGGGTACGGTGCCCAGTGCGGTGATGCTGCATGCCCAGATGAAGCCCGGCCAGCGGCTGATCGACCTGATCCAGATCACGCGCAGCCTGGGCGAAAAGCTGGCCGACGAGCCCGAGACCTTCCGCTGGACCGACGATTCCGGGGCGTCTGTGGTGGTTGAGCTGGAGGGCGGCCTCTGCCAGCGCTGGCGTCTGGCGCGGCCAGACGAAGCCGACGCGCCGTCGCCGCCCGCCGAGGGCTGAGCTCAGACCCGACGGGCTCGCCAGGCCAGACCCGTGGCGGCCAGGGCGGCCAGCAGCAGCGCCAGCGACTGCGGTTCGGGCACCCCTGCCATCACCTGCAGCAGGTCGGGTTGGGGCCTGGGCGGTGGCAAGGGCACGAAGCCGGTACTGAACAAGACCCCACCCGAGGACGCGGTCAGCTTGGCGCTGAGCAGGAAGCTGTTGAGCACCGCCCCGGCTTCAAAGCGGTAGAACGCGGTAGCGCCACCCGACAGATTCGACGAGAACGCGTTCGAGCCCCCGCCCAGGTGCAGCCCGTGGTAGGTCGTGCCCGACAGCGCTGCGCTGAAGTCCACCGCCAGGCTGTCGTTGTTGCTGACGATCTTTTCCAGATAGCTGGCACTGCTGGCCTGGCCCATGCCCAGCGTGGTCAGCGCTGCGGCCACCGTGTCGGGCACGGCGTCACCGCTGCCGCCCTTGAGCCGCTTGCCCTGCATGAAGCCGGTGCACGATGTCACCGTCACACCCACCAGATCGTCGAGGCCGCAGCCCTGCACACTGCTCGGACCGGAATAGCTCCGGTTCCCGCTCTGGCCCGAGTTGATCTGGCTGGCCATGGCCGGCAAGGCCAGACCCGTCATCGTGGCCAGTCCAAGTGTCAGTGCTTGCAGTCGAATCGGCATGGCCGGTCCTGGGTCGAGGGCTTCGGTGGGCACACAAGGTGCTGCGCGCAGGCCATCGCTGCTGCAGTCTGGGGAAATCCCGAAGTTGCGCCTGTGATCCATGTCGCAACGACCGGGCCCCTCGCAGTGCAAAGTTGGCACCGAAGGCCCGCGTTTGCCGGGGACATGGCGCGGATCACGGCAGATCAAGCTGCAGGAGCCCGCCGCTAGAATCCCCCGCTTCCCCTACCCGAGCTTCGAAAGAGGAACACCCATGTCGATGTCCGACCGCGACGGCAAGATCTGGATGGATGGGCAGATGGTCGATTGGCGTGATGCCAAGATCCATGTGCTGAGCCACACGCTGCACTACGGCTGCGGCGCCTTCGAGGGCGTGCGCGCCTACAAGACAGCGCAGGGCACGGCCATCTTCCGCCTGCGCGAGCACACCGAGCGGCTGTTCAACAGCGCGAAGATCCTGCGCATGAAGATCCCGTTCACGCCCGAGCAGGTGGTGCAGGCGCAGAAGGACGTGGTGCGCCAGAACAAGCTCGAGAGCTGCTATCTGCGCCCGCTGGTCTGGATCGGCGACGAGCGGCTGGGCGTCAGCCCCAAGGGCAACACCATCCACCTGATGGTCGCGGCCTGGCCCTGGGGCGCCTACCTGGGCGAAGAAGGCCTGGCCAAGGGCATCCGCGTCAAGACCAGCAGCTACACCCGCCACCACGTCAACATCACCATGACCCAGGCCAAGGCGGTGAGCAACTACACCAACTCGATCCTGGCCAACATGGAAGTGACCGAAGAGGGCTACGACGAGGCGCTGCTGCTCGACGCCTCGGGCTTCGTCAGCGAAGGTGCGGGCGAAAACATCTTCGTCATCAAGGGCGGCGTGGTCTACACGCCCGACCTGTCGGCCGGTGCGCTCAACGGCATCACCCGCAACACCATCTTCGC
>JANOWE010000302.1:0-33424 GCA_031417735.1 Betaproteobacteria bacterium
GAGAGCACATTGCTCAGCGTGCGGTAGACCACCGTGCGGTAGCCGATGGCCTCGGCCCGGAAGTCGTTTTCGCGGATCGCCTGCAGCACGCGGCCGAAGGGCGAGTTGACGATGCGCAGCAGCAGCAGGAACAGCGCCAGCACCACCACAAACAACAGCCAGTAGCTGAAGGCCTTGCCGTCCAGCAACAGCCCGAAGACCTCGGTCTCGAAGGGTTCGAACGAGGGGCTCAGCCATTCGGGGCTGCGAAAGCTCAGGCCGTCTTCACCGCCGGTGATGTGGCTCAGCTGCGAGGCCAGGGTCTGGAAGGCGGTGGCCACGGCCAGCGTGATCATGGCGAAGAAGATCGCCTTCACGCGCAGGCTGAACAGTCCGATCAGCAGCGACAGCAGCAGGGAGATGGCCAGCGCGCCGGCCAGACCGATGCCCACCGCCGCCCAGCCCGCGCCGAGTTCCTCGCTGGCGATGGCGATGCCATAGGCGCCAATGCCGAAGAACATGGTGTGGGCAAAGCTGACGATGCCGGTGTAGCCCAGCAGCAGGTCGTAGCTGGCCACCAGCAGGATGAAGATCAGGATCTTGGCCACCACCGACATCGACTTGGCACCGTCGAACAAGAAGGGTGCGAGCGCGAGCACGGCCAGGATGATGAGCAGCGCCGCGGCCAGCCAGGGGCTGCGTGGGCGGTCATGCGAGAGCAGGCGGTCGATCATGGGCCGGTCTCCCGCCTGGCCGCCCCTGGGGGGGCAGCAAATGGCGTTCGCGTGAGGGTCATCGCTTGTTCATCGGCTGGTCACCGGGTACAGCCCCTGCGGCCGCCACAACAGCACGCCCACCATCAGTGCGATGGTCGAAAACAGCGCCACCTTGGGTGCCAGGAAGCCGGTGTAGTTGGCCATCAGGCCGACCAGCAGCGCGCCGATGAAGCAGCCGAAGGTGGAGCCCAGACCGCCGATGATGATGACGATGAAGATCAGCACATTGACCTGCGCACCGATCTGCGGAGTCACGCTCTGCTGGTACAGGCCCCAGAGCACACCGCCCAGGCCGGCCAATGCCGAGCCGGCGACAAACACGCCGACAAACAGCTGGCGGATCTTGTAGCCCAGGGCCTCGACCATCGACCGGTCCTGCACGCCGGCGCGGATCAGCAGGCCGATCTTGGTGCGGTTGAGCGTGAACACCAGCACCGCCAGCACCGCCAGGCCGATGGCCGACGCCAGCACGCGGTATTTCTCGATCGCCGCGTCGCCGAACAGCCAGGCGCCGCGCAGCTCGTCGGGCAGCGGCAGCGCGATCTGCAGCGGGCCCCAGATCACCTTGATGATCTCTTCGCCCACGATCATGCCGCCCATGGTGATCAGGATCTGCTTCAGGTGCAGGCCGTACACCGGCCGCACGATGATCCGCTCGAAGGCCCAGCCCACGGCGCCGGCCACGGCCATGGCCAGCAGCATGGCCACAAACACCGACGGCAGGCCGGCCCAGCCCATGCCGGTGGTCCAGCCCATCACGCTGGTGGCGACAAACGCACCCAGCGCGATGAACACGCCGTGGCCGAAGTTCAGCACGTCCATCAGGCCGAAGATCAACGTCAGTCCGGAGGCGATGACAAAGATGATCAGCCCCATCGCCAGCCCGGCCACGGTCAGCGTGACCCAGGTGCTGGGGCTGCCGATCGCCGGCACGGCCGCCAGCGCCAGCGCCACCAGCAAGGCCACCGGCCACCAATCGAAACTGGCCTTGGGGATGGCAGCGCCAGCGCCAAGGTCTGCAACGCCGCCAGCGTGGGCGCTTGTCGAGCTCATGTGTGAGCCTCCAGCGACAGGCCCAGCAGCTTGTGCTGCCACGCCGGGTTCTCGGCCAGTTCGGCCATGCTGCCGCTGTGCATCACGCGGCCGTTGTCCATCACCGCCACGCTGTCGCCCAGCGCGGTGGCGACCTGAAAGTTCTGCTCCACCAGCAGCACGGTGGTGCGCTGGGCTTTGAGCTCGCGCAGCGCGCCGATCAGGTTCTGCACGATGGACGGCGCCAGGCCCTTGCTCGGCTCGTCGATCAGGATCAGCGCACGCGGTTCGATGATGGCGCGCGCCACCGCCAGCATCTGCTTCTGGCCACCGCTCAACTTGCCTGCGGGGTAGAGCCAGAATTTTTTCAACGCCGGGAACAGGCCGAAGACCCAGTCCAGCCGGGCCCGGTCCAGCTCACCGGCATGGCGCGCCGAACGAGCGGCCAGCACCATGTTGTCCTGCACCGTCAGGTCGCTGAAGACGCCCATGTTCTCGGGCACATAGGCGATGCCCAGTTGGGCGATGTCGGGTGTCTCGCGGCTGTGGATGGGCTGGCCGCGAAAGTGAATCTGGCCCTGGCTGGCGGCCCACAGGCCCATGATGGTGCGCAGCGTGGTGCTCTTGCCGGCGCCGTTGCGGCCCAGCAGCATGGTCACCTCGCCCTCGGGCACGGCCAGGTCCACGCCATGCAGGATGTGGTACGCGCCGATGTGGGTGTGGACCCCCGTCAGGCTGAGCAGTGGGGCGGGCTGGACCGTCATCAGGCGTCCTCCTCGGCCACGATGCCCAGGTAGGCCTGCTGCACCACCGGCGAGGCAATCACCGCCGCTGGTTCACCGTCGGCCACCAGCTGGCCGTTGTGCAGCACCACGATGCGGTCGGACAGCTCACGCACCACGTCCATCTTGTGCTCGACGAGCAGGATGATGCGGTCTTGTCGCGCCTTCAGCGCGCGGATCAGGTCCAGCACCACCGGCACGTCGTCCACGCTCATGCCGGCGGTGGGTTCGTCGAACATGTAGACCTTGGGGTCCAGCGCCATCAGCAGCGCCACCTCCAGTTTTCGCTGGTCACCATGCGGCAGCGCGGCGGCCAGCATGTCCAGCTTGTCGCCCAGTTGCACCTGGGCCAGCAGCTCGGCAGCCTCATCTATCCAGGCCTTGCGGTCGAGCCAGACCTTGAACAGCTGCAGCCCGCCGCCGCAGCGCGCCTGCACCGCCAGGCGCACGTTCTCCAGCACGCTCAGGCCCGGAAACAGCTGTGTCAGCTGGAAGGCACGGCCCAGGCCGCGCCGGGTGCGCGTGGGCGCAGGCAGGCGGGTGATGTCTTCGCCACCCAGCAGCACCTGACCTTCGGTGGCCGAGAGCTGCCCGCTGATCAGGTTGAAGTAGGTCGTCTTGCCCGCGCCGTTGGGGCCGACGATGGCGGTGAGCGTGCCAGGCTCGAAGAGGCACGACACATGGTCGACGGCCACATGGCCGCCGAACCGGATCGTCAGGTTGCGGGTTTCCAGCACGGCGTGGAGTGGCTCAGGCTCAGTGCGAGGCGGTTGATCAGCGATGGTTGCGGATCGGAATGTCCATCTCGCTGGCCTTGATCTCGCGCACCAGCTCAGGCACGCCCCAGGCAAAGGCCGGATCGACCTTGATCTTGAAGTGGTACATGTCCTGCATCGCCTGGTGGTCTTCCTTGCGGAAGCTCATCTTGCCCTTGGGGGTCTCGAAGCTCATGCCCTCCATGGCCTTGATCAAGGTGTTGGTGCTGGTGTCGCCCTTGGTCTTTTTCAGCGCCTCGACCACCGCAATGGCCGCGCTCATGCCGCCGGCGGTGAAGAAGTCGGGTGGCGCCTTGAACTGGCTGTAGTGGTTGGCCACCAGCCATTTGTTGACCGGGTTCTGCGGGATGGCGTAGTAGTAGTAAAGCGCGCCCTCCATGCCGGGGTACTGCTTGTAGGCCACCATGGCCGGCAGGATATTGCCGCCGGTGGCCATCTCGATGCCGTAGCGCTGCTTGAGCTCCAGCTCGGCGAACTTGCTGAACGGCGACGGCGCGCCCGACCACACCACCCAGACGTACTTCTTGCCCTGCAGGTCTTTCATTTTTTCCACCAGGCGCTGCAGGCCGGCGGTGAAGTCGGTGGTGCCCGAGGGCAGGTACTCCTCGTGCACGAACCTGGCCTTCTTGATGAAGCCCTTGAAGGCCTTGATGCCGTCGCGGCCGAAGGCGTTGTCCACCGCCAGCGTGGCCACATTGGCACCGGCCTGGTCCAGCGCGGCGGCATTGGACGCGGCGTCCTGGCTGCTGTTGCGGCCGGTGCGGAAGATGTACTTGTTCCACTTGTCGCCGGTGATCGAATCGGCCACGGCCGGCTCGACGAGCAAAATCTTCTTGTATTCCTCGGCCACCGGCAGCATGGCCAGCGCGACGGGTGACGCGGTCGGGCCGACGGCAATGTCGACCTTGTCGTCGGCATAGGCCGCAGCCAGCAGGGCCTTGCCCACGTCGGGCTTGCCCTGGTCGTCCTTCTCGATCACCACCAGCTTCTTGCCGGCCACCACCATGCTGCCGCCGGTGGCGTAGTCCAGGCCCATCATGAAACCGGTGATGGTCTGCTTGGCATAGGCCTCCAGCGGCCCGGTCTTGCTGGCGATCAGCGCAATCTTCACTTCGCCGGCCGCCTGGGCCCTGGCGGCGGGGGCGGCCAGGGCGGCGACCAGGGTGGCGGCAGCGGTGGCCACGGCGCGGGTGAGCAAGCGACGGTTCATGCAGATTCTCCGGTGTTGAGGCCATGCGGCCACCACCCTGGTGGCCCGACCATGCCGAGAGAATTGCAATGACCATGCCGCTGGTCACCCAAATCGACCCGATCCAGGGAAAACACCGGTGTTTGGTGGCCCCCTGCGGCGCATCAGGCCTGACTGCGACCAAGCCAGGCCGCCGCCTCGCCCATCACCGACTGCTAATCAGACAATGGAACAACGCAAATGTCTGATTTTCGGTCACTTGGCGGAAACTGCCTGGCTTTCAGTCATTGGCGCGACCACATCCAGTGCCTTGGCCAACGCCGCCACCGCGCGCTCGGGCGCATGCAGCTTGTCCAGGCCAAACAAGCCGATGCGGAAGCTGCTGTAGCCCGGTCCTTCGTCGCACATAAGCGGCACGCCGGCGGCCGTTTGCAGGCCTTGGGCGGCAAAGGCCTTGCCCGACTGTATGGCCGGGTCGCTGGTGTAGCTGACCACCACGCCAGGCGCCTCGAAGCCCGGCGCCGCCACGCTGGCAAAACCCCGCGCGACCATCAAGGCCCGCACCTGGCGGCCCAGTTCGATCTGCTCGGCGCGCACCCGCTCGAAGCCGTAGTGCGCGGTCTCCAGCATCACGGCGCGTACCAGCGCCAGCGCGTCGGTGGGCATGGTGGCGTGGTAGGCATGGCCGCCGGCTTCATAGGTTTCCATGATCTGCAGCCACTTTTTCAGGTCGCAGGCAAAGCTGGAACTGGTGGTGGTGGCGATGCGCTCATGCGCCAATTCGGACAGCATCACGAAGGCGCAGCCGGGCGAGCCGGTCCAGCCTTTTTGCGGCGCGCTGACCAGCACGTCCACGCCGGTCTCGGCCATGTCCACCCACAAACAGCCCGAGGCGATGCAGTCCAGCACGAACAGTCCACCCACCGCATGCACCGCGCTGGCCACGCGCTTGAGGTAGTCGTCGGGCAACAGCATGCCGCTGGCGGTTTCAACATGCGGCGCAAACACCAGCGCCGGGCGCTGGGCGGCGATGGCGGCTTCAAGCTCTTCAATCGGTGCCGGCGCAAACGGCGCGGTGTTGCCGGGGCCCGTACGGCGGGCCTTCAGCACCTGCTCGCCGGCGGGGATGCGACCCATCTCGAAGATCTGCGTCCAGCGGTAGCTGAACCAGCCATTGCGGATGACCAGCACCTGCTGGCCATGGGCAAACTGCCGCGCCACCGCCTCCATGCCGAAGGTGCCGCTGCCGGGCACGACGATGGCCGAACGGGCGTGGTAGACCTGCTTGAGCGTGGCCGAAATGTCACGCAGCACGCCTTGGAAGCGCTGCGACATGTGGTTGAGCGCGCGGTCGGTGTAGACCACGGAATATTCCAGCAGACCATCGGGGTCGATGTGGGGATTCAGGCCGGGCATGGTGGAAATCCTTGTTCAGCCGACGCACAAGCGCGCCACGCCGGGTCAGGCAGCTTAGCAGCCACGGCACCGGCCTGCAGCCACGGCCACGCACCGACAAGGGCACGAGGCTTGGGCTGCGGCATGGGGTTTGCCCACTTTTATCAATATGATGGCCCACACCGCCTCACGGCGAACCCATCTGTCCATGGCCAAGGCCCTCTCGCTGTCGCAACTGCGCTGCCATGCCGTGGCGCGTACGCTGTTCTCGCCCACCAGCTTGCCCGCAGCGATTCGGCGGCTGGGCTTTGTGCAGGCCGACCCTATCCGTGCGCCGGCTCGGGCCCAGGACCTGACCCTGCGCCACCGCGTCAAGGACTACCGCGCCGGCGATCTGGAGGCGCGCTACCCGCGCCTGGATGTGGAGGAAGACTTTTTCGTCAACTACGGTTTCCTGCCGCGCGCCACCCAGGCCTTGATGCACCCCCGTGCACCCCGCACACCCTGGCCTGCCGCGCAGGCGCAGCGCGCTGCGGCGGTGCTGGACTTTGTGCGGCATTGCGGTGTGGCGCATCCACGCCAGGTCGATGCGCATTTTCAGCATGGCAAGTCGAAGAACTGGTTCGGCGGCTCGTCCAACGCCAGCACGCAGTTGCTTGACGCCATGCACTACCGGGGCCAGCTGCGCATTGCACGGCGTGAAGGCGGCGTGCGGCTGTACGCCGCGCGGCTGCCTGGGCCCGCCGCAGTCAACCCAGAGCAGGCCATGGACGCACTGGTCGATGTGGTGCTGGCCAAGTACGCGCCCCTGCCTGAGCGTTCACTGGCTGAACTGGTCAGCCACCTGCGCGGCGGTGCGCCGCAATGGGCCGACCAGCGCCGAGCCGCGTTGGCCCGCGCACGCAGCCGGCACCCGTCGGCCCTGGTTGACGGCATGCGCTGGTTCTGGCCTGAAGGTGAGCTGCCCGGCAGCAAGCGCCACGCCCCTGACGACAGCCTGCGCCTGCTCACGCCCTTCGACCCCATCGTCTGGGACCGCCGCCGCTTCGAGCTGCTCTGGGGCTGGGCCTACCGCTTCGAGGCCTACACGCCGGCAGCCAAGCGGCTGCGTGGCTATTACGCGCTGCCGCTGCTGTGGCGGGGTCAGGTGCCGGGCTGGGTCAACCTGCGCTGGCAGCAGGGAAGGCTGAGTTGCGAACCTGGCTACACCGACGCACGGCCACCGACCGACGCCGGTTTTGCCGCCGCGCTGGACGACGAGCTGGCCCGGATGACGCTGTTTCTGCAGCCCAGGCTGTCCGCATGAGCCGGCCTGCCGGCAGCCCCGGGCTGAACACGGCAGCGCCGCCCGAGTCGTCCGCCGACGCCGGTTCCTGCCATCGCCCTGTCGGCCAGCCGGCACCCCGGCTGCGCAAGCTGCGCAGCCAATACCTGCTGGGCAGCGTCAGCACCCTGTTGCTGATGCTGGGCCTGCTGTCCTGGAACGCGGTGCACCAGATGGACCGCGCGCTGCAGCTCGCCGCCGACCAGATGGCCCAGGTGATACGGCCTGTCCTGGCTGCGGCAGTGGCTCCGCTGCTGGTCACACGCGACCATGGCACGCTGCAGCAGGTGCTGGAAGCCGGAAGCAAGAGCGACAAGATGGCCAGCATCACCGTGCACGACAGCAGCGGCAAGCTGATTGGCCACGCGGGTGCTCCCCTGAGCCAAGCCTCCACCAGCACCTGGACATGGCATGAAACACCCTTGGTACCGGCCGGACAAAAGCTGGGCATGCTGCGCTTCGCTTTGGACCGGCAGGGCATTGACGACGCCCGCCGCGATCTGCTGCGCAACACGCTGCTGATTGCGCTGCTCGTGGCGGCTGCCGGCCTGGGCCTGTTGTTGCTGGGCACGCGCGCACTGGCCCGCGGCTTTGCCCGTCTGGCCGCTGCCAGCCGCGAAGTGGCCGACGGCAACCATGCGGTGCAGCTGCCCGACAGCCGGGTGCTGGAACTGCACCTGGTGGCCGACAGCTTCAACCGCATGGCGGCGCAGGTGCGCACGAAGATTACCGCCCTGCGCCACAGCGAGCAGCAGCTCGAGTTGCGGGTGCAGTTGCGCACCGCCGAGTTGCGCCAGGCCCTGGACGACGCCGAGCAGGCCAACCGCGCCAAATCGCGTTTCTTGTCGCGCATGAGCCATGAACTGCGCACGCCGCTGAACGCCGTGATCGGCTTTGCCCAGTTGCTGCGGCTTGATCCGCAGCGCTTGCAGGGCGACCGGTTCGAGCATGCTGGCCAGATCCAGCGCGCGGGCTGGCATTTGCTGGACATGATCAACGACGTGCTCGACGTCTCGCGCATCGAAGGCGACGAGATGCAACTCAAGCTGCAGGCCTTGTCGGTCGCTGAGGTCGTGGCCCAGGTGGTGACCATGCTGGCCGAGACCGCCCGGGAGCGCAGTATCGGCCTGCACGACCAGACGGCGCAGTCCGGCTGCTGGCTGCTGGCCGACCGTCGGCGATTGCTGCAGGTGCTGAGCAACCTGGTGGGCAACGCGGTCAAGTACACCGCACCCGGCGGACAGGTGCTGATCAGCGTCGCAGCGGCTGGCGACGGCTGCGTGGCCCTGGTCGTCAGCGACAACGGCCCCGGCTTCAGTGCGGCCGAGCAGGCACGGTTGTTCGAGCCCTTCACCCGTTTTGAGCGGTCTGGCGAGGCGGTCCCCGGCACCGGCATCGGCCTGCTGCTCAGCCGCCAACTGACCAGCTTGATGGGCGGCGAGCTGAGGCTGAGCACCGCCCCCGCGCATGGCGCCGAGTTCACCGTGCTGCTGCCGGCGGCCCAGGCCTTGCCGGACCCGGCCCTGACGGAGGTGGCCAGACCGGCCACGGCGTCCGCTGCCGCCGGCGCCGCTGGCGAAGCTCTGGCCAGCGCCACGGCGCCGCTGCGTCGCTTGCTCTACATCGAAGACAACCCGACCAATGCCTGCTTTATCGAGGCGGCACTGGAGGCCCATGGCGGCTTCAGCCTGCAACTGTCGGTGGACGGCGAGACCGGCCTGTCTGCAGCGCTGGCGAGTCCTCCCGATCTGGTGCTGGTCGACATCGGCCTGCCCGGCATCGACGGCAACGAGGTCTGCCGCCGCCTGCGTGCCGACGCACGAACCCAGGGCCTGCCGCTGGTGGCCTTCAGTGCCAATGCCATGCCCGACGACATTGCCCTGTCACTGGCCTCGGGCTTTGACCGCTACCTGTGCAAGCCGGTCGACCTGGCCCAGCTGTTCGACTGCCTGGACGATCTGACCGGGTCGGCTGAAGCCGCAACCCCGCCGTGAACAGGCAGCGGCGGCTGTGGCTGGCCTTGGCGGCCCTGCTGCTGCCGCGCACGGGCGTCGGCCAGCCCAAGCCGGCGGCATCGGCAACACACGGCGAAGCTCCGGTCGAGCTGGCCGTCTTGGTGCGGTCCTTCCTCTCACCCCCGGCCCTGCTGGAAACGGTGCGGCCGCTGCGCGAACACCTGCAGCGCCAACTGGGGCGGCCCGTGGCGTTCTACAGCGCGATCGACCAGCGCGCGTTGTACAGCGCAGTCGCACGCGGCGAACAGCTGCTAGCCGGACGCGACCTGCACATCGCCTACCAGCCCACCGTCAACAGCGGCGTGGTGGCCCTGGAGCAGGGCGAGATCGACGCGCTGGTCATGACCAGTTTTCAGATCTCGGTGTTGCGCGGCGAGGCGATTGCCAAGTTGCGCCGCCTGGCGTCCGGCCCGTCCATGCCGGCGCCGATGGTGCTGGCTCGCAGTGACCTGCCGCCGGCCCTGCTGGGCGCGCTGCGCCGCGCGCTGACCGATTTCAGCCCCGACCCGAAGCGTCCGGTCGGCGTGTTCAACGACGCCATGGTCCCGATCAGCCCGGCCAGGCTGCAGACCCTGCGGGCCCTGGTCGAGCCCACCCGCGCGCTGCTGAAGTCAGGGGCGCAGCCCTGAGCCATCCGCCCGACCGCCGGCCCGTTCAGGCCGCTTGCCCCCGCGCCTGCAGCACGGCCCCAGCCAGTTCGGCAAAGCCCTGGCCACGCTCGGCCTGGGTGACATAGGCTGGCAGCGCCTGCGCCTCGGCCAGCTGCACCAGACAGGGCGCAATGTTGGCCACCGCCACGCTCAGCGGCAGCTGGGCAAACATCACCTGGTCGTTGGCCGAATCGCCCAGGTAAACCCAGTCGTGCGGCTCAAACGGCAGGCCCAGCGCCTGTTGCACGGCCCAGGCCGCGCCGGTCCATTTGTTGTGCTCGCCAATCCAGCCGTTGACGTGGATCGAGCTCACCGTGGCCTGCAGGCCATGGCTTTGCATCAGCGCCACCACCTGCGCAATGCGCCGGGCGTCCAGCGTGGTGAATTCACTGTGATCGATCGCGATGTCGGTCAGCCGGCCCGCGCTGTCGCGCGCCAACAGGGTGCCCGGCAGTTCGGCCAGTACCGCCTGGGCGCAGGTGGCCAGGCGCTGAAACTGCGCGTCGCGGGTGGCGTCGTCCACCGTGAACCGGGTGGTCCAGGCGCTGCCGGGGCCGGTCTGGCGGGTCAGCAGCACGCCGCCGTTCTCGGCCACCATCGCCGCCAGCGGCCAGCTCTGGGCCAGTTGCTGGCTCCAGCCCGCCGGCCGACCGGTGATCGCCACCACCGGCACGCCGGCGTCGGCCAGCGCATGCAGCGCGGCCAGCGCGGCGGGCTCGATGGCGCCGTCGCGGGTCAGCGTGTCGTCGATGTCGGTGAGCACGCCGCGCAGCGCCTGAAGCCGCGCCGGCAACAGCGTTCGCAGCGGCAGCGGCCGGGGCATCGGATGGGGTCCGGCAGGCGGGACTGGGGCCGTGGGCAAGGGCATGGCGGCAGTCTCGCATGGGCCTGTGGCGGCCCACTCTGCGATGCCGGTGCGATGCGCTGACACAGGCCATGCGTGGGCGATGCGTGGGGAAAACCGGCCCGAAAGCACGCTTGTTCGGCGCTTGCCAAACCGCAGCTGAGCAGCAGCTGATCTAGAATGCAATCTGTTTCGAGGAGCGTTGCAAGGCACGCCGGTGGTTTCCCCCGGCGCCCCAGGCTCGAAACAATTCATGCAACGGCGCTCACCCGCAGACCAGTTCTGTGCCGGGTGGGTGGTTCATCTTCCCGGCAGTCTGCGGCAGCCCATGCCCCTTCCGGAGTCTTTACCGATGAACGCCGTTCTCAAGCCTTTGCCCAACACCCCATACGCCATCGCCGACCTGTCGCTGGCCGCCTGGGGCCGCAAGGAAATCACCATCGCCGAGGCCGAAATGCCCGCGCTGATGGCCATTCGCAGCGAATACGCCAAGACCCAGCCGCTCAAGGGCGCGCGCGTGACCGGCAGCCTGCACATGACGATCCAGACCGCCGTGCTGGTCGAAACGCTGCAGGCCCTGGGCGCCGAAGTGCGCTGGGCCTCGTGCAATATCTATTCGACCCAGGACCATGCCGCCGCCGCCCTGGTGGCCACCGGCACGCCGGTCTACGCCTACAAGGGCGAGAGCTTGCGCGACTACTGGGACTACACCCACCGCATCTTCGACTTCGGTGCCAAAGGCACGGCTGGCGAAGGCCCGAACATGATCCTGGACGACGGCGGCGATGCCACGCTGCTGATGCACCTGGGCAAGCGCGCCGAGCAGGATCTGTCGCTGCTGGCCTCGCCCGGCAGCGAGGAAGAGCGCGAGCTGTACGCCGCGATCAAGGCCAAGCTGGCCGAAGACGGCAGCTGGTACAGCCGCAAGGGCGCGCAGATCATCGGCGTCACCGAAGAGACCACCACCGGTGTGCACCGCCTGAACGAGATGAGCGTCAAGGGCACGCTGCTGTTCCGCGCCATCAATGTCAACGACTCGGTGACCAAGAGCAAGTTCGACAACCTGTATGGCTGCCGCGAGAGCCTGGTTGACGGCATCAAGCGTGCCACCGACGTGATGATCGCCGGCAAGGTGGCCGTGGTGGCCGGTTATGGCGATGTGGGCAAGGGCAGCGCCCAGGCCCTGCGCGCGCTGTCGGCACAGGTCTGGGTGACCGAGATCGACCCCATCAATGCGCTGCAGGCGGCGATGGAAGGCTACCGCGTGGTGACCATGGACTGGGCCGCCGACAAGGCCGACATCTTCGTCACCACCACCGGCAACAAGAGCGTCATCACCCATGAGCACATGGTGGCGATGAAGCACAACGCCATCGTCTGCAACATCGGCCATTTCGACAACGAGATCGACATCGCCTCGCTGGAGCAATACCAGTGGGAAGAGGTCAAGCCCCAGGTCGACCAGATCATCTTCCCGGCCAGGAACGGCCAGGCCGAGAAGCGCATCATCATGCTGGCCAAGGGCCGGCTGGTGAACCTGGGCTGCGGCACCGGCCACCCCAGCTATGTGATGAGCAGTTCGTTTGCCAACCAGACCCTGGCCCAGATCGAGCTGTACGCGCACCAGGACAACTACGAGTCGGGCAAGGTCTACGTGCTGCCCAAGCACCTGGACGAGAAGGTGGCCCGCTTGCAGCTGACCACGCTCAACGCCCAGTTGACCGAGCTGACCGAAGAGCAGGCGGCCTACATCGGCGTGCCGATGCAGGGGCCGTACAAGGCCGACAGCTACAGGTACTGATCCCCCGAAGCGCCTTTGGCGCTCCCCCCAGGGGGCGCCGCCAGCGGCCCGGCAAAGCCGGTTCCGCGGCGGCCGCTTGAAGGCGCGGGCAACGGCAAAGGCCTTGGCCATCGACGCCCGTCCTGCAAGCCCCTTCGTCGCGAGATAGACATGGTCCACACATCAACAGCGGTATCGATCGAGTTCTTCCCGCCCAACACCCCCGTCGGCAGCGACAAGCTCAAGGCCGTGGTGCAGGAGTTGGCGGTGCTCAGGCCCGAGTTCTTCAGCGTGACCTACGGCGCGGGGGGCGCCACGCGCGACAAGACCCTGGCCGCAGTGGCCGACATCGCGGCGGCGGGCTTCGAGGCCGCACCGCATTTGTCCTGCGTGGGCTCCACCCGCGAAGGCATCGCCGAAATCCTGTCCACCTACCGGGCCCAGGGCATCCACCGCATCGTCGCGCTGCGCGGCGACCTGCCCAGCGGCACCGCGGTGGCGGGAGAGTTTCGCTATGCCAGCGAGCTCGTGCGTTTCATTCGGGAAACCCAGGGCAACGACTGGCAAATCGAGGTCGCCGCCTACCCCGAGTACCACCCCGAGCAGCGTTACGCCAAACGCGACCTGCAGCACTTTGCCGACAAGATGGCCGCTGGCGCCAATGCCGCGATCACCCAGTTCTTTTTCAACCCCGACGCCTACTTCCACTTCGTCGACGAGGCTCGGGCGCTGGGCGTCACCGCCCCCATCGTGCCGGGCATCATGCCCATCCACAGCTTCTCGCGCATCGTGCAGTTCGCCGCGCGCGACGGCATCGAAATCCCGCGCTGGGTGATGCTCAAGATGGAGGGCTATATGGATGACGCCGCCTCGGTGCGCGCCTTCGGCCTGGACGTGGTCACCCGCCTGTGCGAGCGCCTGATCGCCGGTGGCGTGCCCGGCATCCACTTCTACGCGCTGAACCAGTCGGCGCTGACGCTGGAGATTTGCCGGCGGCTGGGGATTGGCGCCTGAAGTCGGGGCGCTGTCCAGGTCTGCGACCGACCGGCACGCCGACGACGCAGGGCCCGGGCCGAGCGCTGCCTCCCTCGACCGCGTGGCACATTCAAGCAAACACCCGCTAACAGCACGCGGGATCGTTGACATTTGAAGCCAGCTTCAGCGACCCGATTTGGGTCAGCATCAAATTCGAAGGCACCGCGAGCATTGGCCTGGGCCAAAGCTCTTCCGCTATGACACCAGCGACAGCAGCTTTGCGATGGTCGACAGCACCATCAGCTTCAAGTTCTCGCTGATGAACACCACGGAACACCACGCGCGACACCAGCAGCGTGGGCTACAACCCCGCCAACTACGACCTGCTGGCCACTGTGCGGCACGAGATCAACGAGGTGCTGGGCACGGTGTCGGCCGTGGGCGACTCCAGCACCACCATCGCCACGGTCGACCTGTTCCGATACAGCGCCGCTGGCCTGCGCAGCTTTGCCACCGGTGTCGATGCCGCAGGCGTCCCGTCCTATTTTTCGATCAATGGTGGCGTGACCAACCTGGCTGGCTACAACTCCAGCGGCAGTGGCGACACCGGTGACTTCGATAGCACGGTCGTCCGCGTGCAAAACGCCTTCGGCACGCCCGGCCCGCTCGGTATCGTCGACATGGGCGTTGAAGCGCGCATGCTGGACGTGGTGGGCTTCAACCGGGTGACGGCCGTGCCCGAGCCCGAGACCTGTGCGTTGATGCTTGCCGGCCTGGGCGCGCTGTCGCTGCTGGTCCGTCGCCGCAAGCTTTGATGCAGCGTCCCGCTGCCGCGGAAGTAGCAGCGTTTTCACCCGTGGCGGCCCGGCGCTTTCTGCGCTGGATAGGCCGATCTGGGCTGCTGACACTGTGGGCATGAGCGGGACTGGCGGTGGCACAAACCGCTGGGCCAGGAGCGATGCCAACGAGCTTTCCTGTCAGCGAGCTCTGTTTTCAGTTTTCACGGCAGCCGGGCAAAGCGGCCCATGCGCCGCGCCGGCTCGTCGTGGCGGCAGGCGGCACTGCGCGACTTGAAGTCGGCGCTCAAGTCTGGCCCATTCGAATTCAGCGCGGCCGAACGGGTGATCTTGCCCAATGCCCTGATCGGCGTCCGCTTCTTCGACTTGCCCACCCGCCACGTCAGCCACGCGCGAGCCACGCTGGGCGCCGACGGCAGGGTCCAACTGCTGGACATCCGAACCTCCGACGGCAATGCCAACACCGTGTGCGTGGCTGCCGCAGCATTCGAGAAGTGCGTGTTTTACGGCAGCGACGCGCTGCCCGAGCTGGATCGCATCGCGCGGCAGCTGTATGACCAGGCCGCACGCTTGACCGGCAAACCCTGACCAGGGCGGGCTTGCGCCGGCCCGCCAGGCCGGTGCAAATCCCGATCGCCAGCGGCGCCATGTGGCCCTAGGCTTGCCGCAGCGCTGACAATCCGGGCGCAGGCTTGTGTAATCTTCTGCGCACCGCGCCCACTTGATGAAATCTTCCGCGTTGGCGCTGCCAGCCGCCGCCGCCATACCGACTGCAACACCGGCCGCCGCGTTGCGCCGCCGCACCCGCCCCGCCGCCGACGGCCGCCTGCGCGCCCTGCTGCAAGACTGCCGCAACCTGCTGTCCGAGCGGGGTGAAGCCAATGGCGGCCACATCGCCCGGCTGGTGATCGATCAGATCGACGCGCTGGACGACGACTCGCGTGGCCGTTTTTTCGAGCATCTGGCGCGCGACTTTTCGCCCGACCCCAAGCAGGTGGCGGCGGCGGCCATGGCCTATGCCCAGGCGCCCAACCATGTCGAGCACCAGGTGCGGCTGAGCCAGCTGGCCGAGCCTCCCCGACAGGAATTGTTCCGCCGCCTGAACCGCACCCCCGGTGGCACGGCCGCCATCGTGCGTCTGCGCCGCCGCCTGCTGGAGCGCCTGAAGCGCAGCCCGGCGCTGGCTGCCGTCGAGCACGACCTGCTGCACCTGCTGTCAAGCTGGTTCAACCCCGGTTTTCTGCAACTGCGCCGGGTCGACTGGAATTCGCCCGCGCAGTTGCTGGAGCAGTTGATTCGCCACGAGGCCGTGCACGCCATCGACGGCTGGGACGACCTGCGCCGCCGACTGCAACCCGACCGGCGCTGCTTCGCCTTTTTCCACCCCCAGTTGCCCGAGCAGCCGCTGATCTTTGTCGAGGTCGCCCTGGTGCCCGAGATCGCCGAGGCGATCGGCCCGCTGATCGACAAGAAGTCGATTCCGCTGGCGCCCGAGGCCTTCAAGACGGCGATCTTCTATTCCATCAGCAACTGCCAGCCGGGCCTGCGCGGCGTGTCGCTGGGCAACTTCCTGATCAAGCGGGTGGCCGAGGAACTCAAGCGTGAACTGCCGCAGCTCAAGACCTTCTGCACCCTGTCGCCCGTGCCCGGCCTGATGGCCTGGCTGCACCAGGCCCGCGATCCGGTGCGTGCCGGCGGCGCGCTGGCCGGCCTGCCGCAGGCGGTGACCGAGCGCACGGTGCACGCCCTGGCCCTGCTGCGTGAGGCCGCCGGCGCCGAGTTGCAGGCCCTGGCTTCACCGACCTCACTGGCGCAGTTGCCCGCCAATGCCCACCATGCGCTGTGGCGGCTGGCCGCCGTGTACCTGGTGCACCGGTCGGCCCAGCCCGGCGGTGACCCGGTGGCGCGATTTCACCTCGACAACGGCGCCCGGCTGGAGCGCCTGAACGCCCAGGCCAATCTGGCGCCCAAGGGCCTGAAAGAATCCGCCGGGCTGATGGTCAACTACCTCTATGACCTGAGCCGCATCGAAACCTGCCACCAGCGCTTTGTCAAAGGCCAGGTGGTGCATTCACGGGCGCTGTCGGCACTGCTTTGACCCCGCCGGCACCAAACCCCGAATCAACTGGAGACATGATGAAAAGCAGCCATCTCAACCCCTTGCGCCGTCGCGCCCTGATCGGCGCCGCAGCCCTGGCACTGGCCGCCACCACCCTGGGCAGTGCACAGGCCCAGCAGGCTTGGCCGAGCAAGCCGGTGAACATCGTCGTGCCCTTCCCGGCCGGCGGCGGCACCGACGCCTTTGCCCGACCGCTGTTTGGGGTGATGACCAAGAACACCGGCAAGCAGTTCGTCATCGACAACAAGGGCGGCGCTGGCGGCACGCTGGGCGCGAACATTGCCTCGCGCGCGCCGGCCGACGGCTACAACTTCTTCATGGGCGCGGTGCACCATGCCATTGCGCCGTCGATGTACCCCAAGCTCGACTACAACCTGGAGAACGACTTCGTGCCGGTGGCGCTGATCTCCAGCGTGCCCCAGGTCATCGTGGTCAACCCGCAGCGCGTGCCGGTCAACGACCTGAAAGGCCTGCTCGAGTTTTTGCGCAAGAACCCGGGCAAGCTCAACTACGCTTCGGCCGGCAACGGCACCTCGCACCACCTGGCCGGTGAGCTGTTCAAGCTGCAGACCAAGACCTTCATCACCCACATCCCGTACCGGGGCGCCGGCCCGGCGCTGCAGGACCTGATCGCCGGCCAGGTCGATTTGATGTTCGACGGCCTGGGCTCGTCGGCCAACCACATCAAGGGCGGGCGCATCAAGGCACTGGCGGTGGCGTCAACGCAGCGCGCGCCGGGCTTCGCCGACACGCCCACCACCACCGAAGCCGGTCTGCCCAGCTACCAGGTCGCCACCTGGTACGGCCTGTGGGCGCCCAAGGGCACGCCGCCGGCCATCATCGAGCAGATGCAGGCCGAGATGAAGAAGGCACTGGGCAGCGACGAGCTGAAAACCGCCTGGTCGCAGCTGGGCGCCAACCCGCCCAACCTGTATGGCGCCGACTTCGGCCGCTTCGTGGGCAGTGAGGTCAAGCGCTGGGCCGAGGTGGTGAAGAACTCTGGTGCCAAGCTGGACTGATCGCCCCAACCGCCAAATCCTGACCCGCAAGATGAGCGACAACCACAATCTGTTCGTGGCGCTGCGCGCCGGTTTCCCGACCGACCTGGACCGCTCGGCGGTGCTGGCCATCGACAGCAGCGCTGGCGCTGGCAGCAGCCCGCCCGACTATTCCTGGCGCGACCTGGAACGGGGCAGCGCCATGATGGCCAACCTGCTGGCCAGCCTGAACCTGCCCGCCGGCAGCCGGGTGGCGGTGCAGGTGGACAAGAGCGTCGAAGCGCTGATGCTCTACCTGGCCGTGCTGCGCGCCGGCCATGTCTTTTTGCCGCTGAACACCGCCTACCAGGAAGCCGAGATCGGCTATTTCGTCGGCAATGCCGAGCCGGCGGTGGTGGTGTGCACGCCAAAGAACTTCAGCTGGGTCAGCCGCATCGCCTTCCAGGCTGGCAGCGGCCAGGTCTACACCCTGGGCGACGACCGCAGCGGCACGCTGCTGCAGCGCGCGGCCCACCACAGCGACCAGCACGCGCCAGCGCAGCGCAGCGCCGACGACCTGGCCGCCATCCTCTACACCAGCGGCACCACCGGGCGCAGCAAGGGCGCCATGCTCAGCCATGGCAACCTGCTGAGCAACGCCCGTGTGCTGCTGCAGCACTGGGACTGGCGGGCCGACGACGTGCTGGTGCATGCGCTGCCGATCTTCCATGTCCACGGCCTGTTCGTGGCCCTGCACTGCGCGCTGCTGGGCGGCAGCCGGCTGCTGTGGTTCAACCGCTTCGAGCCGCGCGCGGCGATCGCCCAGTTTGCGCAGGCCACCGTGTTCATGGGCGTGCCCACGCTGTACAGCCGCATGCTGGCCGAGCCGGCGCTCACCCCTGCCGCCTGCAGCCACATGCGGCTGTTCATCAGCGGCTCGGCGCCGTTGCAGGTCGAAACCTTCGACGACTGGACGACCCGCAGCGGTCACACCATTCTGGAGCGCTACGGCATGAGCGAGACCGCCATGATCACCAGCAACCCTTGCCGCGCGGCCGACGGCGCGCGCCGCCGAGGCACGGTCGGCCGGGCCCTGCCAGGCGTGGGCCTGCGCGTGGTCGACGACCAGGGTCGGGCCTGTGCAGCGGGCGACATCGGCCAGATTGAGGTGCGCGGCCCCAACGTGTTTGCCGGCTACTGGCGCATGCCGGAAAAAACCAAGGAAGAGTTCAGCGCCGACGGCTGGTTCAAGACCGGCGACGTGGGCAAGCTGTCGACAGGCGGCTATGTCAGCATCGTCGGCCGCAGCAAGGACCTGGTCATCAGCGGCGGCTACAACGTCTATCCGGCCGAGATCGAGGGCGTGCTGAACGAGCTGCCCGGCGTGGCCGAATCGGCTGTGGTCGGCGCGCCCCACCCCGACTTTGGCGAGGCCGTGGTGGCGGTGCTGGTGGCCAGGCCCGGCACCACGCTGGACCCGGCCGCGCTGCTGGCCACCCTGAAGGGCCGCATTGCCAACTTCAAGGTGCCCAAGCGTGTGTTCGTGGTGGCCGAGTTGCCGCGCAACACCATGGGCAAGGTGCAGAAGAACCTGCTGCGCGAGCAGCACAAGGGCTTGTTCGTCAAATGAGTGGGGGCCAGGCCCCGACAGCCGGGACGGCGCCTGCGCTGGCGTCTGCGTTGGTGCCTGCGCCCACCGACCGCTGCCCGCGCTGCGGCGGCAGCTTCCATTGCGGCATGGCCGACGCCACGCCCTGCCCCTGCACCCAGCTCACGCTGGACGCCCACGCGCTGATGCTGCTGCGCCAACGCCATGCCGGCTGCCTGTGTGGGCGCTGCCTGGCGGCGCTGGCGGCCGGCGAGCCGGCTTGAACGCGCCTCAGGCCGGGCCCGTGCCGGTGGCCGCCGGCTTGTCGTCGACTGGTGGGGCTGCAAGCTCGGGCACACGGTGCATCACCACCTGCGGGAACGGAATCTCGATACCCTCGGCTTCGAAGGCCCTTTTCACCGCCAGTTCCTTGAAGCAGGCCCTGGATGCGGGCGAAGACGATCGCCGCGCGCCGAACTGCCGCCACAGCCTGCTCAGGGTCAGGGCAGGTCAAATGGCATCGAGACTGTCCTTTATGGCTGGCGTCCGGTCGCGCAGGGCTCAGCCCGTCGACGCCCGCGGGCGTTCTGGATTTGCATCAATCTCAACCGATGTTGCGCCACCGCAGCGACGCAGGGTCGTTGCGCACTTGATCGGGCATCGGACCCCCGGGCCCACGCTGCCGCCGCGCTTCGGTTAAGGTGCGCGTCATGTCCTCGCCGCGCCAGCACCACGCCTTTGCCCTGGCCACCTTGCGTGGGCGCGCGGGTCTGCGGGCCTGGCTCGGCGTCGCACTGGTTGTGCTGATGCTGTTCAGCCGGCTGGCGGTGGCGGCCTATGTCTGCCCCAACCTGGTTGGGACGGACAGCGGCCGGGCGATGACGCCTTGCGCCGAGATGGTGGCATACGACCAGGCGCAGGACCCTTTGCAGCCGCTGCTGTGCCAGCAGCACTGCCAATGGGGCCAGGGCGAGCAGACGGGGTCCGGCCAGGCCCTCTCGGCCGCAGCCCTGCCACCAGCGCCGCTGTGGGTGGTTCTGCCCGCTGCGGCGCATGACCTGTCCGCCCAGGGGCCTGCCAGCGTGCTGGCCCCGGCCCAGGAACGGCCACCGCCGGCGCCGCTGCGCACCCTGCTGTGCTGCCTGAGACCCTGAGCCACTGAGCCCGCTGCCGCAGCCTGAAGCTGTGGCCCGCCTGCCATGCTGGACCGTGCCGCTGCCGCGCTGCCTGCGGTGACCACGGTGCCAGGACCCGCGCGCCCTTGTCATTGCGGCGCCTCTGCTCAGCGAGACCACCATGACCCAGCCACCTGCCCAGGGGCCTTGTGCGCAGCACCCGCGCCAGGCCTGCCGCCCTGACGCCGCACGCGGCCTGCTCGCCATTGCCGCCGGCCTGCTGTGGGCGACCCTGCCCGCCAGCGCAGCCGACGCTGCACCGCCTGCGGCCACCAGCCCCACCCTGAGCCTGGACCAGGCCCTTCAGACCGCGCTGGCCCTGAGCCAGCACAACGGCCGCCTGGGTGCGCTGCAGTGGCGGCAACAGGCCAGCCGTGAAGAGCAGGTCGCCGCTGCCCAGCGTCCGGACCCGGTGCTCAAGCTGGGCATCAGCAACCTGCCCGTCGGCGGCGACAGTGCCTGGTCCGTCAGCCGCGACTTCATGACCATGCGCAACATCGGCGTGATGCAGGAACTGACCCGCTCCGACAAGCTGGCCGCGCGCAGCGGCCGCAGCGCTGCCGAGGCCGAGCTGCTGGCCGCCAGCCGCCGCCTGGATGCAGCCGAGCTGCAGCGCCAGACGGCGCTGGCCTGGCTGGACAGCTCGATGCAGGCCTCGATGCTGGCCTTGCTGCAGGCCCAGCAGGACGAGGCCCGGTTGCAGATCACGGCCGCCCAGGCGCTGTACCGCAGTGGGCGAGGCCAGCAGGTCGATGTCTTCACCGCACACGGCGAGGTCGAACTGCTGGCCGACCGCATGGCCGAGGTGCAGCGTGAACAGGCGCTGGCACAGAACCGGCTGGCGCGCTGGATCGGCGGGCAGGCCGCGCACCAGCCCACCGCGGCCCGGCCCGAGATGCGCCTGCCGGCCTGGGCCGCGCCGGGCACAGTGCTGGCTGATCACCTGGCCAGCACGCCCACCCTGCAACTGGCCGACCGCCAGCAGGCGCTGGCCCAGGCCGAGGTGGCGCTGGCCGACAGCAGGCGCCACCACGACTGGAGCGTCGAGCTGATGTTCAGCCAGCGGGGGCCCAGCTTCTCGAACATGGTGTCACTGAACTTTTCGCTGCCACTGGTGTGGGACAGCGCACAGCGCCAGGACCGTGAACTCGCTGCCGCCCAGGCCCGGGCCCGGGCGGCAGCCGCTGATCGGGACGAACAGGCCCGCGCCCATGCCGCCGAGCTGGGCGAGATGCTGCTGGCCTGGCACAGCCACCAGCAGCGCCTGGCCCGGTTTGACGCCAGCCTGCTGCCGCTGGCCCAGCAGCGCCTGGAGGCGGCACAAACGGCCTACCGCGCCGGCAAGGGCACGCTGGGCGAAGCCCTGGCCGCGCGCCGCGCCCTGCTGGCCCTGCAGGTCGACCGGCTGGGTCTGGAGATCATGCTGGCCCAACGCTGGGCCCAGATCACGATGCTGGATGCACCCGCCGGGCTGGACGAAGCGACCGCCCGGCGACCAACAAGCAGGAGCCAGCCATGAGCAGCAGCAAGATCACTCGCCTGGCCATCGCCGCCATCGCATTGGCCCTGGCCGGCGCCTATGTCGCGTACCGCGTCGGCCTCAGCCGGGGCCAGACCGTCACGCCAGCGGCCAGCACCACCGCCGCGCCGCTCGACCCCAGCGCCTGGACCATCCCGCAGGGCGAGGCGGCCACCCGCCGCCATATCGAGGCGGGCCTGAAGGCCGGCGACATCGACCCCCGCACCGAGCGCCGGGTGCTGTACTGGCACGACCCCATGGTGCCCGGAAAGCGCTTCGACGCACCGGCCAAATCGCCCTTCATGGACATGATGCTGGTGCCGATGTACGCCGCCCCCGGTGGCAGCAGCGCCGATGCCGGCGACCCCGGCAGCCTGAGCGTGAGCTCGCGCATCCAGCAGAACCTGGGCCTGCGCACAGCCGAGGTGGTGCGCGGCACACTGTCGCCCCAGGTCGAGGCGGTGGGCGCCATTGCCTGGAACGAGCGCGAGCAAACCGTGGTGCAGGCCCGCGCCACCGGCTACATCGAAAAGCTGCAGGCCAGGGCGGTCTACGACAGGGTCGCCGCCGGCGCCGCGCTGGCCGAGCTGTATGTGCCCGACTGGGTCGCCGCGCAGGAAGAGTTTCTGGCCCTGCGCCGCATGCCGGGCGAGGGCCTGGGCCCGCTGGTGGACGGTGCGCGGGCGCGCATGCGGCAGGCCGGCATGTCGGCCGAGATGATCGCGTTGGTCGAGCAGACGGGGCAGTTGCAGCCCCGCATCACGCTGCGTGCGCCCACCACCGGTGTGCTCAGCGAGGTCAATGCGCGCGAGGGCATGACGGTGATGGCCGGGGCCACGCTGTTCCGCATCCAGGGCACGGCCACGGTCTGGGCCCAGGCCGAGGTGCCTGAGAGCCAGGGCGCGCTGCTGCGCCCGGGCAGCCGCGTCACGGCCACCAGCCCGGCGCTGCCTGGCGAGCGCTTTGCCGGCCAGGTGCAGGCCCTGCTGCCCGAGGTGGACGCCACCACGCGCACCCGCAAGGCCAGGCTGGAGCTGGGCAACCCCGGCGGCCAGCTGGTGCCGGGCATGCTGCTGCAGATGCAGTTTCTGCAACTGCGTGAACGCCAGGCCCTGCTGGTGCCGACCGAGGCGCTGCTGCGCACCGGCCAGCGCACGCTGGTGATGCTGGCCGAGGCCGAGAACCGCTTTCGCCCGGTAGAGGTGACGCTGGGTCTGGAGGCGGGCGACCAGACCGAGGTCGTGAACGGACTGGCGGCGGGCCAACGCATCGTCGTCTCGTCACAGTTCCTGATCGATTCCGAGGCCAGCCTGCGCGGGCTGGAAACGCGGTTGAACCAGGCCGGCATCCCCTCACCCGCTGCACCCGCCACGCCCGCCGCCAGAAAGGCGCCGCCGGTCTACACCTCAGCGGCCACGGTCAAGGCCCTGGCCGGCGACATGGTCACGCTGGACCACCCGCCCATTGCCAGCCTGAAGTGGCCGGCGATGACCATGGACTTCCGTCTGCCACCGGCCGCCCAGCGCCCGGCCGGTGGCCTGAAGCCCGGCGACCAGCTCAACATCGAATTCCAGCTCGGTGACGGTGAGCTGCCACAGCTGACCCGGCTGCAGCGCGCAAGCGCCGGCGGCAAACCATGATCGCCGCGCTGATCCGCTGGTCGATCGGCAACCGCGCGCTGGTGCTGCTGGTCACGCTGCTGCTGGCGGCGGCCGGTGTGGTGGCCTTGCTGCGCACGCCGCTGGACGCGCTGCCCGATTTGTCCGACGTGCAGGTCATCATCCGCACGCCCTGGCCGGGTCAGGCGCCGCAGCTGGTCGAAGACCAGGTCACCTACCCGCTGTCGACCACCATGCTGTCGGTGCCAGGTGCCAAGACGGTGCGCGGCTATTCGTTCTTCGGCGACAGCTTTGTCCATGTGCTGTTCGACGATGGCGTCGACCTGTACTGGGCCCGCTCACGCGTGGTCGAGGTGCTCAACCAGGTGCAATCTCGGCTGCCGGCCAATGCCCGGCCGGCGATCGGGCCCGACGCCACCGGCGTGGGCTGGATCTACCAGTACGCCCTGGTCGACCGCAGCGGGCAGATGGACACCGGCCAGCTGCGCGCACTGCAGGACTGGTTCCTGAAGTTCGAACTCAAGACCGTGCCCGACGTGGCCGAGGTGGCCTCGGTCGGCGGCATGGTGCGCCAGTTCCAGGTCGTGGTCGACCCCGACCGGCTCAGCGCCTACGCCATTGCGCTGGCCCAGGTGGCTGCGGCCATACGCGCCGCCAACCAGGAGTCGGGCGGGTCGGTGCTGGAGATGGGCGAGGCCGAGGTGATGGTCCGCGCCAGTGGCTACCTGAAGACGTTGGCCGACTTTCGCGCCATTCCGCTGGCCACCACCGCGGCCGGTGTGTCGGTGCGGCTGGGTGACGTGGCGCGCATCCAGATCGGGCCCGAGATGCGGCGCGGCATCGGCGAGCTCAACGGCGAAGGCGAGGCCGCCGGCGGCGTGATCGTGATGCGCAGCGGCAAGAACGCGCTGCAGACCATCAAGGCGGTCAAGGCCAAGCTGGCCGAGCTGCAGGCCGGCCTGCCGCCGGGCGTGGAGATCGTTCCGGTCTATGACCGCTCTGGGCTGATCCAGCGCGCGGTGAACAACCTGGGCTGGAAGCTGGCCGAAGAATTTGCGGTGGTGGCCCTGGTCTGCCTGGCCTTCTTGTTCCACCTGCGCTCGGCACTGGTGGCCATCGTCTGCCTGCCGCTGGGCGTGCTGGCGGCGTTCATCGTCATGCAGCAGCAGGGCGTGGCGGCCAACATCATGTCGCTGGGCGGCATTGCCATCGCCATTGGCGCGATGGTCGACGCGGCGATCGTGATGATCGAGAACGCGCACAAGCACCTGGAACGCTGGGGCCGGCAGCACCCCGGCAAAACCCTGGCCGGCGAGGCGCGCTGGCGGGTGATGGCCGACGCGGCGGTCGAGGTCGGCCCGGCGCTGTTCTTCTGCCTGCTGATCATCACCCTGAGCTTTGTGCCGGTGTTCACGCTGCAGGCCCAGGAAGGCCGGCTGTTTGCGCCGCTGGCCTTCACCAAGACCTATGCCATGGCCGCAGCGGCAGGCTTGTCGGTCACGCTGGTGCCGGTGCTGATGGGCCTGCTGATCCGCGGTCGCATCCCGCGCGAAGAGGCCAACCCGATCAACCGCCTGCTGACCTGGCTGTACCGGCCGCTGCTCAAGGCCGTGCTGCGCTTCCCGAAAGCCACGCTGGTCGCGGCCGCGCTGGTGTTGGTGGGCAGCCTGTGGCCGCTGCAGCACATCGGCGCCGAATTCATGCCGCCGCTGGACGAGGGCGACCTGCTCTACATGCCCACCGCGCTGCCGGGGCTGTCGGCCGGCAAGGCGGCCGAGTTGCTGCAGCAGACCGACCGCCTGATCCGCGCCGTGCCCGAAGTGCAAAGCGTCTATGGCAAGGCCGGCCGCGCCGAGACCGCCACCGACCCGGCGCCGATGGAGATGTTCGAGACCACCATCCAGTTCAAGCCCCGCGACCAATGGCGGCCGGGCATGACCGCCGAGTTGCTGGTCGAGGAACTGGACCGCGCGGTGCGCGTGCCCGGGCTGTCCAACATCTGGGTGCCGCCGATCCGCAACCGCATCGACATGCTGGCCACCGGCATCAAGAGTGCCGTGGGCGTGAAGATCTCGGGGCCCGAGCTGGCGGTGATCGACCGCCTGGGCGCGCAGATCGAGCAGCTGATCAAGCCCGTGCCCGGCGTGGCCAGCGCGCTGGCCGAGCGGGTGACCGGCGGGCGCTACCTGGACGTGGACATCCAGCGCGACGCGGCCGCACGCTATGGCCTGAACATCGCCGACGTGCAGCTGATGGTCTCGTCGGCCATCGGCGGCGAGAACATCGGCGAGGCGATCCAGGGCCGGCAGCGCTTCCCGATCAACCTGCGCTACCCGCGTGAACTGCGCGACAGCCTGGACCGCATCAAGCGCCTGCCCATCGTCAACCCACGCGGCCAGCGCCTGGTGCTGGGCGACGTGGCCGAGCTGCGCCTGAGCGTGGGCCCGCCCATGCTGCGCAGCGAAAACGCCCGCCTGGCCGGCTGGGTGTACGTGGACATCCGCGACCGCGACCTGCGCAGCACCGTGCTGCAGATGCAGCAGGTGGTGCGCGACGGCGTGGTGCTGCCGCCGGGCTATGCGGTGGCCTGGTCGGGCCAGTACGAGTTTCTGGAACGCGCCACCGCGCGGCTGCAGTTGGTGCTGCCGTTCACGCTGGTCATCATCCTGCTGCTGCTGTACCTGAGCTTTCGTCGCTTCGACGAGGCGCTGTTGATCATGGCCACCTTGCCGCTGGCGCTGGTGGGCGGCGTCTGGCTGCTGTGGGCGCTGGACTACAAGCTGTCGGTGGCCGGTGCGGTGGGCTTCATCGCGCTGGCCGGCGTGGCCGCCGAGTTCGGCGTGGTCATGCTGCTCTACCTGAAGCAGGCCTGGCAGGCGCGGCTGGACACCGGCCAGAACAGCCTGGACGACCTGCACGCCGCGATCACCGAAGGCGCGGTGCAGCGCGTGCGCCCCAAGGCGATGACGGTGGCGGTGATCCTGGGTGGCCTGCTGCCCATCCTGTGGGGCCAGGGCACCGGTGCCGAGCTCATGCAGCGCATAGCCGCACCCATGGTCGGCGGCATGCTCAGCGCGCCGCTGCTGTCGATGCTGGTGGTGCCCGCCGTGTACCTGCTGCTGCGGCGGCGCGGTCTGGCGCCACGCGCTGGTCCCGCGGCATCAGACCCCGGCGTGCAGGCCGGCAGCGTTGCGGCCTGAGCGCAACTTGCGCCAACGCCGCTGCAGGTCCAGCCACTGGCGCTGGCGCGAGCGCGACACGCGCTTGACGTCGAGCAGGGTCAGGGCGCCACAGCCCGACAGCGTGTGCAGCCCCTCGCCATGGCTGGCCGAAACCAGATCACCTGTCAGCCGCAGCGGCAGGTGGGCGCAGACAACTTCACGCTCATCGAGCCTGTCGAAACGCAGCAGGCGCAGCGCGCCACCGTAGCTGCGGCTGCAGTCCTGCACCGGCAGGTTCACGCAGCCGTCGGCACCGATGAAGGGCGTGCCGCCAGGGCGCGCACCGGCGCGGTCGGTCAGCACCGGGTTCAAAGGGTGCAGTTGCCAGGGGCCGGTCAGCCGGTCGGCAAAGGCCAGGTGCAGTTCACGCTGGTCGCGGGCCTGCGGACCGACGAGGGTGAAGAACATCCACCAGCGGCCCTGGTACCGGATCAGCGAGGGCTCGGCCCCGGGCACGCCGGGCAGCAAGGTGGTC
The DNA here is from genome assembly GCA_031417735.1 of Betaproteobacteria bacterium. GTDB lineage: Bacteria > Pseudomonadota > Gammaproteobacteria > Burkholderiales > Burkholderiaceae_C > Pseudaquabacterium. The sequence goes on from JANOWE010000302.1 coordinate 27,008, forward strand.
TCGCGCACCCAGTCGTCGGGAAAGCGCCGCGCCCGGTACAGCGCGATCTCATTCGCCTGGTGGCTCTCGGGCACCATGAAGGTCTCGCCGCCCTGCTCGATCAGGAAGGGGTAGGACAGGTGGAAGGGGCGCGCCAGCACCGTCGATTTGCCGATCCAGGCCAGGTCCGGGCCCAGCTCATGCTGCTCGATCACCGCGTGCTTGCTGCGGTAGTCGTAGGCCTCGACAAAGACATGCGTGCGCTGACCCCGCCGCACGCCGAACGGGTCGGCCAGGTAGCGCCAGGGTCCGGGGTCGGGCAACCAGCTGACATGGCCTTTGTGCCGGGCCAGGCTGGCTGCGTCGGTGATCGACTCGATCGCCGCCGGCACCAGCCCCACCTGCCAGAAGTCGCTGCGCGGACGCCTAAGCATGGCCGGCGCGGGCCGGGCGCATGTCGGGTGCCGCCGCGCGTCGCTGGCGCTGCTGAAGCACCTGGGTGTAGAAATCGCCGACCTGGGCCACGCCACGGGCCTGATCGAAGGCCTGCAGCGCGTAGTGCGGGCGGGCCAGGGTACCGGCGCTGTGCGCGGCGCAGGCCCGCACCAGGGCCTGACCCAGCGCCGGCACCGAGCCCGGTGGCACCAGATCGGCCAGACTGCCTCGCAAGAGCTCGCGCGGGCCGTCGGTGGCCGTGGCCAGGATCGGCAGGCCCGCAGCCATGGCCTCCAGGATGGCCAGGCCGAAGCTCTCCTCGCGCGACGGCGAGACGAACAGGTCGAAGGCCGCCAGGTGGCCGCGAACATCGTCCTGGAAGCCGAGCAGCCGGATACGCTGGTCGTCTGCGATGAGTTGCCTCAGCGCGCCCTGCTGCGGCCCTTCGCCCAGAACCACCAGCCGCGCATCGGTCGGGGCATGGGCACGAAAAGCGTCAATCAACACATCCATGCCCTTGCTGGCATGCAGCCGCCCGACCGCGCCGATGAGCAATTGGCCATCGGCCAGGCCCAGTTCGGCGCGAAGCTGCGCGCGCCTGGATTGGGGCGCCGCTGACACGCTGGGCAGCCAGTTCGGTATCAGCCGCTTCTGTCCAGCAAAGCCCTGCAGGCTGCTGAGCTGGGCCTGGTTGACACAGATCAGTCCATGCAGGCGCTCATGCTGGTGCGGCTTGTAGCCCACGTGCAGGGTGGCCACGGTGCTGGTCTGCGCGGCCACCCTGGCCAGGGCCTTGCACGCCGGGCTCAGGTGGCCATGGCAAATTTCTGGTGCGATGCGGCCCACCAGATGGCGCAGACGCATGGACCGCAGCAGCGGGAAATGCAGGCCATGAAAGTGCACGGCCGAGCTCAGCGCCCTGGCCAGGGGTGACGCCGGCGTGCCCACCACATGCACCTCGAAGCCCTGTGTCGCCTGCTGGTTGGCGAGGTCGACGCAGTAGCGCTCGGAGCCCGCCATGCGCGGCGAAAACAGGGCATGGAGCACCCGTCTGCGGGGTCTGGTCACGGGCGTCGGGTGCATGGCGATCGGCTGGCCGCGCGGCCAAAGTGGCTCAGGTTCGGGTCGTCTGGCCTGCAGCGCGGTGGCCGCGAGGTACAGCGGGCCAGTTGGCCATGGATACCCGTTTATCGGCGAGCGCGCCTGACCGGAAGCTGACCTCCAGCCACCCATTCCGGGGGAGCGATGGCGCAAATGCGGTACCTTCTCGGCCATGCGAATTTTGCTGGTCGAGGACGACCCCACCCTTTCCGCGATCATGGCGCGCAGCTTGAGCCAGGCCGGCCACCGGGTGGACGCGGCGACTGATCTGCAGCAGGCGCGCTGGCTGTGGCGCATGCAAGGCTTCGACGCGGTGCTGCTTGACCTGAGCCTGCCCGACGGCAACGGCCTGCTGGCACTGCAGGAGGCCCGCGCCCGCCATGACCGCACGCCGGTACTGGTCCTGACCGCACGCAACAGCACCACCGAGCGCATTGCCGGGCTCGATGCCGGTGCCGACGACTACCTGGGCAAGCCTTTCGACCTGGCCGAAGTCGAGGCCAGGCTGCGCGCGCTGGTGCGGCGCCGGCTCGATCTGGACGATCGGGTGCAGGTCGGCAGCCTGAGCCTGGATCGGCGGGCGCGGCGCATGTTCCTGCATGGCGTGGAGCTGGAACTGCCGGCGCGCGAGTTCGACGTGCTGTGGGAACTGCTCACGCCGCCGGGCCGCGTGGTCAGCAAACGGCAGCTGTCGGACAAGCTGTCCGATCTGGACGACGCGCTGGGCACCAATGCCCTGGAGGCCTTCATCTCGAGGCTGCGCAAGAAGCTGGCGGGTGCAGGCGTGACCATCCGCACCCTGCGTGGCCTGGGCTACCTGCTGGAGCCTGAAGCTTGAACGCACCCGGCCAGGCCGTGGCTCTGAGCGAGGCCGAGCGCCCGCCCGACCCATCCAGGTCGCCCCTGCGCACCCGCCTGTTGTGGCATTTGATGCCGGCGCTGCTGCTGAGCTGGGTGCTGGGCAGTGCAGTGGCGCTGTACACGGCCGCCCACTTCACCCAGCAGGCCTACGATCGTTCGATGCTGGACGATGCGCAACTGGTCGACCAGCACCTGCGCGAGCGCCAGGGCGCGCTGGTGCTGGAGGCCAGCGACGACGATCTGAACGCCATCCTCTACGACCCCAAGGAACGCATCTACTTCGCGGTGCGCTCGGCCGGCGGGCAGCTGATTGCCGGGCACTCCGGCCTGCGGCTGCCGCTCGATCTTGACGACAGCGAGGTCCAGTACACCGACCTGCAGCTGGGTCGCACCCGGCTCAAGGCCGTGGTGCTGACCCGCGACCGGCCCTTGCCGCACAAGGTCATCGTCGCGGTGACCACCGGCAGCCGCGACAAGCTGCTCAGCCGCCTGCTGGTCGTCTCCATCGTGCCCCAGGCCGTGCTGCTGCTGGGGCTGGCGCTGTGGCTGCGACGGGTGATCCGGCTCGAGCTGCAGCCGCTGGTGCAATTGCAGGAATCGGTGGAACAGCGTGACTCGGCCGACCTCTCGCCGCTGCCCTTGGCCCTGACCAGCCACGCGGTGTCCAAGGACGTGCAGTCCCTGTCCACGGCCATCGACGGCCTGCTCAGGCGCGTGGACCGCAGCATGGGCGCGCAGCGCGAGTTTGCCGGCAACGTGGCCCATGAACTGCGCACGCCGCTGGCCGGCGTGCGCGCGGCCGCAGAGTACGGCCTGGCCCAGGGCCAGGCGGACCAATGGCGCGAGCAGCTGCATGCGGTGCTGCGCAGTGAGCAGCGCGCCAGCCACCTGGTCGAGCAACTGCTGTCGCTGGCTCTGGCCAACGAGTCGAGCGCCAGCCTGAGCCTGGCCCCGCTGCGGCTGAACGAAGTGGTGCGCGAAGGCGTGCTGGGCTGGCTGCCACGCACCGACCAGCTGGGCATCGAACTGGTCGCCTCGGGTCTGGACGAAGACACCCTGGTGCTGGCCGACCGCGCGCTGGTTGAAGGCGTGCTGGGCAATCTGCTGGACAACGCGCTGCGCTATGGCCTCAGCCCCGGCGGGGGCAGCAGCATCAGCGTGGTGATCAGCCATGTCGCGGGCGAAGTCTGGCTGTCGGTGATCGATCAGGGTCCGGGCATTCCGGCCGACCAGCGCGCGATGCTGCGCAACCGCTGGATGCAGGGCGAAACCGGCACCCGCATTGGTGTGGGTGCCGGGCTGGGGCTGTCGATCTGCGAGCGATTCGCCCAGCTGATGCGCGCCCGGCTGGTGCTGGGCAGCGGCATGGGTGGCGTCGGGCTGTGCGCCAGCCTGGTCTTCGGGCACGCGGCCGATCTCAAGCCGCCCGCGCCTGGAAATAGGCCTTGATCGCCGCCGTCACCCGCTCGCGGCTGTGCTGGCGGCGCTCCAGCAGGCCCACCTGGCGCACCACGTCTGCCGCCGGCAAGGGCACGATGCGCAGGGCGCGGTCGCGGGCCCACTGCAGGTTGGCCAACTGCGGCACGATGGCCACGCCAAAGCCCTGACGCACCAGCGCCACGATGGCCTCGACCGAGTTCAGCTCCAGGCCCTCGCGAACCACCACCTCGCACTGCGCCAGCACCTGGTTGACCAGGTGACCGGTCCAGGTCTGGCGGTCAAAGCGCATGAACGGGCAATTGGCCAGCATTTGCTGCGCATCGGCCGGCAGTCTGAAGTGAGGCTTGCGCGGCACGATCAGCACCATGGGCTCGGTGTACAGCGCTGTCCACACCAGCGTGCCCGGCAGCGTGACCGGCGCACGGGTGACGATGGCCGCGTCCAGCTCACCCCTGTTCACGCGCTGCGCAAAGTCGGCCGACTGGCCGGACAGCAGGGTCACCTCCAACGCCGGGTGCTCGCGCTTGAGCGCCCAAAGGCAGTCGGCAAAGGCCCCCATCAGGGCCGAGACCAGCGCGCCCATGACCAGGGTGCCGGACAAGGCCTGGTCGTCGCCTTGGGCCGGACTGGCCAGGGCCTCGTAGCGCTGCAACAGCTCTCGCATCGGCGCCAGCAAGGCGCGGCCGGCGGGGTTGAGCACGATGCTGCGCCCGCTGCGGTCAAACAGGGTCTGGTTCAGGTCCAGCTCCAGCGCGCGGATCTGCAGGCCCACGGCGGCGGCGCTCAGGCCGATGTGCTGACCGGCGGCAGCAAAGCTGCCCAGCCGGGCCACGGCCAGGAAGCTGCGGAAATGGCGAATGGAGGACATGTTCTCGAGGCGGCTGGGCTGAAGACCCGGCGGACGGGTCCATCGGACAGAACATCACTCTAAAGAATTTCTTTGGCTTGTGGACAGGATTATTCGCTTTGCCTTTGGCTGAACGGGCGGCATCATGGCCGCCATGCCCACCTCATCCATCCTGGCTGATCCTGCCGCGGTCCTGCTTCAAGTCAAGGTCTGGCGCGGCAGGGCCAGCGGCGCCGGAGGTTTCAGCCTTTACCAGGTGCCACGCCAGGCCAGCCAGACGGTGCTGGACGTGGTCAGCCACATCCAGCACCATCTGGAGCCGTCTCTGGCCTACCGCTTTGCCTGCCGGGTGGGCATGTGCGGTTCGTGCGCGATGACGGTCAACGGCCAGGCCCGCTGGACCTGTCGCACCCATGTGGCCAAGGTGGTGGGTGCAAGCGGTGAGCTGGAAATTGCGCCCCTGGCCAACCTGCCGCTGATCAAGGACCTGGCCACCGACATGGCGCCCTTCTTCGACAAGAACAGCCGCGCCAGGGGACAGTTCAAGGGCCGGTCCACCCGCCACGACGACTTGGCCAAGATCGAGCCCGGCTCGGCCGCCCGCCAGGCCGCCAACGCCGGCATCGAGTGCATCGGCTGCGCGGTCTGCTACGCCTCTTGCGACGTGGTGGCCTGGCAGCCCGACTACTTGGGCCCGGCGGCGCTGAACCGGGCCTGGACCCTGGTCAACGACGTACGGGACGTGCAACAGAAGGCGCGCCTGCAGGCCGTGGCCGGCGACGCCGGTTGCCACAGCTGCCACACCCAAGGCAGCTGCACCGAACGCTGCCCCAAGCAACTCGCGCCCACGCTGGCCATCGCCGGGCTGAAGCGGGTGGTGGCGCGGGCCGCTGTGCGCGGCGAGCTGGCATGAACGCGGCGGCGCAACAATCCGTACAACAGGGCGTACAACAGGGCGTAAAGCAAGCCAGGCGCTGGTACTGGCAGCGCATCAGCGCGATGCTGCTGGCGCTGTTGGTACTGGTGCACCTGGTGGTGATGGTCTATGCGGTGCGCGGTGGGCTGTCGGCAGCCGAGATCCTGTCCCGCACCCAGGGCAGCTGGGCCTTTGGCGCGTTTTACGCGGTGTTTGTACTGGCCTGCGCGGTGCATGTGCCGGTGGGCATGGCCAACATCGCGCGCGAATGGTGGGACTGGCGGGCCGGCACCGCGCTGTGGGCCTCGCGCGGGTTCGCGCTGGGGCTGCTGGTGCTGGGGCTGCGTGCAGTCTGGGCCGTGGTCGCGCCCGGGGGCACGCCATGAACCGCAAGCCCGACGCGCGCACCCGGCAACACCCGGCCTACTGGGCGTTCTTGCTGCACCGGCTGTCGGGCCTGGGGCTGGCGCTTTTTTTGCCGCTGCATTTCTGGGCCCTGGGCCAGGCGCTGCATGGCGCGGCCGCGCTGGACGGCTTTTTGCGCTTTGCCGACCAGGGCCTGTTCAAGTTCGCCGAATGGGGGCTGGTGCTGCTGCTGGCCGGACACATGGCCGGCGGGCTGAGGCTGTTGCTGATCGAATTCGGCCCGCCCTCGGGCCTGCGCAAGAACTGGATCGCCGGCGCCGCGGGCTTTGCGCTGCTGTGCAGCCTGGCCTTTGCGCTGGCGCTGCTGGACTGACCCGATGGCCCTGGCCGGCCTCGGCCGCGATGATGGCCCTGAACTTTCTTCAAGACCGGAGACACCGAATGACCCACGCGCACCCCATCCGCCGCCGCC
>JANOWE010000303.1:0-32111 GCA_031417735.1 Betaproteobacteria bacterium
CGACCACCGGCGCGGTGCGGGCGATGGTCGGTGGCTTCGACTTCGGCAAGAGCAAGTTCAACCACGCCACCCAGGCCTGGCGGCAGCCGGGCTCGGCCTTCAAGCCCTTCATCTACTCGGCCGCGCTGGAAAAGGGCTTCACGGCGCAGACGGTGGTCAACGACGCGCCGCTGTTTTTTGCTGCCGAAACCACCGGCAGCCAGCCCTGGGAGCCCAAGAATTACGACGGCAAGTTCGAAGGCCCGATGGCACTGAAGCAGGCACTGGCCAAGTCCAAGAACATGGTCTCGATCCGGGTGCTGCAGGCCACCGGGGTCAAGCGGGCACAGGAGTGGGTCACCCACTTCGGCTTCGAGGCCGACAAGCACCCTGCCTTCCTGACCATGGCCCTGGGCGCCGGCTCGGTCACGCCCATGCAGCTGGCTGGCGGCTACAGCGTGTTCGCCAACCAGGGCCTGCGCGTGAACCCGCTGTTGATCAGCCGTATCAGCGACAACAAAGGCCGTGTGCTGCTGCAGACCCCGCCCACGCCGGCGGGCGAGGCCATGCGCAGCATCGACGCACGCAACGCCTTTGTGATGAGCCAACTTCTGGGCGAGGTCGCCCGTTCAGGCACCGCAGCGCGGGTCTACAAGACTTTCCGCCGCAACGACTTGTACGGCAAGACCGGCACCACCAACGACTCGATGGACGCCTGGTTTGCCGGCTACCACCCCAAGCTGGTGGCCGTGGTCTGGATCGGCTACGACAACCCACGCAAGCTGGGTGACCGTGAGACCGGGGGCGGCCTGGCCCTGCCGGTCTGGATCGAGTTCATGCAGCATGCGCTGAAAAAACTGCCTGAAACCGAGTTGCCGGTGCCCGATGGCCTGGTCCAGCAGGGCGGTGACTGGATCTATGCCGAATATGCCAACGGCGGCGGCGTGACCGGCCTGGGCCTGGAAGACAAGATGCCCCAGCCGCCCTCGGACAACGAGCGCAGCAGCATCCTGGACCTGTTCAGGCGCTGAGCACCAGTGCCTGCCCGGCCTGCCGGCTCAGGTGCTGCGACAAGGCATGGAAGAATTCGCCGCCATCACGGCTGTCGAGCCATTGGCCTTCAACATGCCGGTAGTGGTGGCCGCCCTCGCGCGAGGCCAGCCACAGCTCATGCAGTGGCGGCTGGGTGTTGAGCACGATCTTGCTGCCATCCGGGCAGCCCAGTTCCAGCAGGCCACCGGTGCGGTTGAGGTCGATGTCGATCACATCGTCCTGCAGCCAGCGGTCCACGGTGGACTCGACCCGGTCCAGAACCGTTTGGGTCAGGCGATGAAACTCGCTGTCGGACAGCGGCGTGGCGGGTGCGGGGGCTTGGCTCATGGTGGTTTGGCGGGCAGTAGAATCGAGGCATGACCTTGTTTTCCAGTGTAGCCATGCCCGCGCAATCGCCCGATGACCAGGGCCTCGCTGAGCCACCGCGCAGCCAGAGCATCGGCGCGCACCGGGCTTGTCACCTTGCCCTGTTGGCGACGGTGATGCTCGCCGGTTGCGGCCAGAAAGGTGCTTTGACCCTGCCTGAATCGACCGCTTCCGCTGCCCAGCCGGCGGCCAGCGCCGCACCCGCCCGGAGTTCCACGCGATGAGCCTGCCCGGCGCCCCTTTCCTGAGCCGCCAGGGCCAGGATCTCTGGCTCGACGGCGTGGCGCTGCACAGCCTGGCGCGTGAGCACGGCACGCCGCTGTATGTGTACTCGCGCGGTGCGATGCGCAGCGCCGCTGCGTCCTACCTGCGTGCGCTGGCCGGCAGGCCGCATCTGCTGTGCTACGCCATGAAGGCCAACAGCAGCCTGGCCGTGATCAAGACCTTTGCCGACATGGGCTGCGGCTTCGACATCGTCTCCGGCGGCGAACTGGCGCGGGTGCTGGCCGCCGGTGGCCGCGCCGACAAGGTGGTGTTCTCCGGCGTGGGCAAGACCCGGGCCGAGATGGCGCTGGCGTTGCAGGCCGGCGTCAAATGCTTCAACGTCGAAAGCGAGGCCGAACTCCACCAGCTCTCGGCCGTGGCCCGGGGCCTGGGCGCCACGGCAGCCATCAGCCTGCGCGTGAATCCGGATGTCGACGCCGGTACCCATCCCTACATCTCCACCGGGCTGAAGGCCAACAAGTTCGGTGTCGCCCATGACCAGGCCCGCGCGGTCTATGCGCTGGCGGCCAGCCTGCCCGGCATCCGCGTGATCGGCATCGATTGCCACATCGGCTCGCAGATCACCGACACCGGCCCGCATCTGGACGCGCTGGACCGCTTGCTCGATCTGATCGAGCAGGTCGAGGCCGACGGCACGCCCATCCACCACCTCGACCTGGGCGGTGGCCTGGGCATCACCTACACCGACGAGCAACCACCCGAGCCCGAGGCCTTTGTGCGCAGCCTGCTGGCGCGCATCGACGAGCGCGGCCATGGCCATCGCGAGTTGATGTTCGAGCCCGGCCGCTCGCTGGTGGGCAATGCCGGCGTCTTGCTGACCGAGGTGCTGGTGCTCAAGCCCGGCGCCACCGACGACGGCGGCAAGAACTTCTGCATCGTCGATGCGGCGATGAACGACCTGATGCGCCCGGCGATGTACCAGGCCTGGATGGGCATCGTGCCTTGCCAGCAGCGTGAATCAGGTGGCGGCACGCCGGCACTGACCTGGGACATCGTCGGCCCGGTCTGCGAGTCGGGCGACTGGCTGGGCCGCGACCGCGAATTGGCCGTGCAGGCCGGCGATGTGCTGGCGGTGCTGTCGGCCGGCGCCTATGGCATGACCATGGCCAGCAACTACAACACCCGTCCGCTAGCGGCCGAGGTGATGGTGGATGCCGGCCGGGCCACGCTGATCCGCCAGCGGGAAACGGTGGACGAGATGTTCCGCAACGAGCGGCTGATCACCGACTAGCCGGTCTTTCTTCCGGCCCCTGGCGCGGGCAGGGCGACACTCAGATCCGCCCTTCCGTCACCGCATGACAGGCCACGCGGATGCCCTGAAATTCAGCCAGCGCCGGCCGTTCACTGCGGCAACGCTCGTTGGCATGCGGGCAACGCGGATGAAAGCTGCAGCCCGTTGGCGGCATCAGCGGGTTGGGCACCTCGCCCTGCACCGGCGTGCGCTGGCGGCCCGACATGGCGATGTCCGGAATCGCGTCCAGCAGCATGCGGGTATAAGGGTGGCGCGGGCTGTCGAACAGGCTGTGGCGATCGGCCACCTCGACCAGGCGGCCCAGGTACATCACCCCCACATCGTCGGCCACATGGCGCACCACGGCCAGGTTGTGCGAGATGAACAAATAGCTCAGGCCACGCTCACGCTGCAGGTCCTTCATGATGTTGAGCACCTGGGCCTGCACCGACACGTCCAGCGCCGAGGTCGGTTCGTCGCAGATCAGGAACTCGGGCTCGGTGGCCAGCGCGCGGGCGATCGAGATGCGCTGGCGCTGGCCGCCCGAGAACTGGTGCGGAAACTTTTGCCCATCGGCCGCAGACATGCCCACCGACCGCAGCAGTTCTCCGACCCGCGCGGTCAATTCATCGGCGTCGGTGACCAGGCCATGCTCGCGCAGCGGTTCACCGACGATGTCCAGCACCTTCCAGCGCGGGTTCAGGCTGGCATAGGGGTCCTGAAAAATCATCTGCATGCGCCGGCGCAGGGCCAGCGCGCCGGGGCCGGCCAAGGTGGCCAGCGTGTCCTGGCCGTCAAAGCGCAGTTCACCTCGCGTGGGCGGGTACAGACCGACCAGCAGCCGCGCCACGGTGCTCTTGCCGCAGCCCGACTCGCCCACCAGAGCCAGGGTCTTGCCTCGGGCGATGGAAAAACTCACGCCGTCCACCGCGTACACATGCTGCCTGGGTTTGCCCTCGATCACCCGGTTCAACCAGGGCGCGGAGACATCAAAGACCTTGGCCAGGTCCTTCACTTCCACCAGGTCGCTCATGCGCGCTCCTTGCGGCCGTCGTGCAGCCAGCAGGCCGCGCGGGTAGCGCCAGCGTCCATCATCTCGGGCCGCTCCCGGCTGCAGCGATCAAAGGCTTGCTCGCAGCGGGGGTTGAAGGCGCAGCCGGGCGGAATGGCGTTCAGCCTGGGCATCGCGCCGTCAATCTGCGCCAGCCGATCGCGTTGCTGCACCATCGACGGAATCGAGCCCATCAGGCCCGTGGTGTAAGGGTGGGCGGGACGGTGGATCACCTCGGCCACCGGCCCCATTTCGGCCAGCCGGCCGGCATACATCACCGCCACCCGGTCGCAGGCCTCGGCGATCACGCCCATGTCGTGGGTGACCAGCATCACCGCCGCGCCATGCTGGCGGGTCAGGTTCTTCAGCAGGCTGATGATCTGGGCCTGGATCGACACGTCCAGCGCGGTCGTCGGCTCATCGGCCACGATCAGTTCGGGCTTGGCGGCCAGGGCCAGCGCAATCACCACCCGCTGGCGCATGCCGCCCGAGAACTGGTGCGGGTAATGGTCGATGCGCTGCGCGGCGGCCGGGATGCCGGTTTCCTCCAGCAGCGCGATGGCCTGGCGGCGTGCGTCGTTGGCGCTGGCACCGAGATGGACCTGGATTGTCTCGATGATCTGCCGGCCCACGGTGTACAGCGGGTTCAACGAGGTCAGCGGGTCCTGAAAGATCGCGCCAATGCGCCGGCCGCGGATCTTGCGCATGGCCTCGGGCGAAAGATTGTCGATGCGTCGGCCGCCCAGCCGGATCTCGCCACTGGCAATGCGGCCCGGTGGCTCCAGCAGGCCGATGATGGCCGCGCCGGTGAGCGACTTGCCAGCGCCCGATTCACCGACCACGCCCAGGATCTCGCCCGGGGCAATGTCGAAGCTGATGTCGTCCAGCGCCAGCAGCGTGCCATGGCGGGTGGGAAATTCAACGCGCAGGTTTTTGACTTCAAGCAGGGGTGCGGCCATGGGATCTCAGCGGAATCGGGTCTGACCAGGCAGATCAGCGGGGCGGGTCAGCGGGATGGGTCAGCGCAGGCGGGGGTTCAGCGCGTCGCGCAGCCAGTCGCCCAGCAGGTTGACCGACAGCGCGATCATCACCAGCACCAGGCCCGGGAAAATGGTGATCCACCACTCGCCAGAGAACAGATAGTCCTGGCCAATGCGGATCATGGTGCCCAATGAGGGCGAGGTTGGCGGCACGCCCACGCCCAGGAACGACAGCGTGGCCTCGATGATGATGGCCGAGGCAATCTGAATCGTGGCCAGCACCAGCACCGGCCCCAGCACATTGGGCAGCACATGGCGGCGCATGATGCGCAGCGGTGCCACACCGATGACCCGCGCAGCCTGCACATACTCCTTCTGCCGCTCGACCATGGTCGAGCCCCGCACCGTGCGCGCGTACTGCACCCAGCCGGTGAGCGAAATGGCCAGGATCAGCACACCGAAGGCCAGTGTTTCATGCGCATCCGGAAACATCGCCCGGCCCACGCCGTCGATCAGCAACGCCACCAGAATGGCTGGAAACGACAGCATCACGTCGCACACACGCATGATGAAAGCATCGGTGCGGCCACCCACATAGCCGGCCAGCAAGCCCAGGCCCACGCCAAGCGCCAAAGACAGCAGCACCGACGCCAGCCCCACCAGCAAGGAAATGCGGCTGCCGTACATCAGCGAAGACAGGATGTCTCGGCCCTGATCGTCGGTGCCCAAAAGAAAGGTCGATTTGCCGTCGGGCATCCAGACCGGTGGCAACCGCGCATTCATCAGGTCCAGCGACGCCAGATCCAGCGGGTTGTGCGGCGCCACCCAGGGCGCGAACATCGCAAAGAAGACACACAGCCCGGCAAGCACTGCAGCCACGATGGCCATGGGGGAGCGCTTGAAGCTGTACCAGACATCGCCGGCCAGAAAACGGGCCAGCGCGCCGGGCGCTGCAACAACGGGGGAATTGGACATTGTGTTCAAGGACTGACCCTGGTTTGCAGTGCTGGCAACTCAATGGCCGCCGGCACTGCGCTCCACGCGCAGGCGCGGATCAACGACGAAATACAGCAGGTCGACAACCAGGTTGATGGTCACGAAGACCAGCGCGATCAGGCACAGGTAGGCGGCCATCACCGGGATGTCGGCAAACTGCACCGCCTGGATGAACAGCAGGCCCATGCCGGGCCACTGGAACACCGTTTCGGTGACGATGGCAAAGGCGATGATGCCGCCCAGTTGCAGGCCGGCGATGGTGATCACCGGCACCAGGGTGTTCTTCAGCGCATGGCCGAAATAGACCATCTGGTCAGGCAAGCCCCGGGCGCGGGCGAACTTGATGTAGTCGGTGCGCAGCACCTCCAGCATCTCGGCGCGCACCAGGCGCAACACCAGCGCCATCGGGAAAAGCGCCAGCGTCAGCGAGGGCAACACCAGGTGCTTCCAGCCATCGACCGTGAGCAAACCGGTGGTGAACCCACCGATGGCCACCACATCGCCCCGACCGAAACTGGGCAGCCATTTCAGGATCACCGCGAAAAGCAGGATCAACAGGATGCCGATCAGGAAGTTCGGCAACGACACACCGAGCAAGGAGCCGGTCATCACCACCTGCGACATCACTTTGCCGCGGCGCAGGGCGGCGTACACACCCAGCGGAATGCCCAGCAAAAGGCCGATCACGGCCGAGACCAGGGCCAGTTCCACCGTGGCCGGGAAGCGCTCGATGAGCAGCGACGACACCTTGCGCCCCTGGCGCAGGCTGATGCCGAACTCGCCTTGAACGGCATTGCCGATGAAGTGCCCGAACTGCAGCACAAAAGGCTGGTCCAGGCCCAGATCGCGGCGCAGTTGCTCACGCTGCTCGACCGTGGCGTCCTGGCCCATCAGGTTGGTCACCGGGTCGCCTACATACTGAAACAGCATGAAGGCAATGAAGGCTACCGTCAGCATCACGATCAGGGCCTGGAACAAGCGGCGCAGCACGAAGGCAAGCATGAGGGGTCAGGAATCAGCGTTGAGCGCGCACCGGCACGCCATGCGAGTTGGGCAGGCCGGACCTTGGACTGCGGGAAGCGCGAATCATTCCTGACCGCAGGTCCAGCCGATAGGCGGGAACACCCTTGGAGCCGTGGCGCACCCAGCCTGTCGGCATCGGCATAAGGGGCCTTCAGCCTTGGCCCAGCGGGAGGTGGAGGGGCGCGGTTTTGTCATTCTGACTCCTTCGAGGTGAGAGATGGGGCGATGCCGAAAGCGAATCGACCATCCTCGCGCTCGGGGCGGAATCAGGGGCAGGACAGGGCCGAGGCTGGGGGTGGTCCATCGCCGCGACGCTTGGCCCGCGAGTCGACCATGCGCCTCAGCGGAATCGGCGCCCGGCACACGGATACCGCCAAGGCGACCGGTTCGCCGAATGGCGTTGTGGACACGTCAAGGAGAGCTTTTGGGGATCACCAGCGTGAAGGTGATGGCATCGCCATGGCAGGCTGCCGTGGCTTCGCCGCCATGCGCTTTGGCGATCTCCCGGGTGATGAAGAGGCCCAGTCCCAAGCTCGACCGATCGCCGCCGTCCATCTGGCCGGCGCGCCTGCGCAGGGGGTCGAACAGCAGCTCCAATTCGCCTTCCGGGATGGGATCATCAATCGCGTTCACGACACTCAGGCGCACGCTCGCATCCTCTCCATCGAGGCACACCCGGATCGGCTCGCGAGGCGCGCCATGCTTGACGGCGTTCGAGATGAGGTTGCTGAGCGCCTCACGGACCCGCGAGGCGTCGAAGTCCCCGCAGCAGTCCCCCGCCGAAGCGAACTCGATGCTGGCCTGCGGGAATGCGGCGCTGAGGATCTCCACCTCCTCTTGGCACTCTGGGCGCAGGTCGGCCGCATGCTTGTCCAGCGTCATCGCGCCGCCCAAGCCGGCGATATTGAGTTCCAGCAAGGAGTCCAGCAGCGCTGCCATGCGCTTGGCGGTTCGGGTGAGCGCCGCGGCGTGGGCGCTGATGGGAGGCTGAGCCTTCAAGCCGATCACCTGCGAGGTCAGGAGGATGGCGCTCAGGGGCCCGCGCAAGTCGTGCCCGAGCGTGGCGAGGAAATATTGCCGCCGGGTCTCCGTCTCGGTGGCGAAGGCCCGCACCGACTCGGCGATGGCTTGGTCAACAGCCTCATTGAAGCGGCTGATGTCCCGGATGGCATCCTGGTCCGGCGCGAAACGCTCCGACCACAGGCGCAGCACGCTCGCGCGCAGCGCCCGGTACTCCGCGACCAAAAGCTCGATGCTCAGGCCGCTTTGGGCGCGATGGCGCCCATGCAGGTCCGCGTTGGTGAGGGTGGCGGCGGCAGCGGCCAGCCCATGGCTCTTCGCGACGCTCGCCGCCCGGCTCTGGGAGTCGCTGAGGTCCGCCACGATGACGCCCAGCATCTCCGGGATATGGTCCCGGACGATGGCCTCATCGGCTTCGGTGAAAGTGGCGAGCGTGCGGGCGAAGGCGACAGCCTCCACAATGATGTGCCCTTGGAAGGTTGCGATGAATTCGGAGAGGCGCATGGGTTCCCGGCATGCAGGCACGGGGTTTGCAGCAAAGCGCCCATGTTAGAGGAACTGACCATGGGCGCCGCGCGCATTTTTGTGATCGACGACGACCGCGACTCTGCGGACATGCTTGCCGCGCTGCTCTCTGAGCGCCTGAGCGGGCGCGATGTCGCCGTGTTCTATGACGCGAGCAGCGCGCTCGGGGCTATTGTTTCGAGCGCCCCAGACGCGATCGTCTCGGATTTGACCATGCCTGGCATGGGCGCGGCCACGAGCTCGCTCTTAGAGCTCGGGCGCGGCGTTTGCCGGGCCAACTGCTTTTGATCGCCGCGTCCGGCATTGCCGCGGAGCGTGCCGCCGCTTCTGCCTCGAGTGCGCGAGCCCGTTGGGGGCGAAGCTCGGCGATGAGCGTGAATGGCACTTCGAATCCTTGAAGTCCGAGACGGCGAGAGGTCGATTGGAGCGTGCTCGCAATGCCGTGTTGACGAGCCAACGCAAGCGCACAAGGTTCGTGTGCCCCTCCGCAGCCCAGTCAGGCGCGGCGCCATCAGCTCCAGGATTTTTCAGGTCAACGGTTTGCGTGGCGATGTGGGCCTGCCCCAAGGGGTCGGGCGTTCCTTCCACAAACACCACCCGGCATGCGGGTCCGCATCGGGCGGTTCGAGCGTTTGAGGTGATGCGAGCCGGGGCACACCCAGTCTGTCGAAGCAGGCGATGGTCAGCACCGTCTTGAGCAGGTGGTTGCTGTTGCACCTCCAGCGCTGTTGCCCGCCACCCGTCTTGCAACGATCTCCGCCGCGCCCAGCGCCTGGAGCTCGCGGTACACCGTCGTCGGCGGTTTCCAGTGCCGCAGCTGGATCGCCCTCAGGCGGTGACGCAGCCACGCGTCCAGCTCGCGCCAGACTTGGGGCGTCTGCGCCAGCCCGAAGTACGCCTTCCAGCCCAGCATGCACGGCCGCAGCCGATGTACCACTTGCTGCATGCTGCGCCCACTCGGTCGCCCTCATGCCGTTACGCGTCACTTCGTTCGCGGTGGTCAATTGACGGCGGGACTTGCACCCGCAAGATTGCGCCTCTGCCGGGCGCAAAAAAAACCGCCCGAAGGCGGTTTGATTCGGCACCAGCCGCACCCCGTGAAGGGCCGGCCGGTGACCCAAGCCCATCAGAAGTTGTGCTTGATGCCGAAGTCGTAGGCGGTCTTCTCGGTGGCTGCAGCACCGTTGCGACCGAAGTCGGTGTAGATCGTGGTGCGCTTGCTCAGAGCGTAGTGGTAGCCCACCGCGAACAGCTTGATGTCCTTGACGACACCGACTTCGCGCTGGCCCAGTGCCGCACGGAATTCGCCTTGGCCCATCGGCGCCACGGCGGTGAGCATGTAGCTCTTGCGGGAGACGTTGGCGGCGGTGGTGCCGCGGGCAGCAAAAGCACCGAGCTTGACGACGCCGAGGTTGAACGAGCCACCCAGGGTGGTGAGCTTCTCTGCGGCGGCAGCCACGGCGCCCGACTTTTCGTAACCCATGTGCACGCTGAACGGGCCACCCGAGTAGCCCAGCGCGAAGTTGACAGGCTTCTTCTGGAAGTTGTTGATGGTGTCGGTGGCCTCGGCGATCTGGGCGCCGAAGCTGAAGCCGCTGGCAGCGAAGTTGTAGGTCACTGCGCTGTCGTTGCGGACCCGGGCGATGCCCAGGCCGGTGAGGCCGACGGTGCCGTGGGCAGCGCTGGCCACAGCGGTGTCCCAGCCCCACGGGTCAGCAATCAGCTGCGAACCCAGGAATGCGGTGGTGTACTCACGACCCAGTGCGACCTGGCCGAAGCTGCCCTTCAGGCCGACCAACGAGCGGGCGCCCCAGAAACGGTTGTTGACTGCGGTGCCAGCCGGCGCGCCGACGACGGTGTTGCCGAAGTTCTGGGCAGCGCCAGTGTCAGCATCGAAACGGGTTTCGATGTTGAACAGGGCTTGCATGCCACCGCCCAGGTCTTCAGCGCCACGCATGCCCAGGCGGCTGCCTGAACCGTTTTGCATGACCTTGTTGGCCGAGCCGAAATTCTTGCCGACCGACAGGTCAACGCGGCCATACATCGTGACGCTGGACTGGGCCGAAGCGACGGAAGAGAAGGCACCCAGAACGGCCAGGGCCAGAAGAGACTTTTTCATTGCGGTTATCTCCTAAGTTGAACAAGAGGTCCCGATCCCGTGAGAACCCTCTCACCAGTTCGGTGGGGGCCGGTCAGGCCAACCTCCTCATCGGAAGTTGCATCTATTGCACCATTGCCAGGGACCTCTGGCAAAGGTTTGGCGCCAAAAGGGCCTTGGCTGTTGTCTGCCAACAACGCGCCACAGGGGCACCGCCCTGGCCGGCTCGCTGGCTGGCGCTAAGCTTCAACCTATGGTGAACCCTGATGCTTGGCTGGCCAGCGCTGATCTGGCCTTGCGTACCCTGAGCCGCAGCGCCACGGCGGCGCGGCCGATGCCCAGACCCTCGGCCGAGGCCGGCGATGATCCCGCACCGCCGCTGACCGACGAGCAGCGCAGGCTGTCCGGCGCGCTGATGCGCGTCAACCACGTTGGCGAAGTTTGCGCCCAGGCCTTGTACGCGGCACAGGCCCTGACCGCCCGCACGCCGGCCTTGCGGGCGCAGATGCAGGCCGCTGGCCGCGAAGAAACCGACCACCTGGCCTGGACCGAACAGCGCCTGACCGAACTGGGCGACCGGCCCAGCCTGCTCAACCCGATCTGGTACGCCGGTGCTTTCGCCATCGGCCTGGTCGCCGGTCGCGCAGGCGAGCGCATCAGCCTGGGCTTTGTGGTCGAGACCGAGCGCCAGGTCGAGGCCCATCTGGCCGGCCACCTGCAGCGCCTGCCCGGGGCCGACGCGGCTTCACGCGCGGTGGTGGCGCAGATGAAGGACGACGAGGCGCGCCATGCCGACGCGGCGCAGAACGCCGGCGCCCTGCGCCTGCCTGCGCCGCTGCGCTGGTTGATGCGCGGCGCGGCCAAGGTGATGACCCGAACCGCCCATATTCTCTGATCGGCCGCTGCGGGGCCGCAGCTGTCCGGCCCGGATCAAGTGGCCACGATCTCGAAGCTGGTGCTGATTTCCGCCGTGCGCCCGAGCATGGCCGTGGCCGAGCAGTACTTTTCATGCGACAGCTTCACTGCGCGCGCCACGGCAGCCTCGGCCAGGCCCTTGCCGCTGACCCTGAAGTGCATGTGGATCTTGGTGAACACCTTGGGCTCGGTTGCCGCGCGTTCGGCCTGCAGCTTGACGCTGCAGCCGCTGACCGCCTGCCGGCTGCGCTGCAGGATCAGCACCACGTCATAGGCGCTGCAGCCTCCGGCACCGGCCAGCACCGTCTCCATGGGTCTGGGCCCCAGGTTGCGTCCGCCGCCGTCGGGCGCACCGTCCATGGTCAGCAAGTGCCCGCTGCCGGTCTCAGCCAGCATCGCCATGCCGCGCTCGGGCAGCCATTGAACCGTCACATCCATTGCCATTCCTTCGTTGTTGATCGGACCCTGTGGACCGCCAAAGTGCGTCCACGCAGTGCCGCTGTGCAGCCATGCGCAGCCCGGTGCTGGGCTTGCTTTGGAACATCACGGCAGATCATATTGCGGCGCAGCAATTCTGCAGATAGACTGGCTTTCACGGGTGGTCGCCGCCGCCCGGCAGCTTGTCTCCTCCACCTCCTTTCGATGGTGGATTGGGGCCCAGGGCGCAAGTCCCGGGCCCTTTTTTCGTCCACGCGCTCAAGCCGGTCACGGCGGCCCGCAGCAGGCTGACGGCTATCATGCGGCGCTGCAGCAAAGCCCGCTGCGCCACCGGCTGCGCGCAGCGCCGCCAGACCAGGCAGGCCCGCATGCCCAGCGCCAAGAACGCCCCCACCGCCGCCCAATACCTGAAGAAGATCCTCACCGCCAGGGTCTACGACGTGGCGGTTGAATCCCCACTCGATCCGGCGCGCAACCTGTCGCGCCGGCTGGGCAATGCGGTGTTGCTCAAGCGCGAGGACAAGCAGCCGGTGTTCAGCTTCAAGCTGCGCGGCGCCTACAACAAGATGGTGCAACTGCTGCCCGAGCAACTGGCGCGCGGCGTGATCTGCGCCTCGGCCGGCAACCATGCCCAGGGCGTGGCCTTGTCGGCCAAGAAACTGGGCTGCCGCGCCGTGGTGGTGATGCCCGTGACCACGCCTCGGCTCAAGATCGACGCCGTGGTGGCGCTGGGCGCCGAGGTGGTGCTGCATGGCGAGAGTTTTTCTGACGCCAATGCCCATGCCCTGCTGCTGCTGCAGGCCGAGCAACTGACGCTGGTGCACCCCTTTGACGACCCCGACGTGATCGCCGGCCAGGGCACCGTGGCGATGGAGTTGCTGCGCCAGCACCAGGGGCCGATCCACGCCGTGTTCGTGGCCATCGGCGGCGGCGGGCTGATCTCGGGCGTGGCCAGCTACATCAAGGCCCTGCGGCCAGAGATCAAGGTCATCGGCGTGCAGACCCGCGACTCTGACGCCATGCTGCGCTCGGTCAAGGCCGGCAAGCGCATCATCTTGACCGATGTCGGCCTGTTCTCCGACGGCACCGCGGTGAAGCAGGTGGGCGAGGAGACTTTTCGCCTGACCCGCAAGCTGGTCGACGACTTCGTGGTGGTGGACACCGACGAGGTCTGCGCGGCGATCAAGGATGTGTTCCAGGACACGCGCAGCATTCTTGAGCCCGCGGGTGCGCTGGGCGTGGCGGCGATGAAGCAGTACGTGGCCACGCACAAGCTCAAGGGCCAGACCCTGGTCGCCATCACCTGCGGCGCGAACATGAATTTCGACCGGCTGCGCTTTGTGGCCGAACGGGCCGAGATCGGTGAGCAGCGCGAGGCCTTGTTCGCCGTCACCATCCCCGAGGAGCGCGGCTCGTTCAAGCGCTTCTGCGAACTGGTCGGACCGCGCGCCGTGACCGAATTCAACTACCGCATCTCGGACGCGCAGCAGGCCCATGTCTTTGTCGGCCTGGCCATCAGCCGACGCGAGGAGGCCGACAAGATCGGCCGCAACTTCGAGCGCCATGGCTTTGCCGCTGTCAACCTCACCGACGACGAACTGGCCAAGAGCCATCTGCGCCACCTGGTCGGCGGTCGCTCGGCGCTGGCCGCCGACGAGCGCTTGTTCCGCTTCGTCTTTCCGGAACGGCCGGGCGCGCTGATGCGCTTCCTGTCGAGCATGCATCCGGGCTGGAACATCAGCCTGTTTCACTACCGCAACCAGGGCGCCGACCATGGCCGTATCCTGGTGGGCATCCAGGTGCCGCAGGCCGACGAGGCTGCGTTCCAGACCTTCCTGGACGCTCTGGCCTTCCCATGTGTGGAGGAAACAGCGAACCCCGTGTACCGCTTGTTCCTGCGCTGATCCTGGCCTCCGTACACTCAAGACCATGCCCTTGATCGCCGAAACCGCCAATCCCCGGTTCGAGCAGGCCCTGCTCCAGCGCCTGCAGCGCCCCGACGAGCCGCCTGGCAGCCTGGGCGAGCTTGAACCCGTGGCGGTCCGTCTGGGCCTGCTGCAACAGTCGCTCAAACCGCGCTTCAGTCAGCCGCAACTGGTCATCTTTGCGGCCGACCATGGCCTGGCTGTGGACGGCATTCCGACCGCCGGAGACCGCCAGACCGATGAGGTGGCGCTGCGGCTGCTCGCCGGCAAGCATCCGATGGCGATGTTTGCGCGCCAGATGGGCCTGGCGCTTTCGGTGGTCGACTGCGGCCTGGCCAACCGGGTGCAGCCCCAGGACCGGCTGGTGCAACGCAAGATCGCCCATGGCACACGCAACGCCCGCCTCAGCGCGGCGATGAGCCTCGAGCAAGCCCATGCCGCCATCCGTGCGGGCATGGAAATTGGCGATTCATTGCCGGGCAATCTGGTGGCCTGCGCCGGCCTGGGGCAGGGCTCGCACGAGGCCGCGTCGCTGCTGCTGTCGCAATTGGGTCAGGTGCCGCTGCGCGAATTCATCGTCAGCGACCAGAACATGGACGAGGAGTCGCTGGCCCACCTGATGATCGTGTTGCAGGGTGCACAGGGCCGTCACCGCCAGTTGACTGATCCGGTGGAGGTGCTGGCGGCCTTTGGTGGTTTCGAGACGGCGGTGATGGTGGGCGTGATGCTGGTGGCCGCCAGCAAGCGCCATCTGGTCATGGTCGACGGCATTGCCGCCTGTGCGGCCTTGCTGGTGGCCTCGCGCATTGCCGAATCGGTCACCGACTACTGCGTGTTCTGCCGCAGCCAGAGCCATCCCGGGCTGGACCGGGCGCTGGCCCTGTTCCAGGCCAGTGCCTTGCTCGAGCTTGGCCTGAACACGCTCGATGGCACTGGTGCCTGCCTGTCATGGCCGCTGGTGCGCAGCGCCGCCGAGTTGCTCAGTGAGATGGACGACGCGGGGGATTCGCACCCCGCCGGCTTTGAAGCCCCGGTGGTCCGCAGCCTGTACGACCCGCACAGCCCCACATTGCCCGGCATGCCCTGAACCACGGCCTGAAGCGTGCGGTGAAGCGTGCGGTGAAGCGCGCGGTGAAAGGGAACGCGGCAGATCAGCGCAACTGCATCCGACCCGCCGTGGGCGGGTCTTGCGGCGAGCCCACCGGTGTGGCGTCTGGCTCGCTCTGCACCGGCGCGGCCGCGCCCATGCCTGGCGCAACAGCCGGCGGCATGCGCAGCACCTGGCCACGCCGCAGGCCAGGCGGAACCTGTCCCACAGCCATGGGCGGCAGGCCCGCCGCACCGGGCACCATGGCACCGAAACCGGCAGGCACTGCCATCGCGCCATCGCTGGGGCGACCCCGCTGGGCCTCGGGCACTGGCGTCAATTCAAGCCGCAGCGCGGCGGCGCCTTGGCGACCGAGCTCAACCTGTCGATGACCCACCGAAACCAGAGTCAGGCCCGGCTCGAGCTCACGGCCGACCTGCAGCGCCCGTGCCGGTTTGCCGTCGATCGAGATCAGCGCCAGGCCGCTGCGTGCGGCGCCCTTGGGTGCGACCACGCCCACCAACTGGAAGCGGCTGTCCGTCGGCGCCGCTTCTTCGGCCACCACGGCAACCGCCGGCGCCTGGCCGAAGACCCGGCCCAGATCACCTCCTGTGGCCACGGTCGGCAGGGCAGTCACCGCCTGCGCCGGCACAGGTTCGGCCTGAACGCCCATTTTCAAAGCCCAGACCACGGCGGTCGCCGCCACAGCGGCCCAGATCAGCAGAGACATCAGTCGTGCACCCATGGTCGAGATTATGATCCGAGGCTCGACCCCAACAGCTGCCGTGCGTGCCCGCGCCGGCCTTATTGCATGCGCTTGTTCACTGTCCAACCCGGCGTCCTGTCCCCGAGGCGCCTGAAGGCGCCCGCAGCATCCGCGTTCAAGGCGCAGCTTGCGCGCGGATTCACGCTGATCGAATTGCTGGTCGTGCTGGTCATCATCGGCGTGCTGGCGGCGCTGATCGTGCCCAATGTGCTGGAGCGCACCGACGATGCGCGCGTCACCGCCGCCCGCACCGACATCAACAACCTGGTCCAGGCGCTCAAGCTGTACAAGCTGGACAACCAGCGTTACCCCAGCGCCGAGCAGGGCCTGGACGCCCTGGTCAAGAAGCCCAGCACGGGCGTGGTGCCGCCGAACTGGCGCGCCTATCTGGACAAGCTGCCCGCAGACCCCTGGGGTCGCCCCTATCAGTACATTTTCCCTGGCGTGAAGGGCGAGGTCGACATCTTCAGCTACGGCGCGGACGGCCAAGCCGGTGGCGAAGGCAAGAACGCCGATCTGGGCTCGTGGCAATAGGGCCACCAAGCCATGCGGCAACGACAGCCTGAGCGCCGGGCTGGCATGCGCGGGCACCGTGCTCCTGGCCGGCGCGGCCAGGGCTTCACCCTGGTCGAACTGCTGGTTGTGCTGCTGATGGTGGCCCTGGCCTCCGGGCTGATCGCCCTGACCATGCGCTCGGGCGACGAAGACCGGCTCGAACAAGAAGCCATGCGCCTGTCGGCCTTGCTCGAGGCCGGCCGCGCCGAGGCCAGGGCCAATGGCATTGCGCTGCGTTTCGAGCTGGTCGCCCCCGGCGACAAGTCAGGCCCGGCACATGAGGCCGCCGAGCATTTCCGCTTCGTCGGCCTGCCCGCCGGCATCCTGCCTCAGGTGCGCTGGCTGGACGACCAGACCACGGCACGCATTGAAGGCGCGCGCTGGCTGCGGCTGGGCCCAGAGCCGCTGATTGGCGCGCAACGCATCGTGTTGCTGCGCGGTGAGCGGCAGATCGTGCTGGTCACCGACGGGCTATCGCCTTTTGCCGTGTTGCTGCCCGAGGCCGACGCCGGCACGGCTGCGGCCCCGCGATGAGCGGCCACAACCCCCGGCCTGCGGCCGGCTTCACGCTGGTCGAGGTGCTGGTCGCGCTGGCCATCGTGGCCATTGCCCTGGGCGCGGGCTTGCGGGCCGCAGGCAGCCTGACCGACAACGCGCAGCGGCTGACCGAGGTCAGCGCGGCGCACTGGTGCGCCGACAACGCGCTGACCGAGCTGCGGCTGATGCGCCAGTTTCCCGGCATCGGCGAGACCCAGTTCGTCTGCCAGCAGCTGGGCCGCAACTTTCGTGGCCAACTGCGCACCCAGGGCACACCGAACCCGAACTTTCGCCGGATCGATGCGGTGGTCAGCACCGAAGACGGCCCGGTCCTGGTCAGCCTGTCCACCGTGCTGGGTCGCTACTGAAGATGGCCACACGACCGCATGGACGGCATGGCCGCGCCGGATTCACCCTGGTCGAGGTGCTGGTGGCCCTGTTGATCATGGCGGTGATGGCCGGCATGGGCTGGCAGGGCGTGGCCAGCATGGGCCGGGCCCGCGTCTTTGGCGCGGCCGCGACCGAGCGCACGCTGCGCGTGGCCGCGCTGGTCGACCAATGGGAACAAGACCTGCAGTCGGTCTACAACAGCCCGGCCGTGCCGGGATTGCAGTTCGACGGCGCGTCGATGCGCATTGCCCGCCGCACCGAAGGCGGCGTGCAGATCGTGGTCTGGTCGCTGCGCAGCGGCCAGTGGCAGCGCTGGGCCAGCCCGCCGACCACCCGGCGCGCCGCGCTGAGCCAGGCCTGGCTCGCCAGCCAACAACTGCAGGGCCGCGAACCCGAACAGCTGCGCCTGCTCGATGGCGTGACCGACTGGCAGGTCTATTTCTACCGTGGCCAGGGCTGGAGCAATGCCCAGTCCAGCGGCGATCTGGTCACCGACGCGCCCGACGTGGTCACGCCGGCAGCCACTGGCCAGGCCAACGGCGGCGCGCTGGCCGGCACGCCCGGCGTCGCCGCCAGCGGCGCCCAGGGCGCTCAGGCCGGCATAGCCGGCGCTGGCAGCATCGCAGGCGCGGCGCAGGCCCAGCCGACCACGCCTGTGCTGGCCCAGCCGCGCACGCAATTGCCCAGCGGCGTTCGGCTGCAGATCGACCTGCCTGAAGGCCGATTGACCAAGGACGTGCTGTTGTCGCCCCAAATGCCATGAGCCCGCGTTCAGCACAGCGTTCTGCCCGCCACCCACCCGCCCGAGGCGCCGCCCTGCTGGTGGCCATGGTCGTTCTCACCGTAGTGGCCACGCTGGCCTCGGGCATGGTCTGGCAGCAGTGGAAGGCGATTCGGGTCGAGACGGCAGAGCGGGGCCGGGTGCAGAGCGCGTGGATTCTCAGCGGCGCACTCGACTGGGCCCGGCTGATCTTGCGCGAGGACGCCCGCTCGGGCCGCGTCACCAGCCTGCATGAGCCCTGGGCCACGCCGCTGGCAGAGGCCAGATTGTCGACCTTTCTGGCCATCGATCAGAACAACAACAGCGCCGCCGATGCCGATATCGAGGCCTTTCTGTCCGGCGCCATCGAAGACGCGCAGGCACGCTACAACCTGACCAACCTGCTCGGTGACAAGCCCTTGTCGGCGCCGCATCTGGCGCTGCTTGAGAAACTGTGTGCCGCCGCCGGCCTGTCCTCGGCTACGGCCGCGCTGCTGGGCAACGGCCTGATCAACGCCCATGCGGCCGGCGATGGGTCGGACAGCGACAGCGCAGCCCTGATGCCGCAAACGCTGGCCGACCTGAGTTGGCTGGGCCTGTCCGAGGCCGAAGTAGCCGCGCTGAGCCCCTTTGTCGTGCTGCTGCCCTCGGCCACGCCGATCAACCTCAACACCGCGCCGCGCGAGGTCCTGGCCGCCGCGATTCCGGGCGTCGATCTGGGCAGCGCCGACCGCCTGGTGCAGGCCCGTGGCCGCCAGCCCATCCGCAACGTCGAACAGGCCTGGCAGGTGCTGGGGCTGAGCACCGCCGTGCCCGCCGGACTGGTCGATGTGAAGTCCTCGTTCTTTGAGGTCCATGGCCAGTTGCGGCTGGCCGACCGCTTGCTGCAGCAGCGCTCGCTGGTCGAACGGCGCGGCAACGACGTGCTGACCCGCAGCCGCCAGCGCGAGGTCAAGGTCGCGGCTGGCCTGCGGTGAGGGCTTGTTTGCGGTTTAGACCCGTCGACGCCTGCCGCACAATCCAGCGCTGCGTACCCGGCCGGGCACGCGATTTCAGCGCCGTCCGCCTTCTGCAGCCCAAGACCAAACCCCTGCCCCAACCCGTGCCATGGCCATGCTTGTGATTCTGTTGTCGGCGCGCCACCGCGTGCCGGGTGCGTCGCCAGCGCCGCCGTCCGCGCCGGCCGATGAACTGGTCTGGCTGCTCAGTGGCGATGGCCTGGCCATCAGCCGTCAGGGCCGTTCCAACCCGGCGCTGATGCCCAAGGCTGCCAGCGTGATGGTGGTGGTGCCGGCGCTCGAACTGGCCTGGCACCGGCCCGTTTGTCCCAAGGCCCCGGCCAACCGCCTGCGCGCGGCGCTGGCCGGCCTGCTTGAAGAGCAGTTGCTGACCGACGACGAGCAGGTGCACCTGGCGCTGGCGCCAGGCCACAGCCCGGGCCAGCCGACCTGGCTGGCGGCGCTGCACAAGCCCTGGCTGCGGGACCAGCTTGCCATTCTGCACAGCGCCGGCCTGGTCATCGACCGGCTGGTGCCGGCCTGGGCGCCTGCGCTGGCCGCCGGCACCACGCCCGCACTGCATGTGTTCTCCAGCGACGACTCGGGTGAGCCCAGCAGCGCCTGGCTGGCGCTGAGCGACGCCGACCAGGCCCTGTGCCTGCCCCTGGCCGGCAGCCTGGCCCATGGCCTTCAGGCACGCTGGCTGGCCGCTGGCGCACAAGCCACCGCCACCGCCGCCGCCGCCGCGCTGGCCGAACGTGCGCTGCAGCCCGCCGAAGGCGCCCCCGCACCCACCGTAGCCTTGCGCAGTGATGCCGAACTGGCGCTGGCTGCGGTGCGCTCGCCCTGGCAGCTGTTGCAATTTGACCTGGCGCCCAGCCGCCGGGGTATGCGTGCGTTGGGCAACCTGTGGCACCAGTTGATGAGCCCGACATGGCGGCCGGTGCGCCTGGGCCTGGCCACGCTGGCCCTGGTCCAGGTGCTGGGCCTGAACCTGTATGCCTGGCAGCAGCAGCGCGCGCTGCAAGACCAGCGCAGCGCCATGAACGCTCTGCTGCGCAGCAGCTTTCCGCAGGTCCGTTCGGTACTGGACGCGCCATTGCAGATGCGCAGCGAGACCGACAGCCTGCGCGAGGCCGCCGGCGTGGCCGGTGACAACGACCTGGAGACCCTGCTCGGCGCCGCTGCGGTGGCCTGGCCCGACGGCCAGGCGCCTGCGGCCCAGCTGCGCTTCGAGCCGGGCCGCTTGAGCCTGGTTGCCGCAGGCTGGGGCGAAGCCCAGCAGGCCCAGTTCCGCAGCCGGTTGATGGCCGGCGGCTGGGCACTGGGGCAGACCGACGGCAGGCTGCTGATTCAGCGCGCAGGCAAGCTCACCACCCCCTGACCAGGCGTCACGACATGAAACCCGACGCTCTGAGTCGCGCCCTGCCCGCGCTGAACCCCGCCCGCGAGGCGGTGCGCCGCGCCTGGACCACGCAGTCTGCTCGCGACCAGCGCATGCTGAAGCTGGTGGCTGCGGTGTTGGGCCTGTTCCTGCTCTGGTCACTGGCCATTGCGCCAGCCTGGCGCACGCTGGCCACCCTGCCCGCCCAGCGCGATGCGCAAGACGCCCAGTGGCAGCAGATGCAGGCCCTGGCCGGCCAGGCCCAGGCCTTGCGTGGTGCCGCACCGGTGAACAACGAGCAGGCCCAGGCCGCATTGAACGCGGCCACCGCTCGCCTGGGCAGCGCAGGCAAACTCAGCCTGCAGGGCCAGCGCGCGCTGCTCAATCTGAGCGGCATCAGCGGCGACCAATTGCGCGACTGGCTGGCCGAGGCCCGTGCCGGCGCCCATGCCCGGGTCGTCAACGCCACGCTGACGATGACCGCGCCGGGCCGCTACGACGGCAGCCTGACCGTGGCCCTGGCGGCCAAGCCGTGATGCGCCAGCCGGGCCGCCGGGCGGCCAACAACCCCGCCGACCAGCACTGGCAGCGCAGCCAGCGTGCCGGTCGGCGCTGGGCGCTGTGGGGATCGCTGATGGGCCTGCTGCTGGGCGTGGCGATGGCCGCACCGGCGCCCTGGCTGGCCAGCGCGCTGAACCAGGCCAGCGGCGGCCGCATGCTGCTGGCTCAGGCCCGTGGCAGTGTATGGACGGGCAGCGCTTTGCTGGTGCTCACCGGCGGGCCCGGCAGCCGCGACGCCGCCACCCTGCCCGACCGGCTGCATTGGCAGCTGCGGCCGGGCTGGCAGGGCCTGCGCCTGCAACTGGCCCAGACCTGCTGCATTGCGGGCCAGCTCACGTTTTCGCTGCAACCGGGATGGTCCGGACTGCGCCTGACACTGGTGCCT
Source organism: Betaproteobacteria bacterium (assembly GCA_031417735.1). Taxonomy (GTDB): domain Bacteria; phylum Pseudomonadota; class Gammaproteobacteria; order Burkholderiales; family Burkholderiaceae_C; genus Pseudaquabacterium. Next base: position 21,309 of record JANOWE010000303.1, read on the forward strand.
GAAACCAACCAGGCACCAACCCCAACCACCACACAGACCGTTGAGCCTGGCCCCGCTGCGGTGGCCGCCGCCCAGCCCACGGGTCTGCCCGGCGACGCCGCCGGCAACCAAGCCTTGGCCTTCTGGCCGGCGTCCTTGCTGGCTGGCCTGGGCACGCCCTGGAACACGCTGCAACTTGGCGGCAGTCTGCAACTGAGCAGCGCAGGCCTGAACATGCACAGCCGTGGCGGCCAGTGGCAGCTGGGCGGCGACCTGGCGCTGGATCTGCTGAACATGTCGTCGCGGCTGTCACCGCTGCCGGCACTGGGCAGCTACCGTGTTGAACTGCAGGGCGGCACAGCCGCCGGCGACGCGGCTCGGCTGCAACTGCGCACCCTGGGCGGTGCGCTGCAAATCGACGGCAGCGGCCAGTTCACGGCCACCGGGCTGCGCTTTCGTGGCCAAGCCCAGGCGGCGCCCGGCCAGGCAGCAGCACTGGCCAACCTGCTCAACATCATCGGCCGGCGCCAGGGTGCGCTGTCCGTCATTTCGATCGGATGACCATGACCCATTCCGCCGCAACGCGGTCAGCGCACCGCCATGCCCCCGTCGCCGCGCTGGTGGCCCTGGCCGCGGCCACGCTGCTGTCGCTGCTGCCCCAGGCCGCCTCGGCCCAGACCGGCGCCGCGCGCAAGGGCGCGATGCGCCCGTCGACCCAGGTCACGCTGAACTTCGTCAATGCCGACATCGAGGCCGTCAGCCGCGCCATGTCGGCCATGATGGACCGCCAGATCCTGGTCGACCCGCGCGTCAAGGGCGTGATCACCGTCTACAGCGAGCAGGCCATGTCGGTCGGCAACGCCTGGCTGCAGTACCAGGCTGCGTTGCGTGGCCTGGGCTTTGCGGTGGTTGACAACAACGGCCTGCTCAAGGTGGTGCCCGAGGCCGACGCCAAGCTGCAGTCGGGCACGGTGTCGGTGGGCCCGACCGGCCAGCGCGGCGACCAGGTCATCACCCAGATCTACCGCCTGAACCACGAAAACCCGAACAACCTGGTGGCCGTGCTGCGCCCCTTGATCAGCCCCAACAACACCATCAACGCCAACCCCGCGACCAGCTCGCTGGTGATCACCGACTACGCCGACAACCTGACCCGGCTGGGCAAGATCATTGCCGCGCTGGACCAGCCCTCCAACACCGACGTCGAGGTCGTGCCGGTGCGCTACGCCATTGCTTCTGATCTGGCCACGCTGGTGCAGCGCCTGGGCGACGGCGCCACGGCCGGCGTGCCGGGCGTGCCTGGCGGCGGGGCCAGTGCAGGCCTGTCGGTGCTGGCCGACGCACGCAGCAACACCTTGATCCTGCGCGCCGCCAACCCGGCACGGCTGGCGTCTGCGCGTGCGCTGGTCGAGCAGCTCGACCGCCCCGGCATCGGTGGCCCGGCCGGTCAGATCAATGTGGTCTACCTGAAGAATGCCGACGCGACCAAGCTCGCCACCGTGCTGCGTGCGGCCTTTGGCGGCGGCGGCAGTGGGGGGGGCGGTGCCAGTTCGCCAAGCGGCCTGGGCAGCATCGGTGCCGGTGCCAGCAGCACCGCCGTGGGCGGTGCGGCCGGAGCCAGCGCGGCCAACTCGCCGCTGTCGGCGTCGGCCCAGCCGTCCACCGGCGGCTTCATTCAGGCCGACCCGGCCACCAATTCGCTGGTCATCAGCGCGCCCGAGCCGCTGTACCGCCAGATCCGCGCCGTCATCGACCAGCTCGACGGCCGCCGGGCCCAGGTCTATGTCGAATCGATGATCGTCGAGATGGAGGCCAACAAGGCCGCCGAGCTCGGCTTCCAGTGGCAGGGCCTGTTGGGCAAGGCCGGCGACAGGCTCGGCCTGGTCGCCGGCACCAACTTCGGCACCAGCGCCAACAACATCCTCAATGTCACCGCGGCCGGATCCAGTGGCGCAGTCAGCGGCCTGGTCGGCGCGGCCAACAACGGGCTGAACCTGGGCCTGCTGAACATGGTCAACGGCGTCTACACGCTGGGTGCGCTGGCGCGCTTCCTGGAGACGGTGGACGGCACCAACATCCTGTCCACGCCCAACCTGGTGGCACTGGACAACGAAGAGGCCAAGATCGTGGTCGGTCAGAACGTGCCGTTTGTGACCGGCAGCTTCACCAACACCGGCAGCGCCGGCGCCACCGTCAACCCGTTTCAGACCGTCGAGCGCAAGGACGTGGGCCTGACGCTGAAGATCAAGCCCCAGATCGGCGAGGGTGGCGTGGTGCGCATGTCGGTGTTCCAGGAGAACTCCAGCGTGGTCGGCACATCGACCAGCAACTCCAACGGTCCGACCACCAACAAGAACTCGCTGGAAACCACGGTGGTGGTCGACGACGGCCAGATCATGGTGCTGGGCGGGCAGATGAAGGACAGCTATGTCGACGGCGAGTCCCGGGTGCCGGTGTTGAGCGACATCCCGATGATGGGCAACCTGTTCCGCAGCGAGAACCGGCGCCGCACCAAGACCGTGTTGCTGGTTTTCCTGCGGCCGGTGGTGATGCGCGACGCCCAGGCCGCCAATGCGATCACGATCGACCGCTACGAGGCCATCCGCGCCCGCCAGCAGGAAACTCAGCCAGCGCCCAGCAGGGTGTTGAAGATCACCGACTCGCCCCAGCTGCCGCCGCTGCCGGGCACGGTGCCGGCCATCGACCCCGCCACCGGAGCCATCACCAGGCCGGCGCCGATATCGGTGCCATCGACGATACCGATGACGGCGCCGCTGCCCGCGAACCGCTTGCCCTGAGCGAGGCCATCGACCATGGCTGCCCTGCGTCACCCCCTGCCCTACGGCTTTGCCAAGGCCCACAACCTGCTGTTGGAGGACGATGGCGAGGTGCCGGTGTTGTTCGTCGGCGCGGCCAGTGCCGACGCCCCGCTCAGCGGCGCCCTGGGCGAGGTGCTGCGCTGCCACGCCGTGGCCCGGGTCGAACGCGAAGAGCCGGCCACGCTGGCCCAGCGCATCAGCAGCGTCTATGCCGGCAGCGGCAGCAGCGCGGCCACGGTGGTCGGCGAGCTCGAGGGCACGGTCGACCTGTCGCGTCTGCTGCAAGACCTGCCGGCGGTCGAAGACCTGCTCGAAGCCGCCGACGACGCACCGATCATCCGCATGCTCAATGCACTGCTGACGCAGGCCGCGAAAGACGGCGCATCGGACATCCACATCGAGCCCTATGAGCGCAGCAGCTCGGTGCGCTTTCGTGTCGACGGCAGGCTGCGCGAGGTGGTGCAGCCCAACCGCGCACTGCATGCGGCGTTGATCTCGCGGCTGAAGATCATGGCCGAGCTCGACATCTCGGAGAAGCGCCTGCCGCAAGACGGCCGCATCAGCCTGCGCATTGGCGGCCGGGCCATCGACGTGCGCGTGTCCACCCTGCCCAGCGCCCATGGTGAGCGGGCGGTGCTGCGGCTGCTGGACAAGACCGAATCGATGTTCACGCTGGAAGCACTGGGCATGAGCGGCAAGGTGCTGAGCGCGTTCGACCGCCTGGTGCACCAGCCCCATGGCATCGTGCTGGTCACCGGCCCCACCGGCTCGGGCAAGACGACCACGCTCTATGCCAGCCTGGGCCGCATCGACACCGGCAGCACCAATGTGCTGACGGTGGAAGACCCGATCGAGTACGAACTGGCCGGCATCGGTCAGACCCAGGTCAACAACCGCATCGAGCTGACCTTCGCCAAGGCCTTGCGCGCCATCCTGCGGCAGGACCCGGACGTGATCATGATCGGCGAGATCCGTGACTTCGAGACCGCGCAGATCGCCATCCAGGCCTCGCTCACCGGCCACCTGGTGCTGGCCACCTTGCACACCAACGACGCGCCCAGTGCCATCACCCGGCTGATCGACATGGGCGTGGAGCCCTATCTGTTGTCCAGCAGCCTGCTCGGCACCCAGGCCCAGCGCCTGGTGCGCAAGCTCTGCCTGAGCTGCAAGCGCGAGGACGCACAAGGCCATTGGCACCCGGTGGGCTGCGCCGACTGCGGCCAGACCGGCTACAAGGGCCGCACCGGCGTGTATGAGCTGATGGTGGTGGACGAAGCGCTGCGTGAGCTAATCCACAACCGCGCCGCCGAGGCCGACATTGCCAAGACCGCCGCCAACGCCGGCTACGTCACCATGCGCGAGGACGGGCAACGCCTGGTCGCGCAAGGCATCACCTCGCTGGAAGAAGTGCTGCGCGTCACGCGCGACTGAGCACCACCTCCCAAGCCGCACCACAAGCTCATGCCCGCCTATACCTACGAAGCACTGGACGACCAAGGCAAGGCCCGCAACGGGGTGGTCGAGGCCGAGAATGCCAAGGCCGCGCGCAGCCAGCTTCGCCTGCAGGGCCTGGTGCCGCTGGGTGTGGCACCGGTGGCGGCCACGATGGGCCAGGCCGCGGGCACACGCTTTTCCCGGACGGTGTTCAGCAAGACCTCACTGGCGGTCTGGACCCGTCAGCTCGCCGGCCTGGTCACCGCCGGTCTGCCGCTGGAGCGCGCTCTGACTGCGCTGGCCGACGAGGCCGACGACCTGCGCCAGCGCGACCTGGTCGCCCACCTGCGGGCCGAAGTCAACGCCGGTTCACCGTTCGCCCGCGCGCTGGGCACCGCCCCGCGTGAATTCGATGAGGTCTACCGTGCGGTGGTGGCCGCCGGTGAGCAAAGCGGCGCGCTGGGCGGTGTGCTCGAACGCCTGGCCGACGACCTGGAGGAGCGCCGGGCGCTGGCCGCCAAGCTGCTTGGCGCGGCGCTGTACCCGGCCATCGTGTCGCTGATTGCACTGGTCATCGTGATCTTCCTGGTCACCTATGTGGTGCCGCAGGTGGCCGGCGTGTTCACCAGCAGCAAGCGTGCGCTGCCCTTTCTGACCACCGCCATGCTGGCCCTGAGCGACTTTGTGCGCACCTGGGGCTGGCTGATGCTGCTGGCCGTGGCCGCTGGCGTGATGAGCCTGTTGGTCGCCCTGCGGGCCGAGCCCTTCCGCCTGCGCTTTGACTCGGCCATGCTGCGCCTGCCGCTGCTGGGTCGCATGGCGCGCGGCTACAACGCGGCGCGCTTTGCCGGCACGCTGGCGATGCTGGCCAACGCCGGCGTGCCCATCCTCAAGGCCTTGCAGGCCGCCGCCGAGACCCTGGCCAACCGCGCCATGCGCGCCGACGCGATGGACGCGCTGGTGCAGGTGCGCGAAGGCGCGCCGCTGGCGTCGGCGCTGGCGGCCAAGAAGCGCTTCCCTGGCCTGCTGGCCATGTTCGCCCGCCTGGGTGAGCAGACCGGCCAGTTGCCGCAGATGCTCGACCGCGCCGCCAAGCAGCTCAGTGGCGAGGTGCAGCGCCGCGCCATGGCCCTGGCCACACTGCTCGAACCCCTGCTGATCGTGGCCATGGGCGCGGTGGTGATGCTGATCGTGCTGGCCGTGCTGCAGCCCATCATCCAGCTCAACACCTGGGTCAAGTAGGTCGCCCACTGCCTGGCCCCGGCCGGCGCGGCCGCCCCCATGCCCCAGGGGGACCCAAGGTGGCCCGCTGCTTGCTAGTATTTGCCACAGCAAAGCGGCCATTGCAGCAGCCACTTCGACCGATCACCCGGGCCGTCGATGGGCTGCAATGGCATCGGCACCCTGGCTGGCCTGCGGAGGCACGTGAATGAACCGTTCATCGACCGAGATGGTGACTGTGGCTTGCGGCGGTGGTCTGCCCATCGCCCAGATGCGCAGCGTCTACCGCTGTGACGATGTGGAACGGCGGCTGAACAAGCTGCCGCCCAAGGAACACGAGAACCTGCGCAGCACCTACGAGCGCATGCTGGAGCTGGGCTCCGACCGCTTCCAGGTCAAGCCCTCCGGTCTGCCGGCGATGGCCCATCTGTACGAGGAGCTGCCCAACTTTCATGAGGCGCTGGACGACATCCGCCGCCAGCTGGCGCTGTGCCAGGACAGCCGCGACGCGCTGGAGATCACGCCCATGCTGCTGCTGGGCCCGCCCGGCGTGGGCAAGACCCACTTTGCGCGCGAGGTGGCTCAGCTGCTGGGCACCGGCATGGGCTTTGTGTCGATGGGTTCACTCACCGCCGGCTGGGTGCTCAGCGGCGCCTCGTCGCAATGGAAAGGCGCACGGCCGGGCAAGGTCTTCGAAACCCTGGTCGACGGCCAGTACGCCAACCCGGTGATGGTCGTCGACGAGATCGACAAGGCCCGCGGCGAGCATGCCTACGACCCTCTGGGGGCGTTGTACAGCCTGCTCGAACATGACACGGCGCAGGCCTTTGTCGACGAATTTGCCGAGGTCGCGGTCGACGCCAGCCAGATGATCTGGGTCGCCACGGCCAACGACGAGCGCGCCATTCCCGACCCGATCCTGAACCGCGTCAACATCTACCGCGTCGACATGCCCGACGCCGACGCCGCGCGCCTGATTGCGCTGCGTCTGTACAGCAGCATCCGCAACCAGCATGACTGGGGCCAGCGCTTTGCGCCCGAGCCTGCCGAGCCGGTGCTCGAACGGGTCGGCGGCCTGGCCCCGCGCGAGATGCGCCGGGCCTGGATGACCGCCTTCGGCAACGCCCGGCTGAACTGCCGCGATCAGATCGAGCCCGCCGACCTGCCGGCCTGCGCCCGGGGCAAGCGCGGGCCGCTGGGCTTCGTCAACTGACCCGGGTCAGACCGCAAACCCGGCCCGTATGATGGGCCCATGCCTGCTGCCGACGCTGCCAGAACCCCGCCGGCCGAGCCCAAGCACCTGGTGGTCGCGCTGTCCTCACGCGCGCTGTTCGACTTCGAGGCCGAGAACCGCGTCTTCGAGGCCGACGACGACCATGCCTACATGCAACTGCAGCTGCAGCAGCTGACCCGGCCCGCGCCGCCGGGCATCGCGTTTTCGCTGGTGCACAAGCTGCTGGCCTTCAACCAGGGCGCGGACTTGCCGGTGGTCGAGGTGGTGATGCTGTCGCGCAACGACCCGGTGTCGGGCCTGCGGGTCTTCAATTCCTGCGCACACTACGGCCTGGCCATCGAACGCGGCGTGTTCACCCGGGGCCAGCCGCCCTGGCGCTACCTGCAGCCGCTGCGCGCCCAGCTGTTCCTGTCCACCAACGAGGCCGACGTGCGCTCGGCACTGGCCGCGGGTGTGCCCGCCGCCCGCGTGGCGCCCGACGCGCAGCACGCCAGCGCCGCCCACCCGCGCGAGCTGCGCGTGGCTTTTGATGGCGACGCGGTGCTGTTCTCCGACGAGGCCGAGCAGCTCTACCAGCGGCAGGGCCTGCAGGCCTTTTTGCAGCATGAGCACGACCAGGCCGGCCAGCCGCTGGCCGCCGGCCCCATCAAGCCACTGCAGCAGGGCCAGCTGCGGCTGCGCCAGGCCGGTGCCAGCTCAGGCATGCGATTGCGCACGGCGCTGGTCACCGCACGCAGCGCGCCGGCCCATGAACGCGCCATCCGCACGCTGATGGACTGGCAGATCGAGGTCGACGAGGCGATGTTCCTCGGTGGGCTGGACAAGGGCGAGTTCCTGCGCGAGTTCGAGCCCGACTTCTTCTTCGACGACCACCCCAAACACATCCAGAGCGCCAGCCGCCATGTGCCGGCCGGCCATGTCGCGCATGGCGTGGTCAACACGGCCTGATCGATGGGCCGGTCGGGCACGAAGTTACGCTCATATGCTGCGGTAGGCGCGCAAGGCATCCAGGTCCAGCACCCGCACCCCACCGTACTCGATGCGGATCAGCTTGGTCGTCTGCAAGGCCATCAGCGCCTGATTGACGCGCTGGCGTGACAAGCCCACCAGCCAGGCCAGCTCCTGCTGAGTGATGCGCAGCACCTGGCCCACGCCGGGGTAGAGCACCGGATGAAACAGCGCGGCCAGGCTGCGTGCGACGCGGGTGTCGGGCTGGTTGTCGCGGTCGATCTCGCGCGCGGCAATGAACTGGCCCAGGCGCTCATTGAGCTGGTTCATCACAAAGGCATTGAACGGAATGCTGCTGGCCAGCAGCCGGTGGAACACGGCGGCCGGCAGCCCGGCGACGGTGCTCGCGCGCAGCGTGTCCACGTTGTAGCGGTAGGCCTCGCGCTTGAGCAGCGTGCCCTCACCGAACCAGCCACCGGCCGGGATGCCGGTGTAGGTGATGTGCACGCCCTCACGGGTGTCGTTGCTCATCTTCAACAGGCCGCTGACAATGCCGAACCAGTAGGTCGACGCCGCGCCGACGCGGCACACCCGCTCGCCGGGCTCGGCCTGGCTCACCGCCAGCTGGCCCAGGGCCATGCGTCTGTCGTCCGGCGACAGCACCGCCAGCCAGGGAATGGCGGCGGCCTCATGGTCATTGGGTGGCCGCGCACGTTCACGCAGTGGCGCCGGACCGGTCTGCTGGGGCATCAGGGAAAGTCTGTACAGGGATGACCCGCGAATTGTCGTTCAACCGACAACGTGACGTCAAACTCAAACCTAGCATCACCCTCCAATGGCTGGCATTGCAGCCGACCGGCCCGCAAGGAGTGCATGGTGCAGAACACCTTTCCCAGACTGATGCTTGAGCATGCCCGACAGCGCCCCGAAGCCGCCGCGCTGCGCGAAAAGGAATACGGCATCTGGCAGACCACGACCTGGCGCGAGCTGGCCGAGATGGTCCGGCTGCTGGCCTGCGGCCTGGCCGAGGCCGGCCTGCAGCGTGGCCAGCACCTGGTGGTGGTGGGCGACAACCGGCCGCGCCTGTACGCCTGCATGCTGGCCGCGCAGTCCCTGGGCGCGGTGCCGGTGCCGCTGTACCAGGACGCCGCCGGCGCCGAGATGGTCTTTCCGCTGAACAACGCCGAGGTGGGCTTTGTGGTGGTCGAAGACCAGGAGCAGGTCGACAAGCTGCTGGACATCCGCGAACAGTGCCCGCGCTTGAGCCGGATCTGGTTCGACGACCCGCGCGGCCTGCGCAAGTACGACGAGCCCGGCCTGGCATCGCTGGATGCGCTGATCGAGGCCGGCCGCGCCCGCCAGCAGCGCGAGCCCGAATTCTTCGATGCCGAGGTGGCCACGACGCAGCCGCAGGATGTGGCAGCCATGTTCTTCACCAGCGGCACCACCGGCAACCCCAAGGGCGTGGTGCACACCCATTTGAGCCTGCTCGACCGGGCCCAGGCCGGCGCCGACTTCGACCAGCTGACTGCAGGCGAAGAGGTGCTGGCCTACATGCCGCCGGCCTGGATCGGCCAGAACATCTTCAGCTACGCGCAATGGCTGACCTGCGGCTACGTCGTCAATTGCCCCGAATCGGCGGCCACCGTGGCCATCGACCTGAACGAGATCGGGCCGACCTACTACTTTGCGCCGCCGCGCATCTTCGAGGGCCTGCTGACCAGCGTGATGATCCGCATGGAAGACGCCGGCGCGATCAAGCGCTGGCTGTTCCACCGCTTCATGGCCGTGGCCAAGCGCTCGGGTGCCGACCTGCTGGACGGCAAGCCGGTGGCCCTGGCCGACCGGCTGGCATTGAAGCTGGGTGACCTGCTGGTGTATGGCCCGCTGCGCAACACCCTGGGCATGTCGCGGGTACGCGTGGCCTACACCGCCGGTGAAGCGATCGGGCCCGACCTGTTCAGCTTCTACCGATCGCTGGGCATCAACCTGAAGCAGCTCTACGGCTCGACCGAGACCGCCGTGTTCGTCTGCCTGCAGCCCGACCATGCGGTGCATGCCGACACCGTGGGCGTGCCCATTTCCGGGGTGGAGATCAAGGTCACCGAGTCTGGTGAGATCCTGGTCAAGAGCCCGGGTCTGCTGCGCGAGTACTACAAGAACCCCGAGGCCACGGCCGAGGTGCTCACCGCGGACGGCTGGTACCACACCGGGGACGCCGGCTTCCTCGATGCCAGCGGTCAATTGAAGATCATCGACCGCGCCAAGGACGTGGGCCGCATCCAGGGCGGGCCGAATGACGGCGCGATGTTCGCGCCCAAGTATGTCGAGAACAAGCTGAAGTTCTTTCCCTTCATCAAGGAGGCGGTGGCTTTCGGCGACCGCCGTGACCGGGTTTGCGCCTTCGTCAACATCGATGTCGAAGCCGTGGGCAACTGGGCCGAGAAGCGCAACCTGCCCTATGCCGGCTACGCCGACCTGGCGCAGAAGCCCGAGGTCTACGAGATGATTCGCGAGTGTGTGGAGAAGGTCAATGCCGACCTCGCCGCCGACGCCTTGCTGGCCGGCAGCCAGATCACCCGCTTCCTGGTCCTGCACAAGGAACTCGATGCCGACGACGGCGAACTGACCCGCACCCGCAAGGTCCGCCGAGGCTACATCGGCGAGAAATACCGGGTGCTGATTGACGCGCTGTACGGCGACAGGAAGGAGCAGTTCATCGAAACCGCAGTCAAGTTCGAGGATGGCCGCAGTGGTTCGGTCTCAGCCACCTTGCGCATCGACGACGCCAGGACCTTCCCTGCCTTGAAGAAGGCTGCATGACATGAATTCAGCCGAACAGAATCAAGCCGCCAGCAAGGTGATCCTGGAGGTCAAGAACATCTCGCTGAGCTTTGGCGGGGTCAAGGCCCTGACCGACATCAGCTTCGATGTGCGCGAGCATGAGATCCGCGCCATCATCGGCCCCAACGGCGCCGGCAAGAGCAGCATGCTGAACTGCATCAACGGCGTCTACACGCCGCAGCAGGGCTCGATCACCTTCCGCGGCCAGACCTTCAGCCACATGAGCAGCCGCCAGGTCGCCGAGATGGGCGTGGCGCGCACCTTCCAGAACCTGGCGCTGTTCAAGGGCATGAATGTGATCGACAACATCATGACCGGGCGCAA
>JANOWE010000304.1:0-3934 GCA_031417735.1 Betaproteobacteria bacterium
GGAGGAGGCCAAGCTGGCCGCCTTTGTTCAGGCGCTATCGACGCACTTGAGCTTGGGAACATCGGACGAGGCGATTGAGACGGCAACGAGGGCAATCGAGCGCCGCAACAAGTCTTCGGACAAGAAGAAGGGAAACGCAACCCTCACTCGCGAGCTCGGCCAGTTGCTGCTTGTGGAAGCGAGCACATCCATCGATGTCGCGATGTTCGGCCGCATGCTCGCTGCCGTTCCTCAGTTCAACTTCGAGGCCGCCGTGCAGGTCGCCCACGCCATCACCGTGCACAAATCCGCCGTCGAAGACGACTTCTTCAGCGCGGTCGACGATCTGAATCTGGGCCTGGAGGACAAAGGTGCCGGCCACATCGGCGAGCGCGGTTATGGCGCCGGCCTGTTCTACCTCTACATCTGCATCAACCGCGAGCTGTTGCAAGACAACCTGGGCGGCGACACGGCCCTCACCGCCCAGGCGCTGCAGGCACTGCTGCACGCCGTCACCCAGGTCTCGCCCACCGGCATGCAGAACAGCTTTGCGTCGCGGGCGCATGCCAGCTACCTGCTGGCCGAGAAGGGCAGGCAGCAGCCACGTTCGCTGGTGCAGGCCTTCCTCAAACCCGTCAAACCCTATGGCGACCGCGACATGCTGGCGCTGGCGGTGGCGGCATTGACCCAGCGCTGCGACAACTTCGACAAGGTCTACGGCGCCTGTGCCGACAGCCGCTGCAGCTTCGATGTCGAGAAAGCCGAAGGCTCACTGGCCGAGGTGGTGGCCTTCGTCAAGGGGTAAGACCATGCCCTTCCTTGTATTTCAGTTGCAAGCCAACCTGGCCGCCTGGGGCGATGTGGCCGTTGGTGAGTTCCGTGGCAGCCGAGACCAGCCCGGCGCGTCGGCGCTGGTCGGCCTGTTGGGTGCGGCGCTCGGTGTGCGTCGCGAGGATGAAGCGGCGCATGCCACCCTGCGCGACGGCTACTGTTTTGCGGTGGGCTTGGTCTCGGCCGGCCAGTTGCTGCGCGATTACCACACCGCTCAGGTGCCCGGGCGAACGTCACTGAAGAGCCGGCCGCACCGGACCCGGCGCGACGAGCTGAACCTGCCCAGGCACGAGCTCAACACCATCCTGTCCAGCCGCGACTACCGCCAAAACGCCGCCTGGGCGGTCGCGGTGCAGGCGCTGCCCGATGCACCGCACAGCCTGGACGCGCTGGCTGAGGCTCTTCGCGAGCCACGATTCGTGCTCTACCTGGGCCGCAAGTGCTGCCCACCCACCGCGCCGCTGGCGCCACAGGTGTCGGCGGCCGAAACGGCCCACGCCGCGCTGAACGCCTACCTGGCCGCCGCCGAGCCCACTGCCTCTCTGCGCAGCCTGGCCTGGGGTGACGGCATGCCGGCCGGCGTGACGGCGCATTTGAGCGCGCCCCGCAAAGACCGCTTGATCCGCCGCCAGGGCTGGCAGTTTGGCGACCGCACCGAACACCTGGCCTTGCTGGCCGAGGACGACTGAGCATGCACTTCAGCCTCATCACCCCCACCCCGGGCCACGAGCGCGACGCCGCGCATGAATGGACGGGCGGCGCCTACTTGGAGCACCAGTGGCTGTGGCGCTTCTTGCCGGCGCCGCCGGGCAGCGCCCGCAGCTTTGTCTTCCGCCGCCGCGACATCGAGGGCCTGCCCCGGTTCTACCTCGTGTCCGAGCGCGAGCCGCTGGCGCCATCCGCCCACTGGCAGGTGCAAAGCAAGCCCTATGCGCCCAGCCTGGCCGTTGGCGACCGCCTGTCGTTCGACCTGCGCGCCAACCCGGTGGTCAGCACACGCAACGCCGCCGGCAAAACGGCACGCCACGACGTGGTGATGCAGGAGAAGACCCGGCTGCTGAAAGAGCGAAATCTGGCGCGCTGGGTGGATTGGCCAATCACCGATAGACCGGCGCTGCCAGACCTGGTGCACCGAACCTGCAGCCAGTGGTTGCAGGCACGCTGCGAACGCCTTGGCATCGCCCTGGAGGCAGAGTCCCTGCGCATCGAAGGCTACGAGCAGCATCGGGGCAAGCATGGCGCCCTGCGTTTCTCGACCGTCGACTTCAGTGGCAGCCTGCGGGTGGTGGACGGCGATGCGTTGCGCCAAGCGCTGTACGGCGGCGTGGGTCATGCCAAGGCATTTGGTTGCGGCCTGTTGCTGCTGCGCCCCATCGGCTAAGCTGTCCGTGCACCGAACCGCGCAATGGAGCCTGCCATGACCACCATCACCTCCGAAGAACTCGACCGTCAGCCCGAGCGCCTGCTCGCCGATGCGCGACGCGGTGCCAGCGACGTGGTGACCGAAGCTGGAGAGCCGGTCATGCTGACCCTTCCGCTGGGCAGGAACTCGGGTTCGAGCGCAGAACGGCTTGAGCTGGCAGTGACGCTCTACGAGCGCAACGACTTGAGCCTGGGCTTGACGGCCAAGGTGGCTGGCTTGTCCTACAGCCAGATGATCGACGAGTTGGGCCGGCGCCAGATACCCGTGGTGCGCTACACCGTAGAAGACCTGGATCGTGAGCTCGAATTTGTCCGTACCCTTGCTGGTGGCCGATAGCGGTCCGCTGATCGCGCTGGCGCGGCTCGACCTGCTGGCCGTTCCTGCGCGGCTGTTCGACGTGTTGTTGGTCACGGCCACGGTGTGGCGCGAGGTGACCTGCGAGCCACGCGCGGCCGACCAGGTGGCGCTGTACGCAGCGTTTGAACGTGGATTGCTTCGTGTGGAAAGCGACCCACTTCACATTCCAGTCGCGTTGACCGATGTACGACTCGATGATGGCGAGCGCTCTGCCCTGGCACTGGCATTGCTGCGCGGCGCGGTGGTGCTGATGGACGAACGGCGAGGCCGCGCCTGCGCGATCGATTTGGGCCTACAGGTGCTGGGCACCTTGGGCCTTCTGGTGCGTGCGCGCGAGCAAGGGCTTGTCGAGCGCGTACGCCCACTTGCAGAGGCATTGCTGGTCAGCGGCTACTACCTGGCGCGCCCGCTGGTCGATCGGACCCTGGCCGCCATTGGCGAGTAAGCGCATTGATGTCATCGAACCTGCTGCCCCCGCTCAAACCCATCCCGATCCGGGATCGCATTTCGGTCGTCTTTGTCGAGCGCGGAGAGATCGACGTGCTGGACGGCGCGTTCGTCGTGGTGGATGCCGGCGGCATCCGCACGCATATCCCGGTGGGCGGGGTGGCCTGCATCATGCTGGAGCCGGGTACGCGTCTGTCGCACAGGGCCGCCGCACTGGCCGCCAGGGTGGGCACGCTCTTGGTGTGGGTGGGCGAAGCCGGCGTGCGGCTCTATTCGGCCGGCCAGCCAGGCGGCGCCCGGTCCGACCGTTTGCTCTACCAGGCCCGACTGGCACTCGACGAGGGATTGAGGCTGAAAGTAGTGCGCAAGATGTACGCCATCCGCTTTGGCGAAGAGCCACCCGAGCGCCGCAGCGTCGACCAGCTGCGCGGCATAGAAGGCGCACGCGTGCGGCGCACCTACCAGCTGCTGGCCCAGCAGTTTGGGGTGCAGTGGTCGGGGCGCGACTATGACGCCGAAAGTTGGGACGCAGCCGACCTGCCCAACCGCTGCCTGTCTGCCGCCACGGCCTGCCTGTACGGCGTGACCGAGGCCGCCGTGCTGGCCGCCGGCTATGCCCCCGCCGTGGGCTTCATCCACACCGGCAAGCCCTTGTCCTTTGTCTACGACGTGGCCGATGTCTACAAGTTCGAAACCGTGGTGCCGGTGGCCTTCAAGGTCGCGGCCAGCAAGCCGACCGGCAACCCTGAGCGCGCTGTGCGCCTGGGCTGCCGCGACATCTTTCGCCAAAGCCGGCTGCTGGACCGGATCATCCCGGACATCGAGACCATGCTGGCGGCCGGTGAGATTGCGCCACCGGAAGCGCCGCACGATGCAGTGGGGCCCGCGTTGCCCAAC
>JANOWE010000305.1:0-18559 GCA_031417735.1 Betaproteobacteria bacterium
AGCCACACAACGAGTCGGCAACGACGCCTGGCGCCGAAAATCTCCCCGGCCCTTCGGGTTGACCCTGGAAATGGGCTGATCCGTCGTTGCAAATGCTCGCCATACCCAACGGTATGGCTGCGCTTTGCGCCGAGGCTGAGCCCAATTCAGGGTCAACGCGGGCCCGACCCCAAGCCCGACAGGCTCCTACGAGCCTGTCGGTCCGGGTCCGCCGCTGCTGCCGGTCAAGAACCTGCGGGGAACCGTGACGAATACTGCCGGCCGGCCCAGCGGCACGCCGGCGTGTCAATTCACGGTCTGTTCAGCGCATGGCTGACGTGGACTCTGGTGCATGCTGCCACCCACGTCCGGTCTGGCCACTGCCCCTGCAGCCCGAGCAGCCGGTTTGGCCGAAACCCGGCCTCGAATGCCAGCCCGAAGCTTGACCGAGCACCGACCAGACAATCGCCCCGAGCACTGACTTGACCACCCGCGTTCACCTTGCCCGCACCCCCGGCCCCGGCCCCGGCGCTGAGCCTGGGCACTTCGCCGGGCGCCTTGACCGGCTGGACGCGCTGCGCGGCCTGGCCATGGTCTGGATGATGGCTTTCCACCTCGTCTTCGACCTGAATTTTCTGGGCCTGCTGCAGCCCCGGCAGAACTTTTATGCCGACCCGCTGTGGACTGGCCAGCGCACCGCCATCGTCAGCCTGTTCCTGCTCTGTGCCGGCCTTGGCCAGGCGGTGGTTGCCCAGCGGGGCCGGGGCTGGCCACGTTTCTGGCGCCGCTGGGCCCAGGTGGCGGGCTGTGCCGTGCTGGTCTCGGTGGGCTCGGCGCTGATGTTTCCAAACAGCTGGATCAGCTTCGGTGTGCTGCATGGCATGGCCGTGATGCTGCTGCTGACTCGTTTTTTACAGCCTTTGGGGCCCTGGCTATGGCCGCTGGGTGCGCTGCTGCTCATGCTGCCGGCATGGTTGGCGCATCCGCTGTTCGACCAGCCCTGGCTGCAATGGGTCGGCCTGGTCACCCGCAAGCCGGTGACCGAGGACTATGTGCCGGTGCTGCCCTGGTTGGGCGTGATGCTGCTCGGCCAGGCCGTGGGCCAGCGGCTGCTGCGGCAGCGGTCGACCCTGCTCGGTGCCGGCCTGCCGGCCGTTGCCGCGCCGCTGTGGCGCGGCTTGGCCGGCCTGGGTCGCTGGCCGCTGACCGTGTACATGCTGCACCAGCCGCTGTTTCTGGGCCTGCTGCTGGCCTGGCAGCGCTTGGGACGCGGCTGAAACCGTGGCCAAGGCTGCAGCATGAGCACGCCACTGGACGCCGAGATCGGCAAGGCCCTGGCCCTGGTCGTCGACGGCAACATGGCCTCGCGCCGGGCCCTGGTGACCATGCTGCGCAACTTTGGTGTGCTCAAGGTCGAGCAGGCCGTCCGGCCACAAGAGGCGCGGCAGATGCTGGAACTGCGCAACTTCGACATCGTGCTGTGCGACTTTCACTTCGCCGGCGAGACCATGACCGGCCAGGAGCTGATGGACGATCTGCGTCAGTCGGGTCTGCTGCCGCTGCCGTCGGTGGTGGTCATGATCTCGGGCGAGGCGCACTACAGCCAGGTTGCCGAAGCGGCCGAGGTGGCGCTGGACGCCTATCTCGTCAAGCCCCATACCGCTGACGCTTTGCGGGTGCGGCTGCTCACGGCCCGCGCCCGCAAGGCCGCATTGGCCGAAGTTTTTGCGCTGATTGCCGCACAACGCCATGAAGAGGCGGTCGCGTTGGCCAAGCTCATGGCCAGTGAGCGAGGCATGGTCTGGCTGCAGGCCGCACGCATCGCCGCCGACCTTTGTCTGCGCCTGGGTCGGCCGGCCGAAGCCGCCAAGCTGCTTGATGAAGTGCTGCAGGCCGGCGCCTTGCCCTGGGCCCGGCTGGGCCTGGCCCGCGCACAGACCGAAGCCGGCGCGGTGTTTCAGGCCCGGCGCACCTTGGAGAGCCTGATTTCGGAACTGCCGGGCTACACCGACGCCTACGACGTGATGGGCCGCGTGCTGATGGAGCAGGGCGAGAACGCCGAGGCCATTGCCACCTTGCGCAGGGCCAGCGCACTGACCCCTCACAGCGTGGCACGTTTGGTCAAGCTGGGCCTGCTGAGTTTTTATTTCGGCGACCCCAAGGAGGCCGCCGAGGCCCTGAACCGGGCGGTTCGACTGGGCATGAGTTCCAAGGTCTTCGACCTGCAAGGCCTGACCCTGCTCGCCGCGCTGCAGTTCGACAAGCACGACGAGCGCGGGCTGTCGCTGTCGGCGATGACGCTCGAACGCATGCGCGCCTCGGCGCCGGGCAGCGCGCGACTGCGCCGGTTTGCAGAACTTGTGACCCTGTTCCGCGCCATGCTCGATCACCGGGTGGTCGAGGTGATGGCCCTGGTACGCGGCCAGCTGGCCGAACTTCGCGCGCCGGACTTCGAGTTCGAGGCTGCTTGCAACCTGCTGATGGCGCTGTCACGGCTGCAGACCACCGAGCTTCACCTCGATGGCATGGCAGACCATGTCACGGCGCTGGCGGCCCGGTTTGCCGTTTCGCGCACCACCTGCGACCTGCTGTGCGCGGCGCTTCGTGAGCGCACCGAACTGGCCCAGGCCGTGCGCGACGAATACGAACGCATCAACACGGTGGCCAGGCAGGCGGTCGAACACACCGTGGCCGGCAACCCCGCAGCGGCCACCGAGTTGTTGTTGGGTGGCGCCGAGCGCACGCTCAACGCCAAGCTGATGGACCTGGCCCGCCACACGCTGGAGCGGCACCAGGACAAGGTCGCCGGCGCTGAAGAACTGGCGGCGCGGCTGGACCTGCTGCACACCACCTACCGCAGCTATGGCACCCAGGTGCGCATGGCGCGCATCGACGACGCCCGCTCGATGCACGCCGTCTCGCGGCCGGACTGAGCCGCTTCGGCCCGGTCAGCGCTGCCGCGCTGCGGCTACAGTGCGGCCATGAGCGACAAGATCCTGTTCGGCTTCCATGCCATCACCGTGCGCTTGAAGACCGCGCCCGAGTCCATCGTCGAGCTGCACATCGACGCGTCGCGGCGCGATGCCCGCATGCGCCAGTTTGTTGAGCGCGCCCAGGCCGCCGGCGCCAAACTGGTCGACAGCGATGACGATCGGCTGATCCGTCTGGCCGGCAGCCCGCGCCATCAGGGCGTGGTGGCCAAGGTCAAGCCCGTGCTGCGCTCACATTCGCTGGACGATGTGCTGGACCAGGTGTCCGGCCCGCCCCTGGTGCTGGTGCTGGACGGCGTGACCGACCCGCACAACCTGGGTGCCTGCCTGCGTGTGGCCGACGGCGCGGGCGCCCATGCCGTGGTCGCACCGAAGGACCATTCGGTGGGTCTGAACGCCACCGTGGCCAAGGTCGCCAGCGGCGCTGCCGAGACCATGCCCTACCTGATGGTGACCAACCTGGCGCGCACTCTGGGCGAGTTGAAAGAACGAGAGCTGACGGTCATCGGCACCACCGAAGACGCCGAGTTGTCGATCCACGATGTCGACCTGCGTGGTCCGGTGGCCCTGGTGCTGGGCGCCGAAGGGTCAGGCATGCGCCAGCTCACACGGCGCCACTGCGATGTGCTGGTGCGCATCCCGATGGCCGGCGTGGTGGAGAGCCTGAACGTCTCGGTCGCCGCTGGCGTGTGCCTGTACGAGGCGCTGCGCCAGCGCCGCCTGCCTGTGGCCGTGCCAGCTGCGTTGGCTGCCTCGGACTGAAGCCCCAGGTCTGCAGGAGACCCCCATGCCCGTCACTGCCGTCACTCACCCACTGGTGCGCCACAAGGTGGGCTTGCTGCGCGAGCATGAGATCTCGACCAAGAAGTTCCGCGAACTCACGCATGAGATCTCGCGCCTGCTGGCCTACGAGGCCACGGCCGACTTTCCGCTCGAGACCACCACGCTGCAATGCTGGAGCGGGCCGGTCGAGGTCGAGCAGATCGCCGGCCGCAAGGACACCATCGTGCCCATCCTGCGTGCCGGCCTGGGCATGCTCGACGGTGTGCTCGACCTGGTGCCCAACGCCAAGGTCAGCGTGGTCGGCCTGGCCCGAGACCATGAAACCCTGCAGCCGGTGCACTATTTCGAGCGCTTTGTCGGCCACTTGTCAGAGCGCACGGCCATCATCGTCGACCCGATGCTGGCCACCGCGGGCTCGATGATCGCTACCGTCGACCTGTTGAAAAAGCGCGGTTGCCGCGACATCCGCGCCCTGGTGCTGGTGGCCGCACCCGAGGGTGTTGCGGCGCTGCAGGCCGCGCACCCCGATGTGCGCTGCTGGACGGCGGCGGTGGACAGCCACCTCAACGAGCTTGGCTACATCATTCCCGGGCTGGGTGATGCCGGCGACAAGATCTTCGGCACCAAGGAATGAATGCATGACCAGCAACCGACTATGGCACCTGCTGACGGGCGCTGCTCTGACCGCCGCACTGTTGCTGGCCACGGGCTGCACGCAGGAAAAGCAGAACGAGATCCGGCGCAGCATCCAGAACTGGACCGGCACCAATGGCGTGCTGGAGTTCTACGCCGGTGACAAGCTGGTGCGCCGCTTCCTGAAGATCGACAAGCTGTCCACCGCCTACGGCACCGATGACGGCCAGCCCCGCAACTACCGCTACGGCTATGGCGTGCTGGACGAGAACCTGAACTTTGTTGCCGATGCCGACGAGAAGCGGGTGTACTTCGAGATCAGCAACCTGGGCAGCAATTACCTGTTTTTCGAGAGCCCGCGCTGAAAGGCCTGGCTCTTTGCACGGGCGCGGCCTGACGGCGCGCCCGTTTTCCATTCAAGCTTGCAAATCGACAAGGAGCGAAAGTCATGGCCATGGACGTGGTGGACTACGAAATCAAGGGTTCCGAGATGCAGTTTGTCGAGATCGAGCTCGACCCGGGCGAGGCCGCAGTGGGCGAGGCCGGCAGCATGTTCTTCATGGATGCGGGTATCGGCATGGACACGGTGTTCGGTGACGGCAGCCAAAGCGGCAGCGGTGGCGGCGGGCTGTTCGGCAAGCTGCTGGGTGCGGGCAAGCGCCTGATCACCGGTGAATCGCTGTTTACCACGGTCTACACCAACCAGAGCCACAGCAAGCTGCGGGTGGCGTTTGCCGCGCCCTATCCGGGCAAGATCCTGCCCATGAACCTGAGCCAGATGGGCGGCCGGCTGATCTGCCAGAAAGATGCCTTCCTGTGTGCGGCGCGTGGTGTGTCGCTGGGCATCCATTTCCAGCAGAAGCTGTCGGTGGGGTTTTTCGGCGGCGAGGGCTTCATCATGCAGAAGCTCGAGGGCGATGGCCTGGCCTTTGTGCATGCCGGCGGCACGGTGCTCCAGCGCGAACTGCAGCCCGGCCAGGTGCTGATGGTCGACACCGGCTGCCTGGTCGCTCATACGCCGGATGTGAACTTCGAGATCCAGTACGTGGGCAAGGTCAAGACCGCGCTGTTTGGCGGCGAGGGTCTGTTCTTTGCCCGCCTGACCGGCCCGGGCACGGTCTGGCTGCAAAGCCTGCCCTTGTCGCGTCTGGCCAGCCGCATTTTTGCGGCGGCGCCCCAGCGCGGCGGCTCGCGTGAAGAAGGCTCGGTGCTGCCAGGCTTTGCTGGCGCCGGGCTGCTGGGTGGCGTGCTGGGCGGTGTGATCGGCGGTGATGATGACTGAGGCGTCAGACCAGGGCAGGCGCCTGCCGGGCTGCGGCTGGTTGCTCGCGTTGACGCTGGTGGCGGTACCGTCGCCGGCCACGGCAGCCACAACGGCCGAGGTGTTCATCGAGGCCCTGACCTCGCCCGAACTGGCCGCGCGTGTGGCCGCCGGCGCCACCACCGTCCTGCTGCCCATCGGTGGCACCGAGCAGAACGGTCCGCACATGGTGCTGGGCAAGCACAACCGGCGGGTGCAGTTGCTGGCCGGGCGCATTGCGCAGCAGCTGGGGCAGACCTTGGTCGCGCCGGTGCTGGCCTATGTGCCCGAGGGCAGCATCGACCCACCGGCCGCGCACATGCGCTTTGCCGGCACCATCTCGATCGGCGAGCCGGCCTTCGAGGCCTTGCTTGAATCGGCCGCACGCAGCTTTCGCCGCCACGGCTTCAACGAGGTGGTGCTGCTGGCCGACCATGGTGGCTACCTGAAGTGCCTGGAGCGCGTGGCAGCGCGCCTGAACCGCGAATGGTCCAAGCGGCCGGCGGCCGGTCAGGCCCCGGCCCGGGTGGTGGCGCTGACCGAGTACTACCGCGCAGCGGTGGACGGACATGCCGAGCTGCTGCGCGCCAAGGGCTTTGCCCAGGCCGAGATCGGCAGCCATGCCGGCCTGGCCGACACCGCGCTGACCCTGGCGCTGGACCCGTCGCTGGTGCGGCTGGACAGGCTGCAGCAGGCGGCAACGGCCGGCGCGGGCGAAGGCGTCACCGGCGACCCGCGCCGCGCCACGGCCGAGCTGGGCCAAATCGGCGTGGACCTGGTGGTGGCCCGTTCGGTTGACGTGATCCGCAGCCAGCGCCAGCGGCATTGAGCCGGCGTCGCCTTGATCTGGCGCGCGGCCCACGCGGGTGACCTTTTCTAGAATGCACGCTGGTCGACCTGACCGGAGAGACTTGAGCCATGAACAACAGCAGCAAGATCGGATTGAGTGCCGCCGCCCTGGCAGTCCTGGTGGTGGGCCTGCAGGCCACAGGCGCGCAGGGCGCGGGGCCAGCGGCGGCCGCACCGGCGTCGGCGACCAGCATGGCGGCCAGCGCAAGCACCAGCATGCCGACCCTGAGCCTGCTGCCCGGCATGCCTGCGGTGGTGGACGCGAAGAACATGTACAGCGAAACGGCCGCCGGCAAGTTCAGCCCGGTGGTGCAGGGCGACCTGGTGCGCATCTATGTGCCCAACCTGCGTTCCAACGATGTCTACGTCGTCGACCCGGCGCTGATGAAGGTGGTTGACCGCTTCAAGGTCGGCATCGGGCCGCAGCACATCGTGCCGTCCTGGGACCTGCGCACGCTGTGGGTAACCAACAACGCCGAGGGCCGCACCGACGGCAGTCTGACGCCGATCGACCCGCGCACCGGCAAGCCCGGCAAGTCGCTGCCGGTGGACGACCCCTACAACATGTACTTCACGCCCGACGGCAAGTCGGCTGTGGTGGTGGCCGAAGCGCGCAAGCGGCTCGATTTCTACGAGCCGCAGACCATGGTGCTGCAGTACTCGATCAACACCCCCGGCTGCCCCGGCATCAACCACGCTGACTTCAACATCGACGGCCGCTCGGTGATCTTCACCTGCGAGTTCTCGGGCACGTTGGCCAAGATCGACCTCGTCAACCGCCGCGTGCAGGCCTACCTGAAGCTGAGCATGCCCGAGACGCGCTTCAAGGAAACCAAGGCAGCTCGCGCGCCCTTGCAGCCGGTCCCGGGCCAGGTCTGGGAGCCCGGCGAGACCGAGATCTGCACCGTGACCAAGGGCATGCCGCAAGACATCCGCAGCTCACCCGACGGCAAACGGGTCTACATCGCCGACATGCATGCCGATGGCGTGCACATCGTCGATGTCGAGTCGTTCACCAAGGTCGGCTTCATCAGCACCGGCATCGGCGCGCATGGCCTGTACCCCAGCCGTGACGGCAAGCGGCTCTATGTGGCCAACCGGGGCTCGCACAAGATTCACGGCCCCAAACTGGGCAATGGCAGCGTTGCCGTGATCGACTTTGCCGGCGAAAAGATCGTCGCCCGCTGGCCGGTGCCCGGCGGCGGCAGCCCGGACATGGGCAATGTCAGCGCCGACGGCAAGTACCTGTGGCTGGCGGCGCGCTTTGACGACGTGATTTACCGCTTCGACACCGGCAATGGCGCCGTGGCACAGGTCAAGGTCGGCGCCGAGCCGCATGGCCTGACGGTGTGGCCGCAGCCCGGCCGCTACTCGCTGGGCCACACCGGCAACCTGCGCTGACGCACTGCGCCGGCTGCCCTGGCCCGGGGCTGTATGCTCCCCGCCCTATGAACCTTTTGCTTGATTCCTTCTGGCGCGCGGTGGCCTATTGCCTGCACCCTCGGGTGATCGCGCTGTCGCTGCTGCCGCTGGCCATAGGGGTGGCGCTCGCGCTGGGCCTGGGCTGGTTCTACTGGGAGGATGCGGTTGCCGGCGTGCGCAGCACGCTGGAGAGCTGGTCGCTGGTGGACGCCGGGCTGAAGTGGGTTGAATCGATGGCCGGTGCGTCATTCCGATCGGTGCTGGCGCCACTGCTGGTGGTGTTGCTGGCCGCGCCGGTGATCGTCGTGGTGTCGGTGCTGCTGGTGGCGCTGTTGATGGTGCCGGCCATCGTCAAGCTGGTTTCCTCGCGGCGCTATCCTCTGCTGGAGCGCAAGCGCGGTGCCGGCACGCTGTCCAGTGTGGCCTGGTCACTGGGCTGCACCGTGCTGGCCCTGGTGGTGATGGTGGTGAGCCTGCCGCTGTGGTTCATTCCGCCGCTGGTGCTGGTGCTACCACCGCTGATCTGGGGCTGGCTGACCTACCGCGTGATGAGCTTTGATGCGATGGCCGAGCATGCCAGCGCCTCAGAGCGCCGCCAGCTGATGCGCCAGCACCGCCTGCCGTTGCTGGGCATCGGCGTGATCTCGGGTTACCTGGGTGCCGCGCCGTCGCTGTTGTGGGCGGTCAGCGCAGTGACGGTGATCTTTGCGCCCTTCATCATCGCGCTGTCGGTCTGGCTGTACACCCTGGTCTTCGCCTTCTCGGCGCTGTGGTTTGCCCACTATGTGCTGGCCGCGCTGCACGCGATGCGGCAGGCCACGCCGGACGCCGCCCGGCCTGCGGGCGAGGTGCTGAAGATCGACACCACAGAGGTGCTGCCGGCGCTGGACAAACCACCAACGCCTCCGCTCGCGCCCCTTGCTGGCCTCACGCCCAAGCCCTGACCACAGTCCACCCCATGCAGCACATCGGCCTGATCATCGTTGGCGACGAAATTCTGTCCGGCAAACGCCAGGACAAGCATCTGCCGAAGGTGGTGGAACTGCTGGGCGCGCGCGGGCTGGCGCTGGCCTGGGCGCGCTACCTGGGCGACGACCGGACGCTGATCACCGCTGCGCTGCGCGATGCCTTTGCCAGTGGCGACATCGTGTTCTGCTGCGGCGGCATCGGCGCCACGCCCGACGACCACACCCGCCAGAGCGCGGCCGCTGCGCTGGACCGGCCGCTGCAACTGCACCCCGGGGCCGAGTTGCTGATCCGCAGCCGCATGCAGGACCTGGCGCGCGAGAACGGCGTGGCCTACGAAGCGGACCGGCCCGACAACGTGCACCGGCTGAACATGGGCGTGTTCCCGCAGGGGGCCGAGCTGATCCAGAACCCGTTCAACAAGATTCCCGGTTTCAGCGTCGGCGACATGCACTTCGTGCCCGGTTTTCCGGTCATGGCCCACCCGATGATCGAGGCCCTGCTCGATGGTCGCTACGCCGCGCTGCATGGCGCGATGGCCCAGCGTGAACGCTCGGTGATCGTGATGGGTTCGATGGAGGCCGCGTTGACGCCACTGATGGAAGCCATCGAGCAGCGTTTTGCGGACGTCAAGGTCTTCAGCCTGCCCAGCGTGGACCACCCGCAGTGGGGTCGCCACATCGAGTTGGGTGTGAAGGGCGCCGACGACAGCACGGTGGCGGCCTACGCAGCCTTGCTGGAAGGCCTGAAGGGCTTTGGCGCTGAACTTGGCCCCGAGTTGGTGCGCTGACAACGCACCAAATTCGTGCAACTGCACGCACCAAAACCATGCGAATCGACGACTGACCGTCGGGAAAAGCTGCCCTTGTGCTGTTGGCAAGCGGTCAGGAACTGGCACGCTTTCTGCTACATTCTTGTGCGTTTTGCCCGGCCCTGGTCGGGCAATCGAGCTTTCAAACCGCACGCATTCCCACCCGCGCCCACCCGCGCCCACCCCTGTGTGGCGCCTTGCTAGGAGATTCTTGATGGCAAAGACCGTCGCCGACGTCATGTCGATGGTGAAAGAAAACGAAATCAAGTTTGTTGATTTCCGCTTTACCGACACCCGTGGCAAAGAACAGCATGTGACCGTGCCCGTGTCGCACTTCGACGAAGAGAAGTTCAGCGGCGGCCACGCCTTCGACGGCTCGTCCATCGCCGGCTGGAAGGGCATCGAAGCCTCGGACATGCTGTTGATGCCCGACGCCAACACCGTCAACATCGACCCGTTCTTCGAAGAGCCCACGCTGATCCTGACCTGTGACGTCATCGATCCGGCCGACCACAAGCCCTACGAGCGCGACCCGCGTTCGCTGGCCAAGCGGGCCGAGGCCTACATGAAGAGCACCGGCCTGGGCGACACCGCCTTTTTCGGCCCGGAGCCCGAGTTCTTCGTCTTCGACAGCGTGCGCTGGAGCAACGACATGTCGGGCTGCTTCTCGAAGATCGAGAGCGAAGAGGCCGCCTGGAACACCGGCAAAGAATACGAGCATGGCAACTCGGGTTTCCGGCCGTCGGTCAAGGGTGGCTATTTCCCCGTGCCTCCGGTGGATTCGGGCCAGGACCTGCGCTCGGAGATGTGCCTGATCCTCGAATCCCTGGGCATCCCGGTCGAGGTCCACCACCACGAGGTGGCCAACGCCGGCCAGATGGAGATCGGCACCCGCTTCTCCACCCTGGTCCAGCGTGCCGACTGGGTGCAACTGCAGAAGTACGTCATCCACAACGTGGCCCATGCCTATGGCAAGACGGCCACCTTCATGCCCAAGCCCATCGTTGGCGACAACGGCAGCGGCATGCATGTGCACCAGTCGGTGTGGAAAGACGGCAAGAACCTGTTCGCCGGCGACGGCTATGCCGGTCTGAGCGAGTTCGCGCTGTTCTACATCGGCGGCATCATCAAGCACGCCCGTGCGCTGAACGCCATCACCAACCCCGGCACCAACAGCTACAAGCGCCTGGTGCCGGGGTTTGAGGCACCGGTCAAGCTGGCGTATTCGGCCAAGAACCGCTCGGCCTCGATCCGCATCCCCTACGTCGCCAACCCCAAGGGCCGCCGCGTCGAGGCACGCTTCCCCGATCCGCTGATGAACCCCTACCTGGGCTTTGCCGCGATGTTGATGGCCGGTCTGGACGGCGTGGAAAACAAGATCCACCCGGGCGAAGCCGCCACCAAGGACCTGTACCACCTGCCGCCGGAAGAAGACGCGAAGATCCCGACCGTCTGCGCCAGCCTCGAACAGGCGCTGGAGTATCTGGACAAGGGCCGCGGCTTCCTGACCAAGGGTGGCGTGTTCAGCGACAGCTACATCGACGCCTACATCGAACTGAAGATGCAGGAAGTCACCCGCTTCCGCATGGCCACGCACCCGGTCGAATTCGACATGTACTACGCGCTGTGATGGCGCAGGTGGCCCACCGGCCACCGGAGCAAAGGCAAGGGCGGCTCAGGCCGCCTTTTTCGATTCCGGGACGGCCGGTGACCCTGCGCGACAATGCCCGGTCGGGCCAGGCATGGCCCACCCTGAATCAAGAGCCGATGATCTGCAGCCCCCACTACCTTTGTCTGGCATTGGCCGCCGCGCTGTTGCCGCTGAGCTCGATGCCGGCTGCGGCGCAGGCCGGCACCGTCTACCGCTGCCCCGGCCCACCGGTGCTCTACACCGATGCCCTGACCCTGGCCGAGGTGCGTGAACGTGGCTGCCGCAGCATCGAAGGTGCGCCGATCTCGGTGGTGCAGTCCCCGCGCCCGAGGCCAGCGGCCGGTGCAGGCTCGGCTCCGGCGGGCAATACGCCTGCGACTGCGCCGGCCGCGCGGGCCAGCGAGGGCCGGGTCGACCCCGCCGCCCAGCGCCAGCGGGACAGCGACGCCCGGCGCATTCTTGAGGCCGAACTGGCCCGCGAAGAAGACAAGCTCGCCAGCGCGCGGCGCGAGTACAACAACGGCGAACCCGAGCGCCGTGGCGACGAACGCAACTTCCAGAAGTACCAGGAGCGCACGTCCCAGCTCAAGGCGGGCATCGCCCGCAGCGAGAGTGATGTGGCCGCCATCAAGCGCGAATTGGCCAAGATTGCGCCATGAGGCCGGTCGCGACCGCCGCTGCAACGGACCCGGTCCAGCGCTACGACGCACTCGACCTGCTGGCCACGATGGTGGCGGTGGTGCGTCCGAGCGGGCGTTTGCTGTTCGTCAATGCCATGTTCGAGGTCGTGGCGGGGCTGTCGCGCCGGTCGCTGCTGCGGGGCCATCTTGCCGACTGGCTGGTCGATGCGAACCCGCTGATGGACACGGTGGCCGCCGTCAGCAACAACCAGATCACCACCGGCCGCTTCGACGCCTTGCTCAAGCGCGCGCCGGTCGCCGCGCACGAGCCCTTGCCGGTGCATGTGATCGTGACGCAGATCGACTCAAGCGCGGGTGAACGGGTGCTGGTGGAGATGCTGGAAATCGAGCAGCAGACCAAGCAGGACCGGGAAGAGCGTGCGCTGGGCCAGCTGCAAGCGAACAAGGAACTGATCCGCAACCTGGCCCACGAGATCAAAAACCCTTTGGGCGGCATCCGGGGTGCGGCACAACTGCTGGCCATGGAGATCGATTCCAAGGCGCTGACCGACTACACCCAGGTCATCATTCACGAGGCCGACCGCCTGCAGGCCCTGGTCGACCGGCTGCTGGCGCCGCACCGCAAACCGCATGTGGTGGGCGATGTGAACATCCATGAGGTGGTCGAGCGCGTGCGCGCGCTGATCCTGGCCGAATTTCCGCGCAGGCTGGTGGTGCGGCGCGACTACGACACCTCGATCCCCGAATTTCGCGGCGACCGGGAGCAACTGATCCAGGCTGTTTTGAACATCGCGCAGAACGCCGCGCAGGCCCTGAGCGGGGCCATGGCTTCGGGCGCGGCGCGCATCGTGCTGCGCACGCGGGTGGCGCGGCAGGTGACCATCGGCAAGCAGCGTTTTCGCCTGGCATTGGAATTGCATATCGAGGACAACGGACCGGGCGTGCCCGACGACATTCGAGAGCGCATCTTCTACCCACTGGTATCGGGGCGAGAAGGTGGCTCGGGCCTTGGCCTGACGCTGGCACAGACCTTTGTGCAGCAGCACCAGGGCCTGATCGAATGCGACAGCGCGCCCGGCCGCACGGTGTTTCGGATCGTGATCCCGCTGCCCTAGCGCCGGCAGCCAAACAGGGCTCACCACAGCACAACAGGCCGCCGCCACATGAAACCCATCTGGATCGTAGACGACGACCAATCCATCCGCTTCGTGCTCGAGCGTGCGCTGGCCCGCGAGCAGTTCAGCACGCGCAGCTTTGCCAACCCGCGAGACGTGCTGAAGGCGCTGGACGACGACGAGCCCCAGGTGCTGGTCAGTGACATCCGCATGCCCGGTGGCTCGGGCATCGACCTGCTGGCCAAGGTCAAGGCCAGGCTGCCGGGCCTGCCGGTGATCATCATGACGGCCTACTCCGACCTGGACAGCGCCGTGTCGGCCTTCCAGGGCGGGGCCTTCGAATACCTGCCCAAGCCCTTCGATCTGAACCGGGCGGTCGAGTTGATCCGACGCGCGGTGGAAGAAAGCTTGCGCGAGCAGGTTGCCGACATCGGCCATGCCGAGATGCCCGAAATGCTGGGCCAGGCGCCAGCGATGCAGGACGTGTTCCGCGCCATCGGCCGCTTGAGCCAGAGTCAGGTCACGGTGATGGTCACCGGTGAGTCGGGCACCGGCAAGGAATTGGTGGCCCGGGCGCTGCACCGGCACAGCCCGCGTGCTCAGGGTCCGTTCATCGCCATCAACACCGCTGCGATACCGAAGGACCTGCTCGAGTCCGAGCTGTTCGGCCATGAGCGTGGCGCCTTCACCGGCGCCCAGACCATGCGCCGTGGCCGCTTCGAGCAGGCCGACGGCGGCACCTTGTTCCTCGACGAGATCGGCGACATGCCGCTGGACCTGCAGACCCGGTTGCTGCGGGTGCTTTCAGACGGCCAGTTCTACCGCGTCGGCGGCCACCAGCCGCTGAAGTCGAATGTGCGGGTCATCGCCGCCACGCACCAGAACCTGGAGCAGCGCGTGCGCGAGGGCGGGTTCCGCGAAGACCTGTTCCACCGCCTGAATGTGATCCGGCTGCGCCTGACGCCGCTGCGCGAGCGGCGCGAAGACATCCCGGCACTGACCCGCTCGTTTCTGGCCAAGAGCGCGCGCGAGCTGGGTGGCGAGGCCAAACGCATCACTGAAGCGGCCAGCGACAGGCTCAGTCGTTTCGGTTTTCCGGGCAATGTGCGGCAGTTGGAGAACCTGTGCCACTGGTTGACGGTGATGGCGCCGGCCCAGGTCATCGAGGTCAAAGACCTGCCGCCCGAACTGCTCGAGGAGGCGCCCGCTGCGCTGCCGGCAGGCCTGCCGACGCTGACCGCCGTGGCCGCCGAAGCGTCGGCTGCCCTGTCTGCTGCACCGACGGCCTCGGCCGGGGGCATGGCCTCGGAGCAGGGCGGGGCGGCCTCCGGTGACTGGCAACTGGGTCTGCAGCGCGAGGTCCGGCGCAGGCTCGATGCCGGCGACGCCCAGGTCTGGGATGACCTGACCCGCTTGTTCGAGCGCCAGTTGATCCATGTCGCGCTGGACCTCACACGTGGGCGCCGCATCGAGGCTGCGCTCAAGTTGGGCATTGGCCGCAACACCATCAGCCGCAAGATCGCGGAGCTGGGCATGGAAGACTGATGGTTGATGCCCGGCCTTGATTGGTCGGATGGCCGCCGCGCAGGCTGGGCACGAACACTGCGCCAGGGCCTTTCAGCGCCGGATGCCGCGCCGAGGCGCGGGCTGGTAATCGTAGGCGTCGTCGGGCTGGTCGGGGCCGCTGTCGTCGAGCACCAGGCCGTCAAACAGCTCGTCGTCATGGGCCAGGCCTTGCAAGGCCGCTGCCGTGTCCGAGCCCTGGTTCGAAAAACCCGAGTCCAGGCTTGAATCGCCTTGGCTGTCATAGCCACTGAAACCGCTTTGACTGCTGGCAAAGCCGCTGGAAAAGGCTTGCCCGGCGGTGCCCGTCTGTGCCAGCTGCTGCGCCGAACTGCGCAAGGCAATGGCTTCCATCAGCCGCAAGCGCAGCACACGCATGTCGGCCGCTTCCATGGCCGGCTCTTCGTCGCGCTGCAGCAGGGCCAGCTGCACCAGGCTTCGCTGCAGCACCGGCACCGGCAGCTTGCGCAGTGCCCGCGAGCCATGCTTGGCCAGCGCCCGTTCCACGCACGACAAGTGGGGCATCACCCGCCGGATGGCCGGATGGCTGTGCATGCGCTTGGCCAGGGTGCGGTGGGCGTCTCTCAAAGCCTCGCCTCGGCCGGGACGGGGCTGGGTCGTGATGTCGGCGCTGATGCGCTCACCGCCTGCGGCCAGACGCCAGCGCGCTTTGTCGACCCACAATTGCAGCCGGCGCCGCAGGCTGACCTTCGCCGACAGGCGACGTGTTCGCTCAGGCAGATCGTTGAACGAATCGGAGGGGCTTGGCGAGGTCGACAACATCAGAAACTGGTTCGGTACCGCCGCTGGGGCCAACGCCGGTGCGCCTTCTGGCAATGCTCTGGCGAGGTGCAACACACCTTGGTGGATGCTCACTTCACGAGACAAGATGATGCCACAGCGGCATGCCATGGCCGCTGCGCAGGCAGGCATCAAACCACAGTCTGGCCACCTTCAATGAGGGGGGTTGACAGCCGGCAGCCTGCAGCTGCCCTGGGCGCTACCATGGCAGCCCAGCACCCGGCTCAACGGCCACTCTCACAAGGCAAGCCTGAATTGAAACTCGCCACCTGGAATGTCAACTCGCTGGGCGTGCGGCTGCCGCAGTTGCTCGATTGGCTGGCCTTGCACCAGCCCGATGTGCTCGTGCTGCAGGAAACCAAGCTCACCGACGACAAGTTTCCTCATGCCGAGTTGCTGACTGCGGGCTGGCGCAGCGCCTGGTTTGGCCAGAAGACCTACAACGGTGTAGCTCTGCTGTCGCGCCAGCCCGCTGAGCAACTGCAATTGAACATCCCCGGCTTTGACGACCCGCAGGCGCGCGTCATTGCCGGCACGGTGCAGGGCGTGCGGGTGATCGGCGCCTACTTTCCCAACGGTCAGGCGCCGGACAGCGACAAGTTTGTCTACAAGCTGGCCTGGCTGACAGCGCTGCACACCTGGGTACGCGGCGAGTTGCAGCAGCACCCCCGACTGGTATTGCTGGGCGACTACAACATTGCACCCGAAGACCAGGATGTGCACGACCCGGTGGCCTGGGCCGGGCAGATCCATTGCACCGACGAAGAGCGCGGCCACTTTCAGGCCCTGCAGGGCCTGGGCCTGAGTGATGCGTTCCGGCTGTTCGACCAGCCGCCACGACTGTGGACTTGGTGGGACTACCGCAACCTGGCATTCCGCAAGAACCAGGGTCTGCGCATCGACCACATCCTGGTCAGCGATGCGCTCAAGCCCTTGGTCCGTTCATGCACCATCGACAAGCCCACACGCAAGAACGAGCGACCGAGCGACCATGCCCCGGTGATGGTCGAACTGGCGGGCTGAACGGCATTCCGCGCGGGTTCTTGCCCTTGACCGGTTGGGAGCAAAGCAGCCGGTCGGCCTGGGGCTCAGTGCTGCCCCACAGGCCCGTGTCTCTGGGCCTCACTCTGCAGGCCGACGGGCCAGCAGGCCGATGCGCAGGGATTCGTAGGCAGCGGCCAGTTGCAGCAGCGCGGCGTCGCCCTGTGGCCGGCCGATGAGTTGAAGGCCCATGGGCCAGCGGCCGTTGGCGTGAAAGCCGGCCGGCAGGCTGATCGCCGGCAGTCCGGCGAAGGTGGCGTAGGTCGTCACTTCCATCCAGCGGTGGTAGGTGTCCATGTCACGACCATGGATCCTGCGTGGCCAGTG
Organism: Betaproteobacteria bacterium; assembly: GCA_031417735.1. GTDB lineage: Bacteria > Pseudomonadota > Gammaproteobacteria > Burkholderiales > Burkholderiaceae_C > Pseudaquabacterium. Next base: position 16,873 of record JANOWE010000305.1, read on the forward strand.
CATGGCCATGTCGAAGGGCCAGACCTGTGCGCAGGGCAGGGCCAGAAAATCGAACTGGTCGAACAGGCTCAGCAGGTGCTGGTAGAACGCGCTGCGCACCACACTGGCCGCGTGCATTTGGGCATAGGTCAGCGACTGCGCGCTGTCATGCTCCCACAGCGCTTCGGGCTTGACCTGCTCGCGCGCGTCGGGGCGAATGGCCAGCACCGCTGCCACGTTCGGCGCCACCAAGGCGCGGCGCCACACCAGCCAGGCCTGCCAAAGTTGGTCGGCATCAAAACCAAGTCTGGCCGGCTGCACCACAGCACCAGCCGCTGCCATGCAGCCCAGCGCCTCTTCGCACAGCGGCAGGATGCCAGGCTCGATGGCCAGGTGATTGCCCAGGCTGGCTAGCCAGGCAATGCGCTGTCCCTTCAGGGCCTGGACGGGATCGCCGGACTCGGGCATGAAGCTGCGCGGCGTGTCCGACAGCGACAGCGGCGCTCTCGGGTCATGGCCGGCCTGAGTTGACAGCAATCGGGCCAGGTCGCGCACCGAGCGCGCCATCGGCCCGTCGGTGGCCAACTGGCTCAGCCACAGATCGGGTTTTGGCCAGGACGGCACCCGGCCCTGGCTGGGTCGCAGACCAAAGACATGGTTCCAGCCGGCCGGGTTGCGCAGCGAGCCCATGAAGTCAGAGCCGTCGGCCACCGGCAGCAGGCGCTGGGCCAGGGCCACTGCCGCACCACCGCTGGAGCCACCGGCGCTGACGCTGGCGTCCCAGGCATTGGCCGTGGCACCGAACAAGGCGTTGTAGGTGTGCGAACCCAGGCCGAATTCGGGCATGTTGGTCTTGCCGATGACGATGCAGCCTGCGGCCTTCATGCGCGCCACGTACAGGCTGTCCTGCGCCGGCATGTTGCCTTTGAGCAATGCTGTGCCAAAGCTGGTGGCAAAGCCCGTGGCCTGGCCGGTGTCCTTGATGGCCTGAGGCAGGCCATGCATCCAGCCGCGTGATCGACCGGAGGCAAGCTCGGTGTCGCAGGCGTCGGCCTGGGCCAGCAGCGTCTCGTCAGGGGCCAGGTTGACGATGGCGTTCAGGCGGGGGTTCAGGCGATGAATGCGCGTCAGATAGGCCGCCATCACCTCGCGGCATGACAGCTGCCGTCCGTGGATGGCTTGCGACAGCGCATGGGCGTCGAGATCGGTTGGGTCGGCAGGCGTGGTCATGGTCAGTGCTCAGGGGTTCGCAACGGGTCTGGCGGCCAGGTGCGAGCGCCGTCGCAGTGCCCACGCGGGTGGCTGGCTTTGAGCGATTGTGGTGCGCTGCGCCAGGCTTGGCGACGGTGCAGACCCCAAGGCTGGGCTGGCATGGCGCTTGGCGGTGGTCAGCCCATGGGCGCGGGTGAAATGGGTCTCCTGGGGTCAGCTGGCCGCTGGTTTCGGCATGAACTGATCCGTTTGTTTGCCGGCAGGCCCTGCGGCCGGCGCTGGTGTTATCCCCGATGAGTCTGTCCAGACGGTGCCCGGACAATGTTCTGGCCACTGCAGGTGCCTGTCCAGGCCAATCTGCAGTCAAACCAATTGAAGGATGCCCCGATGAAACTCACGACCCGTCGCTCAGTACTGTCCCTGGTGCTGTCTTCGCTGGCCCTGTTGTCGGCCACTGGCGCCCACGCCCAGTCCAACGTGCTGCGCGTGGTGCCGC
>JANOWE010000306.1:0-30701 GCA_031417735.1 Betaproteobacteria bacterium
GGCCGCGCGAGGACATCACTGCCGAAAACATGCTGGTCAGGATGCCCAGGCAGTGCACCACCGCAAAGCCCTTGACGAAGCCCGAGCCGAAAGTCAGCAGCGCCAGGCCGGCGATCAACGTGGTGATGTTGCTGTCCAGGATGGTGGCAAAGGCCTTCTCGTAGCCGGTGTTGATCGCCGCCTGCGCGCTGGCGCCGCCGCGCAGCTCTTCACGCACGCGCTCGTTGATCAGCACATTGGCGTCGATGGCCATGCCCAGGGTCAGCGCAATCGCGGCCATGCCGGGCAGCGTCAACGTGGCTTGCAGCATCGACAGCACCGCCACCAACAGCAGCAGGTTGAAGGCCAGCGCGATGGTGCTGAACACGCCAAACAGCAAGTAGTAGGCGCACATGAACACGGCGATGGCGATGAAGCCGTAGCCCACACTGGCAAAGCCCTTGCTGATGTTCTCGGCGCCCAGGGTCGGGCCGATGGTGCGCTCTTCGATGATCTCCATCGGCGCGGCCAGGCTGCCCGCGCGCAGCAGCAGCGCGGTGTCGGCGGCCTCTTGCGTGCTCATGCGGCCGGAAATCTGGAAACGGTTGCCCAGTTCGCCCCGGATCGTGGGCGCGGTCACCACCTCGCCCTTGCCCTTCTCGAACAGCAGGATGGCCATGCGCTTGCCGATGTTCTCGCGCGAGATGTCGCGCATCACGCGGCCGCCCTTGGCATCCACTGTCAGGTGCACCGCTGGCTCGTGGTTCTGGCCGTCGAAGCCGGGCTGGGCGTCGGTCAGGCTGTCGCCGGTGAGGATGACCTGGCGGAACAGGATGATCGGCGAGCCGTCGCGGTCGAGGTAGCGCTCGCTGCCGAAGGGCACCGGGCTGCCGCCGCGCAGCGCCTCCATGGCCTCGGTGCTGGTGTTGACCAGACGCATTTCCAGCGTGGCGGTGCGGCCGATGATGTCCTTGGCCTTGGCCGTGTCCTGCACGCCGGGCAACTGCACCACCACGCGGTCGGCGCCCTGTTGCTGGATCACCGGCTCGGACACGCCCAGCTCATTGACCCGGTTGTGCAGCGTGGTGATGTTCTGCTTGACTGCGGCGTCCTGAACGGCGCGGGCAGCCTGGGGCTTGAGGTCGCCGCTGAGCTTGAATTCGGCGCCGTCGGCGGCTTCGGTCCACTGCATGTCGGGCAGTTGGTCGGACAGCAGCAGGCGCGCCTGGGTCAGTACCGCCTGGTCACGAAAGCGCACCACGACGGCATTGCCGTCGCGGCTGATGCCGGCGTGGCGGATGTTCTTGTCGCGCAGCATGCTGCGCACGTCGCCGCCCAGCGAGTCGGCCTTCTTGCTCAGGGCCGCCTTCATGTCGACCTGCATCAGGAAGTGCACGCCGCCGCGCAGGTCCAGGCCCAGGTACATCGGCAGCGCGTGCAGGCTGGTCAACCAGCCCGGGGACCGACTGAGCAGGTTCAGCGCGACGATGAACGAGGGGTCGGCCGGGTCCGGGTTCATCGCCCGGGCGATCGCGTCCTTGGCCTTGATCTGGTCGTCGGTGTTGCCGAAGCGGGCCTTGATCGAGCCGCCCTCCAGGTGCACGAAGTCGGCATTGAGCGAGGCCGCCTTGATGGCCTGCTCAACCCGGCTGACCACCGCAGCGTCGACCTTGACCGTGGCCTTGGCGCTGGAGACCTGCACCGCTGGCGCCTCGCCAAAGAAGTTGGGCAGTGTGTAGAGCATGCCGATCAGCAACGCGATGGCCAGGATCGAGTATTTCCACCAGGGATAACGGTTCATCGTGCATTCCTAAGCCCGGCGACAGCTGTTGCGACGGCGGCAGCAACCAGACGGGCATGGCACCCAGGGCGGGTGCGGTGGGCCAGGCGGTCGCCGGGCCCGGTCAACGCATGGGGCTTACTTGGCGTAGCTGCCCTTGGGCAGCACCTGCACCACCGCGCTGCGCTGCACCTGCAGCTCAACACCATTGGCGACCTCGACATGCAGGTAGTTGTCGCCCATCTTGGCGACGCGGCCGATCATGCCGCCGGAGGTGACGATCTCGTCACCTTTGGCCAGGGCCTCGATCATGGCCTTGTGTTCCTTCTGGCGCTTCATCTGGGGCCTGATCATGATGAAGTACAGCACCACGAACATCAGCACCAGAGGCAACAGGCTCATCAGGCTGCTGCCGGCACCTTCGGTGGCGGCGGGGGCGGTCTGGGCAAAGGCTTGGGAGATGAACATCGTTGCTTCCTTGTCAAGGCACCGAGGCGGCGTGGCGGTTGCCAGGCCATGTCCGGTGCCGGGGGCGAGTGGAGGTCGAACCTGCCCAGCCTGCGGTCGGTGGGCGGGCAAACCATCTATTCTAGTTGTCTTGCCTGCTGGCCTTGCCGCAGGTGCCGGGCGGCTTAAAACAGCGCCATGCTCAGCTTGCGACGGTACTGGTCGATCACCGGGTCGCTTGGCGCCACGGCGGCGCGGCCAGTCAGCTCCAGCGCGCCCTTGGCTGGTTCGGCGGCGCCGCCCTTGGGGGCGGGCTTGCTCATCAATTCCAGGATCGCGACATAGGTCTTGCGCGCCAGCTGGTCGTTCCAGGCCTTGTCGCGCATCACGATTTCCAGCAGCGCGTCCATCGCGTCGGTGAAACGGCCCTGCGCAAACAGCTGCTGCGCCAGCTCATGGCGCGCCTCGAAGTCGCGCCGGTTGATGGCGATCGCGGCTTCCAGATCGCTCACCGGCCGGGCCGACTCGGCCTGTTCGAACGCGGCCAGCCAGAATCCCAGCGCGGCAATGCGGCTGTCGAGCATGGCCTTGCTGGCCACGGGTTCCAGCGCCTGGCGGGCAAGCGGCACCTGGCCGGTTTCGAGCAGCAGCTTGACGTACTCACAGCGCGCGGCGTCGTTGGCCGGGTCGATGGCCACCGCCTGCTGCAGCTTGGCCAGCGCGGCGTCCACATCGCCCTCGGCCTCGAGCACTTCAGCCTGCGCGGTGTCGGCCTCGGCTTCCAGCGCCTGCTCGGTGGGTACATGGCGGTCAAGAAACTCGCGGATCTGGGCCTCGGGCAACGCACCGACAAAGCCGTCCACCGGCTGGCCGTCCTTGAACATGACGCAGAACGGGATCGAGCGCACGCCGAATGCCTGGCTCAACTGAGCGGCGATGTCGGGCTGGTCGTCGCTGTTGAGCTTGGCCAGCTTGAAGCGGCCAGCGTAGGCGGTCTCGATCCTTTCGAGCAGGGGGCCCAGCGTGCGGCAGGGGCCGCACCAGGGCGCCCAGATGTCGAGCAGCACGGGCTGTTGTGCCGAGGCCTGGATCAGCTCGGCTTCGAAGTTCTGGATGGTGATGTTGCTCATGGTCAGGTCTGTGTGGGTCTGGCAGGCGCTTGGCAGAAGGAGGCTGGCCATGCTGGCCGAGGTGGCGAACAGGCACCGGCCGGAGGCAGCTGTGGTCAGCGACCTACAATTCAAGCCTTTTGCATTGCTGCAGGAGCCTGGCTTTGGTTGCTTCGGAAAACAGCGCGAGCGCCGTCGTCGGTGTGCTGATGGGCTCGTCCAGTGATTGGGAGACGATGCAGCAGGCCGCTGCGATTCTCTCCGAGTTTGGTGTGGCCCATGAATGTCGCGTGGTCTCGGCTCACCGCATGCCCGACGAGATGTTCGACTACGCCGAGGCCGCAGCCGGTCGTGGCCTGCGCGCCATCATTGCCGGCGCCGGCGGAGCGGCGCACCTGCCCGGCATGCTCGCGGCCAAGACCACCGTTCCAGTATTGGGCGTGCCGGTGGCCAGTCGCCACCTGCACGGCATGGACTCGCTGCACTCGATCGTGATGATGCCCAAGGGCATTCCGGTGGCCACCTTTGCCATCGGCGCGGCGGGTGCGGCCAATGCAGCACTGTTCGCCGTGGCCATGCTGGCCACATCCGACCCGGCGCTGCTGGCCCGGCTCGAGGCCTACCGAGCCCGACAGACCGACGCCGCGCGCGCCATGACCGAGAACCTGCGATGAGCCGAAAACAAGTCCTGCCTGGCGCCACCCTGGGCGTGATGGGCGGGGGCCAGCTGGGCCGCATGTTCGTGCAGGCGGCACAGCAGATGGGTTACTTCACGGCCGTGCTCGACCCCGACGTGACCTCGCCGGCTGGCCTGGTGGCGCACTACCACGTCGAGGCCGGCTATCTGGACGAGCAGGGCCTGGCCCAGCTGATGCAGCGCAGCGACGCGATCACCACCGAGTTCGTGAACGTGCCCGCGGGCGCACTGGTCACGCTGGGCGCGCACCGGCCGGTAGCGCCCACCGCCGACGCGGTGTCCATCTGCCAGAACCGGGCCCGCGAAAAAGCCCAGTTCCGCCACTGCGGCGTGCCCTGCGCAGCGTTCACGGTGATCGAGACCGAGGACCAGCTGGCCCAGGTGCCCGATGCGCTTCTGCCCGGCATCCTCAAGACCAACCGCCTGGGCTATGACGGCAAGGGCCAGGCGCAGGTGGCCGACCGGGCCGAACTGGCCGCAGCCTGGGCCAGGCTGGGCCAGGTCGCCTGTGTGCTGGAGCAGCGCCTGCCGCTGGCCCTCGAGCTCAGCGTGGTCGTCGCGCGCAGCGCTTTTGGCCAGACCGTGCAGTTGCCGGTGCAGCAGAACCTGCACCGTGACGGCATTCTGGCCGTGACCCAGGTGCCCGCGCCGGATGTCTCGCCCACACTGCAGCAGCAGGCCAGCGCGGCCGCCACCGCATTGGCCGACGCCATGGGCTATGTGGGGGTGCTGTGCGTCGAATTCTTCGTGTTGCAGGACGGCAGCCTGGTCGCCAACGAGATGGCGCCCCGGCCGCACAACTCGGGCCACTGGTCCATCGACGGCAGCGACCTCAGCCAGTTTGAATTGCAGGTGCGCTGTCTGGCCGGCCTGCCGCTGACCCCGCCGCGCCAGCACTCGGCCTGCGTGATGCTCAATCTGCTGGGCGACTTGTGGTGGCAGCAGGGCAGCGAACGGACACCCGACTGGCCGGCCGTGCTGGCCCTGCCTGGCGTGCATTTGCACCTGTATGGCAAGACCGGCGCCCGCCCGGGCCGCAAGATGGGCCACCTGACGGTGACCGCTGCCGACGCCGTGACGGCCCGCACCGTGGCCCTGCAGGCCGCCGCTGCGCTGGGCCTGCCGGCGTTCTGACGCGCAGCGGCATCGCGATGGCTGTGCTGTCTGGCCTTGATCCGACCGCCGTGGCCCAGGCTGCGGCACTGCTGGCGACCGGCGAACTGGTCGGTATTCCAACCGAAACCGTCTATGGCCTGGGTGCCCGCGCCGACGACGACAGCGCTGTGGCCAAGATCTTCGCCGCCAAAGGCCGGCCGGCGAAACATCCACTGATCGTGCATGTGGCCGATCTGGCCGCGGCCGAAAGGTTCTGCACGGCCATGCCGCCGATCGCACGGCGGCTGGCCCAGGCCTTCTGGCCCGGCCCGCTGACCCTGGTCCTGGAACGGGCGCCGGGTGTGGCCACCGCGGCCGCTGGTGGGCTGGCCACGGTGGGCCTGCGCTGCCCGGATCACCCGGTGGCGCTGGCCCTTTTGCAAGCCGCTGCTGAGCTTGGTGTGGCCGGCGTGGCCGCGCCCAGTGCCAACCGCTTTGGTCGCGTCAGTCCGACGCTGGCGGCTCATGTGCAGGACGAATTCGGCCCTGGTCTGTGTGTGCTGGATGGCGGCGCCTGCGCCGTGGGCATCGAGTCGACCATCGTCGATTGTTCGCGCGGCGCTGCGGTGTTGCTGCGACCGGGTCAACTCGGGCGCGCTGCGCTGGAGCAGGCCTTGGGTCAGGCGCTGCAGCAGGCCGACGCGCTGGCGCCACGTGTGCCAGGCAGCCTGGCCTCGCACTACGCGCCGCGCGCTCGGTTGCGGCTGTTCAGCGCCGCGCAGCTGCAGCAGCTTCTGGCCGGGGCCGACCGGGCCGATGCGGGCGTGGCGGTATATTCTGGCCTCGCAGCCGATGGCTGGCGATGGTGGCCGATGCCGGCCGACCCGGTGGCCGTGGCGCATGAGTTGTTTGCCGTGTTGCGTGCTTTCGACGCCCAGGGCGTGCGTGAAATCTGGGTTCAGCAACCACCCGCCGGACCGGCCTGGGAAGCTGTGCTGGACCGGCTGAGCCGGGCCGCCACGCCTGCGGACGGGCCGCAGGCCCTGGGCAGCACCGTATGACCCCTTTTTGGAATTTCAATGAATTTTTTGAGTGATCGCTGCCGCCCCGGGCGGGTCTTGCGGGCCCCTTTGCCTGCGTTGGCGGCCCTGGGACTGAGCGCGGCACTGCTGCTGGGCTGTGGCGGTGGCACCTCGCAGGTCGAAGCGTTCAAGCCCGCCCGGCTGCTGGTATTCGGCGACGAATCCAGCCTGATCGTCGACAAGGACAGCAACGCGGACGGCTATAAATACAGCGTCAACGACCGCACGGCCGAGGTCTCGACCACCGTGGCCCGCTGCCAGGCCTTGCCCAATTTTTCGCAGACGCTGGCCGGCGCCTATGGTTTCGTTTTCAAGGAATGCAACCCCGGTGGGGTCGAAGCCAAGGCGGTCTTTCAGGCCCAGGCCAATGCCACCGTCGAAGACCCGATCAGCGGCCTGGCGCAGCAACGCGCCGCCGTCAGCGGCGGCCTGAGCAAGACCGACATGGCGCTGGTGTTGATCGGCATGAACGACATGATTTCGCTTTGGCAGCGCGTGCGCGACGGCGCGCTGACCGACGCAGCGGCCAAGACCGAGGCCCAGCGCCTGGGGACGGCGGCGGCGGCTCAGATCAACGCCATGCTGGCCACCGGCGCACGGGCCCTGGTGGTGACCATCCCAGACATGGGTTTGTCCCCCTATGCGGTGGCGCAAAACCTGGTCAAGCCGGGTGCCGTGACGCTGCTCAGCACCATGAGCTATGAGTTCAACGCCTACCTGCGCACCCGCATTGACTCCAGCGCCTATGACGGCCGCAACTACGGCCTGGTGCTGGCCGACGACATCGTCTCGGCGATAGACAAGCTGCCCACCTCCTACCTGACCTCCCCTGCGGTGGTCAAGGTCGCGGCCTGCACCACGGCGTCGGCGCTGGACTGCCTGACCACGACGCTGGTCACCGGCGCCAACAGCACATCACACCTGTGGGCAGACGACCGCCATCTGGGCCCAGCGGCGCATGCGCGGATCGCCACCTCGGTCCAGTCGCGGGCGCTGAACAACCCGTTTTGACCTTGGGGTGCGGGTGTGTCGGCCAGCCAAGCCAAGCCTGACCGGGCCAGTCTGCTGGCGCTGGACACCAGCACCGAGTCCCTGACTGTGTCGCTGTCCAGTGCCCACGGCCAAGCCTGGTACCAACAGCAGCCCGGTGGAGTGCTGGCCTCGACCCGGCTGTTGCCCGCGCTGATGGCGATGCTGCAGCAAGCCGGCCTGGCCTTGTCAGACCTGGATGCGTTGGCCTTTGGTCAAGGGCCTGGCGCATTCACCGGCCTGCGCACGGCCTGTGCTGTGGCCCAGGGTCTGGGTCTGGGTGCGGACAAGCCCGTGTTGCCCATCGACAGCCTGTTGCTGGTGGCAGAGGACGCCCGGGCCCAGGCCAGGCCCGAGGGCCAGGGCGAAGACGGCCTGTGGTGGGTGGCGATGGATGCCCGCATGGACGAGGCCTACGCCGCAGCCTACCTGCGCCAGGACGGCCAGTGGCACGTGGCAGTGGCGCCGGGCCTGTATGCGCTGGACGCCCTGGGTGCCTGCTGGCTGGCCAGGCCGCCGAACCGGCTGGCGGGCAATGCGGCGGCGGCCTTCGGCCAGCGACTGCCCATTGGCCAGGCCCAGCTCTGGCCTGACCAGACAGACCGTGCTGCTGCCTTGCTGCGGCTGGCCCAGGCAGCCTGGCGGGCCGGCAGAGCTGTGCCGGCCGACCAGGCCATGCCGCTGTACTTGCGCGACAAGGTGGCCCTGACCACCGCCGAGCGAGCACACGCGCAGGCCCTGCGCTGCCCAGCGGCATGAAGCTGAGTCGGTCCACAGGCATGGCTGCGGGGCCACCGCTCTGGCCGGTCTGCCAAAGGCCCATGGTCCTGGCCGATCTGACGCGGGTGCTGGCGCTGGAAGTGCGCTGCCACAGCCACCCCTGGACCCGGGGCAATTTCATTGACGCGCTCGCCGCAGGCTACCTGGCCGAGTTGCGACTGGACAGCCAGGGCGATTTGCTGGGCCTTTGCGTGGCGATGCGCGGCGTCGACGAAACCCATTTGCTGAACCTGGCGGTGGCGCCCGAGCAGCAGCGTCAGGGTCATGGCCTGGACATCTTGACCGGCCTGGCGGCGCAATGCCGGGCCCGGGGCGACGCCGCGTTGTGGCTGGAGGCGCGTGAAAGCAACCGACCCGCGCTGGCGCTGTACCGGCGCTTCGGCTTCACCGAGATCAGCCGCCGGCGCGCTTACTACCCCGCCGGCCACCAGCGCGAAGATGCAGTTGTGATGAGCCTGGCGTTGCGCGCCGATCACGCCGCTCAAGCCGCTCAAGCCGGCCCGGGTCATGCGCTGGACTGACGCGCAGCAGGCCCGTCTGCAGGGCATGGGTTTGCGCCTGTGGTGGCCGTCGACCGCAGTGCCGCAGGCCAAGGCCCCGACGGTGACGGAAGAGGCCGTGACGGCCTTGCGACCACCGCCTGAGGCTGCGCCGGTCGCCGCGCAGACATCAGTGGCACCGGCCATTCGCCAAATCGCCCTGCCTGCCGTCGCACTGGCGGCGTCAAAGGCCGCCGATGCCGGCCCTGTTTTGAACCTGGACTGGCCCGCCCTTCGCGAGGCGGTGTCCGGCTGCCGGGCCTGCGGTCTGTGCGAAAGCCGCCGCCAGACGGTGTTTGGCCTGGGTCACCGGCGCGCACATTGCATGGTGGTGGGCGAAGCCCCGGGCGAGCAAGAAGACCTCAAGGGCGAGCCCTTTGTCGGTGCCGCCGGCCAGTTGCTGGACCGCATGCTCGCCGCACTGGGCCTGAGCCGAGACGACGGCCCACCCGAGCAGCAGGTGTTCATCGCCAACGCGTTGAAATGCCGACCGCCGCGCAACCGCAACCCTTCGCCCGAAGAACTGGCCGCCTGCCAGCCCTTTCTGCAGCGCCAGGTGGCGCTGGTGCAGCCCAGGGTGATCATCGCCATGGGCCGCTTTGCCGTGCAGTCGCTGCTGGGCACCGACGAGCCCATCGGCCGTTTGCGCGGGCAGGTGCACCGCTGGCAGGGGCGGCCGCTGGTGGTGACCTACCACCCGGCTTACCTGCTGCGCCAGCCGGCCGACAAGGCCAAGGCCTGGGACGATCTTTGCCTGGCCGCTGAACTGCTGCAGCGGGCAGGTGACTGAGCCGACGTCGTCTGGCTGCGCTTGAACTGACTCGGCCACTGGGCCGCCGAGCTGGCCGCCAGCGGAATGATCAGGCCTTGGGCACGCGGTGCAGGCCGCAGATCTTGTTGCCGTCGGGGTCGCGCAGGTAGGCCAGGTACATCTTGCCGGTGGCACCTTCACGCAGGCCCGGTGGCTCTTCGCAGGGGGTACCGCCGTTGGCCAGGCCTGCGGCATGCCAGGCGTCGGCCACGTCAGGTGAGGCGCAGGCAAAGCCGACGGTGCTGCCGTTGCCGATGGTGGCGGGCTGGCCGTCGATGGGCAGGCTGACCGAGAACACGCCGCTGGGCATGCGCCAGAAGATCCGGTGACGGTCGACGAAGCCGGTGGGTACGCCCAAAGCGCCGAGCACGGCGTCGTAGAACAGCTTGGACCTGTCCAGGTCGTTGGTGCCGATCATGATGTGCGAGAACATGTTGCGATTGCCTTCTGCGAGATGCGCCGTGCGCCTGGTTGATGACCACTCCGAGCGTAGCAGGGCGCAGCCGCTGGCGCGCGTGGCTCAGCCCTTGGACGTGCCGCCATGGCCCGACTTTGCCGGCTTGACCGGCCGCGTCCAGCCGGACAGGCTGGCCTGACGGGCGCGCGCCACGGTGAGCTGGCCGGGCAGGGTGTCCTTGCTCACGGTGCTGCCGCCACCGATGGTGCCGCCCGCGCCAATGGTCACCGGCGCCACCAGCACGCAGTTGCTGCCGATGTGCACGTCGTCGCCGATCACGGTGCGGTGCTTGTTCGCGCCGTCGTAGTTGGCGGTGATGCTGCCGGCGCCATAGTTCACGCGTTCACCCACCGTGGCGTCACCCAGATAGGCCAGGTGGTTGGCCTTGGCGCCCTTGGCGAGGGTGGAGTTCTTGACCTCGACGAAATTGCCGATGTGCACCTCGTCGCCCAGTTCGGCGCCGGGGCGCAACCTGGCAAAGGGGCCGATCAGCGCGCCTGCGCCCACGCTGGCGCCTTCGATGTGGGTGAAGGGGTGAATCACCGCGCCGGTGGCGATGCTGGCGTCGCGGATCACGCAATGCGCGCCGATGCGCACCCCGTCGCCCAGCACCACCTGGCCTTCAAACACGCAGCCGACGTCGATCTCCACGTCCTGCCCGGTCTGCAGCGTGCCACGCAGGTCAAAGCGAGCCGGGTCGGCCAGGCGCACGCCGGCCTCCATCAGCGCGTTGGCGCGGCGGCGCTGCAATCGGCGTTCAAGGTCGGCCAGCTGCACGGGGCTGTTCACGCCCAGCACCTCGGTCTCGTCGGCGACCTGGCTGGCCACCACGGGCACGCCTTCGGCCACGGCCATGGCCACGATGTCGGTCAGGTAGAACTCGCCCTGGGCGTTGTCGTTCTTCAGCGCCATCACCCAGCGCTTGAGCAGGTGCGTGGGCGCGGCCATCATGCCGGTATAGACCTCGCGGATCTGGCGTTGGGCAGTGCTGGCATCTTTGTGCTCGACGATGCCCAGTACCGCGCCGCCGCTGCCGTCACCCGCGCGCAGAATGCGGCCATAGCCGGTGGCGTCGGGCAGTTCAATGGTCAGCAGGGCCAGGCGCTCGCCACCGCAGGCCTGGGCCAGCGCCAGGGCCGTGCCGGCCTCGATCAAGGGCACGTCGCCGTTCAGGATCAGCGTGGTGCCGGCACCGCTGGTGGGTTCTTCCAGGTGCGGCACCACCTGCTGCACCGCATGGCCCGTGCCATGCTGGGGCATCTGGCGCACGGCACGCGCGCCGCTGCTGGCAATGGCAGACTCGACCGCTTGCGCGTCATGCCCGGTGATGACGAAACACTGCTGCTCGCCCAGCGTGGCGGTGGTGTCCAGCACATGCTGCAACAGCGGGCGGCCCGCCAGCTTGTGCAGCACCTTGGGCAGGCTGGACTTCATGCGGGTGCCTTTGCCCGCGGCCATGATCACGATTTGCAAAGCCATGACGGATAGTTTGTCGCTGAAATGGAGACGCTGGATTATCAGGCTGGCCTGCGCTGTGCTGCCGCTGATGTGCGGCTGCAGTGCGGTGCAATTGGGCTACAACCAGGGGCCGATGCTGGCCTGGTGGTGGCTGGACGGCTATGTGGATGTCAGCAGCGCGCAGCGGCCAAGGGTCAAGGCCGCGATCGACGACTGGTTCGCTTGGCACCGCAGCACCCAATTGACGCTGTATGCGCAGGACCTGACGGCCCTGCAGGCACTGGCCCGCAGCGAGGTCAGCGCTGCGCAGCTTTGCGCGCTGGTTCCCACCTGGCAGAGGCATGCCGAGCGCGCGTTCGAGCAGGCCTTGCCGGCGCTGGCTGAACTGGCGCGCGATCTGTCGTCCGAGCAACTGCAGCACCTGACCAGACACTACGCCGACAACCTGGCCGATGCCAGGCGCAGCCACCTGCAGGACAGCCCGGCCGAGCGCAACAAGGCGGCACTGGCGCGGGCGATGGAACGTGCCGAATCGCTTTATGGCCGGCTCGACGAGGCACAGCGCCGGCAGCTGGCCCAGGCCCAGGCGGCGTCGTCATTCGACGCAGACCGCTGGCTGGCCGAGCGGTCCGCGCGCCAGCAGGACATCCTCCGATCACTGCGCCAATGGCGGTCCGACCAGGCCCCGGCGGCCGTGGTGCAGGCCAGGCTGCTGCAGCTGGCCAGCCAGTCGCTGCGCTCGCCCCGCGCCGAGTACCGCGCCTACCAGGACGGGGCGCTGACCGCGGGCTGCGAGCAGGCGGCCCGCCTGCACAACAGCAGCAGTCCGGCGCAGCGGCAGAAGCTGGCCGACAAGCTCAAGGGCTGGGAAGCCGACGCCCGGGCCTTGATGGCGCCGGGCTGAGCTGACGTGCCTGCAGCGCGGGCTTCCGCCACCGGACCAAATCTGAACTAACCCAGTGTCACGGTCACCTGGCGCGGGTTGGGCCCGGTGGCGGGAAAGTCCTTCAGCGCCGCGTCGAACAAGGGCCGCAGCGCACCCGCCATGCTGCCCAGGAAGCCCTGGCTGCTGGCGCGGGCTTCGTACAGCGGCGCGCCACTGGCGCGGTCGCGCAGCAGCAGGGCGACCTCACGCTCGTAGCGCGGATGGTCGATTCGGCTGCGCAGGCCCCAGTACGGCCCGTTCCAGGGTCGGTGACGCCACGGCACAAGGCTGCCGTGCCACCACAATGGATCGTCCCAAACGGAGGCCTCGCGCTGGCTGACGCGCGCGCCCAACTGCACCAGCACATCGGGCGTGACGCCGGCGGCCACCGGCTGGAAGCCTGCGCTGGCCAGGGCTGCCTTGGCCGCATCTTCCAGCTGCTGCTGGGCACCGGCCTGAGCATGCTGCGAGGGCAGGCGCTCGAACGCATAGCTGGCGGCCTGTCGGCTTGCCGGCCAGCTGCCAAAGCTGCTGACCTCCACCGTGAGCTGGTTCACTGCGGCGCAGCCGCCCAGCAGGGCCAGCGCCGCCAGACCGGCGGCCGAGCCCAGGAACAGTCGCTTGGGACTCACAATTTTGGGCATGGCGGGCTCCGTTGAAGGGCAGGGCGACCGGTCGGGGGCCGGTGCATCAGGGCTCAAGATGAAGGTCGCAGCCAGTTCACCACCTGCACCGGCTGTGCCTCGCCGGGCTGGGCAGGGCTGGCACAGGCGCTGTCGTCGTCGTCAAAGGCCTTGTCGCCGGCAGTGTCGGGCTGTCCACCGGGTTGGATGGTGGTGAAGGGATAGTGGTTCCTGTCCATCATGTGCGACAGCGTGATGTGGCCCATCGCACGCAGCATGTTGTCGCTGCGGCCGGGGTACTGGCGCTCCCATTCGCGCACCATGGCCTTGATCTGCACGCGCTGCAGCTTGTCCTGATTGCCACACAGCGTGCACGGGATGATGGGGAAACCACGGTGCACGGCCCAGAGTTCCAGGTCGGTCTCGGCGACATAGGCCAAGGGCCGGATCACGGTGTGCCGGCCATCGTCGCTGACCAGCTTGGGCGGCATGCTCTTCATGCGGCCGCCGAAGAACATGTTCATCAGCAGCGTGACGACCATGTCGTCGCGGTGGTGGCCCAGCGCGATCTTGGTCGCGCCCAGTTCACCCGCCACCCGGTACAGGATGCCGCGCCGCAGCCGCGAGCACAGGCTGCACATGGTCTTGCCCTCGGGAATGATCGACTTGACGATGCTGTAGGTGTCCTGGTTCTCGATGTGGAACGGCACGCCCAGGCCGGAAAGGTAGGCCGGCAGCACATCTTCGGGAAACCCAGGTTGCTTCTGATCGAGGTTGACGGCGACAAGTTGAAAGTTGATGGGTGCACGTTGCTGCAGCTTGAGCAAGATGTCGAGCAAGGCATAGCTGTCCTTGCCGCCCGACACGCAGACCATGACCTTGTCGCCCTCTTCGATCATGTTGAAGTCGACGATGGCCTGGCCGACCTGCCGGTGCAGGCGCTTGCTGAGCTTGTTGGCCTCAAAGGCCTGCTTGCGCTCGCGGCCCCGTGCCTGGCCATGTGCCGCGGCGTCAGCTTGTTCGCCAGGTGTTGCCAAGTCGACAGCTTCGGTAGGCATGTTCATGGTTCTTGTTTCCTTATGCTGGCTTCATGCCAAAAACTTCGCAGCCCACGGCTTCGCAGTCGGGGTAGACATCAGGCTTCTCGGTGGACACCCTGGCCGCGCGCACCTGAGGGTGGGCCAGCATCAGCCTGAGCACATCGTCGGCCAGGGTTTCCTGCAGATGGATATGGCCCTTGGCGACCCGCTCGGCGATGGAGCGGCGGATGAAGTCGTAGTCGAGCACCTCTTTCAGTTCGTCCAACTTGGGTGTGGACATGGACAGCGGCACGTACAGGTCGACGTTGATCAGCACCCGCTGCTCGCCGCGTTTTTCATGGTCGTGCACGCCGATGTTGATCCAGACCTCGTAGTCGCGCAGAAACAGGCGTCGGCAGCCCATCAGGCTGGGGTTGGTGAGCAGGCTTTGCATGGGTAGATCTTCAGTCTTTGCGGGCCAGGAACAGCACGTCCCGAGGCTGGCCCTGCAGGTGCTGGCCACCGTCGACCAGCAGGTTATGGCCGGTGATGGCGGTTGATTCAAGCAGGAAGCGCACCGCAGCCGCAACGTCGGCCGGGGTGGAGCTGCGTTGCAGCGGCGTCATGCCCTGCGCGGCGCCAAACTCCTGCTCGTTCATCGGTCCGGACGGCAGGGTCACGCCGGGCGACACCGCATTGACGCGCAGCACCGGAGCCAGCGCCTGCGCCAGCATCACCGTGGCCGAGGCCAGCGCGGCCTTGCTCAGCGTGTACGACAGGTAGTCGGGGTTGGGATTGGCCAGCTTCTGGTCGAGCAGGTTGACCACGCTGCCCTGAGCGCCGCGCGCGGCCAGGTGTTCATGCAGTCCGCGCGCCAGCACGATGGCGGGTGCGGTGTTGGCGCGCCAATGGCGGTCCATGCCGGCCGGGCTGAAGCCGGCCACGTCGTCGTACTCGAACAGCGAGGCGTTGTTGACCACGGCGTCCAACCGGCCGCAGCGCAGCAGCACCGCCGGCAGCAGGGCCTCGCAGGCCTGGGTGTCTGCCAGGTCGGCGGCAAACACCTCCACCTTTGCGCCCAGCTTGGCCGCCTCTGCGGCGGTGGCTTCGGCCTCAAGCCGTGAGCGGCGGCAATGCAGGGCCACATCCCAGCCATGTTCGGCCAGGTGCAGCACGATGGCACGGCCGATGCGCTGTGCGCCGCCCGTGACCAGCACCACAGGTCGACCGGTGGTGGCAAGGCTGGGGCTGGATGGCGGCTTGGACATGGTTTCTACAATGCCGGCATGGCCCAGCCACCCGACGCCTTTGAACAATCCGCCAGTGTAGCCAGCCCCCTGTGGGCCTTGGTGGCCGGGGCGATAGAACGCGCCGGCGGCTGGTTGCCGTTTGACCGCTTCATGGCGCTGGCGCTGTATGCGCCCGGCCTGGGCTACTACAGCAACGCCAGCCGCAAGTTTGGCCACCTGCCCGGCTCAGGCAGCGACTTTGTCACCGCGCCCGAGATGAGCGCCTTGTTCGGCCAGGCCCTGGCGGCGCAGGTCGGCCCTGTGCTGCAGGCCTGCGGCAGCGGCTGCATCTTCGAATTTGGCGCTGGCTCGGGCGCGCTGGCCGAGCAGTTGCTGGACAGCCTGGACAATTCTGGCATCGCCGTTCAGCACTACCGCATCATCGACCTGTCCGCCAGCCTGCGCGAGCGTCAGGCACAGCGCCTGGCCCGCTTTGGCGAGCGCGTGCAGTGGTTGGATGCCTGGCCCGAGGCCATCGACGGTGTGGTCATCGGCAATGAGCTGCTCGACGCGATGCCGGTGCAGCTGCTGCACTTTGACGGTGACCAGTGGTTCGAGCGTGGCGTGGCGCTGGCCAGCGATCAGGCCGACGGCCTGGCCTGGGCCGACCGCCCGACCGTCTTGCGCCCGCCCGTGCCCGGCCCCTTCCCACCCGGCACGGTGACCGAGATTCACCCCCAGGCCGAGGCCTTTGTGCGCTCATTGGCCGAGCGGCTCAGGCGCGGCCTGGCGCTGTTCATCGACTACGGCTTTCCTGAGCACGAGTACTACCACCCGCAGCGCGTGGGCGGCACGCTGATGTGTCACCAGGCCCACCAGGCAGACGCCAACCCGCTGGCCGCGCTGGGGCAGAAGGACATCACCGCCCATGTCAACTTCAGTGCCATGGCGCTGGCCGGGCAGGACGCCGGACTGGAGGTGGCAGGCTACACCTCGCAGGCCCGCTTTCTGCTGAACTGCGGTCTGGGCGAGCTGATGGAAAAGGCCAGCCTGCGCGAGCGCAGCATGGCCCACCGCCTGCTGGCCGAGCATGAGATGGGCGAGTTGTTCAAGGTCATCGCCTTCAGCCGCGATCTGCCGCTGGAGCTGATCGGGTTCAGCGCGGGCGACCGCAGCCACAGGCTGTGATGCGATGCGCTGGCTGATCGTCTTCTTGCTCGCGGCGCTGGTGTTTTCCGGCCTGCGCGGCTGGCTGGAACGCATCGGCCTGGGCCGGCTGCCGGGCGACTTCACGCTGCGCCTGGGTGGCCGCAAGCTCTACCTGCCCATCGCCTCCAGCCTGCTGCTGAGCTTGTTGGTGATGCTGATCGGCTTGTTTTTCTGAACCACCGGCCCGCGCTCAGCGCGGCGCGTCGCCCTTGCGGTAGTCGGCGGTCAGATCGTCCAGGCGCTGCTTCAGCGCAGGATCAAGGCTCACGCTGGCGGCGGCGATGGTGGCGTCCAGTTGCTCAGGCCGGCTCGCGCCGAGGATGGGCGCGGTGACCAGCGGGTTGGCCATGACCCAGGCCACGGCCAGGGTGGCCAGGGGCAGGCCGGCCTCGTCGGCCAGGGTTTGCAACTGGGCCACGGTGGCGAAGCTGCGTTCATTCCAGTAGCGGTCCTGGTACATCGCTCCGGCGGTGCCCAAGGTGAAACGGGTGTTGGCCTCGGGCGCGCTGCCCTGGCGGTATTTGCCCGAAAGCAGGCCGCCGGCCAGCGGGTTGTAGGGGATCACGCCCAGGCCTTCCTCTGCGGCCAGTGGCAGCAGTTCACGCTCGATCTCGCGAAACAGCAGGCTGTAGCGCGGCTGCACCGAGATGAAGGCGGCCCAGTGCCTGAGCTCACTTCGGCCCAGCGCCTTGGCCAGCCGCCAGGCGAAGAAATTGGACACGCCGATGTAGCGCGCCCGGCCCGACCGCACGATGCGGTCCAGCGCGGCCAGGCTCTCGTCCAGCGGCGTGGCGCGGTCGTCGCTGTGCAACTGGTACAGGTCGACGTGGTCGGTCTGCAGCCGGGCCAGCGAGGCGTCGATGGCCGCCAGCAGGTGTTTGGCCGACGCGCCCTGGTTCCAGGGATGGGGGCCGACCTTGCCCACGGCCTTGGTCGCCAGCACGGTGGCCGCACGCCGCGCCGGGCCGCCGGCGTGCAGCCAGCGGCCGATGATGGATTCGGTGGCGCCGGTGGTGGCCACGGTGCCGCCCAGCGGGTAGACATCGGCCGTGTCGACCAGGTTGATGCCGGCCTGGCTGGCCTTGTCCAGAATCTGGAACGAGGTGGCCTCGTCGGTCTGCAGGCCGAAGGTCATGGTGCCCAGGGCCAGGCGCGAGACCTGAAGGCCGGTGCGGCCCAGTCGGGTGGTGGGCAAACAGGCGTCAGATGTCATGGCGTGGCGGTCAGGAGGGCGTGGGGGAGGGACGGAGTGCGGGCCTGGCGGGTGGCCAGGGTTCAGGTGCGGCTGGGGTCGTCGCGCAGGCGTTGTTCGATCAGCGGAATCATCTGCGCCGGCCCGTCGAGGTTGGGGTTGACCGCCACCGCGCGCCGGAAGTAGTTCAGTGCTTTGCTCAGGTTGCCCAGCTGCAGATGGATCTGGCCGGCGCCTGACAGGGCACCGAAGTGGCGCGGGTTGCGCTTGAAGACCTCGTCACAGTCCTGCAGCGATTTCTGGTTCTCGCCGAGCATGAAATAGACCGTCGCGCGCTTGTTCCAGCCCTCGGCAAAGGCCGGCCGGCGCTTGATGACCTGGCTGAAGCTGGCCAGGGCCTGCTGCAGCGCCGAGGCCTGCATCTGGGCCATGCCCTGGGCCAGCAGTTGGTCGGTGGCGGCGTCACCCGAGCGGCCCCATATCTGCCAGGCGGCATCGCCCGCGGCAATGCGCACACGGGACTCATCGTCGGCCAACCGGCCCAGCACCCGGTCGGTGTCGGCCATGGTGCCGATCTCGGCCAGCCGGAGCAAGGCTGTCAGGCGCTGCATCGGGTCGGCCTGGGTCATGGCCGCCAAAGCCTGGGCGCGGTCCATGGGCGCGGCCCATGTGGCAGGGCCGGTCAAGGCCGCCAGCAACAGCACGAGGTAGGGCTTGAACACCTTCATGGGCGGTCTCCTGCGGCTTGTTTGACGGGCCAAGAATACGACCATGCCGCTGATGTTGCAGCGCCAACCCAGCCCGGCACTCAATGCGGTGCTGCGGGGTCGGCCGCGTCCAGCCATTGCTGCACGGCGGCGGTGCGCGCCGCGCGTACCCGTTCGCCGATCACCGGCCCGGCCAGGCCCTGCGCTGTGGCGGCCTGGCTCACGGCCTGCACATCACAGCCCAGCGCGGCGGCCAGCGCACCGGCCAGGCGCGGCCGCTGCGGGTAGGCCTGGTCTTGCAGACCGGTGCGGCCCCGGGCGTCGCATTCACAGGCCAGCAGCGCGGCCTCGAAGCGCCGCGGCCGGCGCAAGGCGTCGCAGCGCTCGAACAAGCGCATCAGTGCGGCGGCGTTGAAGCCGGCGCTGCGGTGCACGTTGCCATGTTCTCGCGCGGTGATCTCGGCCAGTTCACGGCAGTCGGCCGGTACCTTCCAGCGTTGGCCGACCTGCCTGGCCAGCACCACGCTGCGCTGCTCATGCTGCAGATGGCGTGGCCATTGTTCGGGCGGTGTCGTGCCCTTGCCCAGGTCATGGCACAGGCAGGCGTAGCGCACGGCCAGCGGCGCCTGCAGCCTGGCCGCCTGCTCCAGCACCAGCATCAGGTGCAGGCCGGTGTCGATCTCGGGGTGGTGCTCGGCTGGCTGCGGCACGCCCCACAACCGGTCGACTTCGGGCAGCAGCCGGGCCAGCGCGCCGCAGCCGCGCAGCAGCTCGAACATGCGCTGCGGCGCGTCGCTCATCAGGCCACGTGACAGCTCTTGCCACACGCGTTCGGGTACCAGCGCATCGACCTCGCCGTGGTCCACCATCTGGCGCAGCAACGCGGCCGTTTCGGGCGCCAGCGTGAAGCCGGGCAGCCGGGCGGCCAACCGGGCCACACGCAGCAGGCGCACCGGGTCTTCGACAAAGGCCGGGCTGACATGGCGCAGGACCTTGGCCGCCAGGTCGGCCTGGCCACCGAAGGGGTCGGTCAGCGCGCCGCTGACCGGGTCTTCGGCGATGGCGTTGATGGTCAGGTCGCGCCGGGCCAGGTCTTGTTCCAGCGTGACGTCGGGCGCGGCATGAAACGTGAAGCCCTGGTAGCCTGGGGCCGACTTGCGTTCGGTCCGGGCCAGCGCGTATTCCTGCTGTGTGCTCGGGTGCAGAAAGACCGGAAAGTCCTTGCCCACGGGCTTGAAGCCAGCCGCCAGCATGGCCTGCGGCGTGCTGCCCACCACGACCCAGTCGCGGTCTTGAACGGCCAGGCCCAGCAGCCGGTCGCGCACCGCGCCGCCGACCACATAGCTGCGCATGCTCAGAACCGGTAGGCCGGGCGTGCGGCGGCGAAATGCGGCGCCATGATCGCCAGCGGCGACGCTTCAATGCCCAGGCTGGCCAGCCCGGGCAATTGTCCACCGGCCACATTGGGCACGCGCATGGACAGGACGTTGTCGGCCGACATCAGCGGTGGGCCCGGCAGCAGGCCCATCAGCCTGGCCTGCAGCAGCCCCAGGCCCTCGGGCAGGGCCAGCACCGGGCGCGGCCGGCCGGCCATGGCGCCGACCTGCTGCACGATCTGGCGCAGCGTCAGCACCTCGGGGCCGGCGCATTCCAGCACCGTCTGCGCCGCAGCCGGATCCTGCAGGCAGGTCACGATGGCCTGCGCCACGTCGCCCACCCAGACCGGCTGGAACTGTGCGTTCGCACCGGCCAGCGGCAGCAGCGGCAACAGGCGCTGCAGCTGCGCAAACAGGTTGGTGAACTGGTCCTGCGCGCCGAAGATCACCGACGGTCGCAGCAGGCTGATGTCCAGTCCGTGCAACTGGGCGGCCTGCTGCCAGACCGCCTCGCCGCCGGACTTACTGCGCAGATAGGCCGACGGCGCGTCGGCCGATACGCCCAGGGCGCTGACATGCACCACCCGCCGCACACCGGCCGCCGAGCAGGCCGCCGCCAGCAGCCGGGGCAGTTGGACATGGGCATGGTCGAAGGCCTGCTCGTTGCCATGCAGGATGGCAACCAGGTTGACCAGCGCATCGGCACCGGTGAGCAAGGCAGTGACGGCGGCCGGGTCATGCACATCACAGCGCAGCACATCCACCGTGGGCAACAGTTGGACAGAACGGGCATTTGGCCAGCGCCGCGTGGGCACGACCAGCCGGGTCTGCGCATTGGCCGCCATCAGCCGCTCACAGAGCATGCGGCCGACAAAGCCGGTACCGCCGGTGATGACGATGCGTTTGAGGATCATGGCAGCTCGGTGTTGGTCTTGGCCGCGCCGGCCTCGCGCGGGCCCACGGTCTGGCCCAGGCGCGGGCGCAGCAGGGCCGGGCGGGAGTCGATCATCGCGCTGTACACGGCGGTGTTGGACAGCACCTTCTTGACATAGTCGCGGGTCTCGTTGAAGGGGATGTTCTCGGCCCAGATGGCGGCGTCGATCACCGGGCCTTCACGCCAGCGGCGTGGCCGACCCGGGCCGGCGTTGTAGGCCGCAGCGGCCATGGCCTGCGAGCCGCTGAGGTCGTCGAGCACCAGGCGCAAATAGCTGGTGCCCAGTTGCAGGTTGATCAGCGGGTCGGCGAGCTGCTCGTTGCGGTAGCCCTCCAGGCCGATCTTCCTGGCCACCCAGCGGCCGGTGGCCGGCATCACCTGCATCAGCCCGCTGGCGCCGGCACTGGAGCGCAGCTGGGGCATGAAACGGGTTTCCTGCCGGATCAGCCCGAAGACAAAGGCCGGCTCCAGGCCTGCCGCGCTGGCGGCCTGGCCGATCTCCTTGGCGAAGGGCATGGGGTAGCGCAGGCTGACGTCGACCTCGGCCTTGGTCCGGTCGGCGGTGTTGATGCACAGCTGCCAGTCACTGCGGTCGCAGGCCAGGCGGGCGCTGGCGAGCAGGGCGCGGTCGTCCATGCCGCGCAGCGAGAAATTCCATTCCCGCCGTGCTTCGTCGCGCAGGCCCAGGTCAACCAGCAGCAGGGCCCGGCTCAGGCCGGGGTGGGTCGAGGCGGCCTCGCGCTCGGCGGCAGTCAGGGCGGCGGGGGCCGGCGGCAGGGCAGGGGTCCGGCCCAGCTCTTCAGCGGCCAGCTTGGCATAAAAGTTCAGTGCGCTGGCCTGGGCGTCGAACTGAGCCCTGGCTTCGGTGCGCTGGGCATCGCCCGCCGTGCCGGGCGTCGCGCTGGCCAGCAAGGCCTTGGCGCGCCAGTAGGGCCAGGCCGGGTCGCGCAACTCGGCCGTGCTCATGGCGCCAACCAGGCGCAGCACCGCCGGCCAGCGGCTGGAAGCGGCTGCGTTGCGCAGCAGGGCGCGCACACCCCAGCTCAGGGTGTCGTCGCTCCAGTCCAGCTCACCGCGCTGCAGTGACAGGGCATTGAGGTAGTACGTTCCGGCATCGGTGCTGAGCTTAAACGCGGCCTGGCGACCGGTGTAGGCCCAGGCCCAGGCGGCCAGGGCGGGCGGCAGGCCACTGCGATCCAGCATCAGATGCTGGGCCGCGGCCTCAGGGTCGTCGGCGGCCAGGCGCATCACGGCCAGCAGTTGCAGTTCTTGCTGGCTGCGGGCACTTTGGGTGGCGCTGCGGCGCAGGAAGCGCTGTGGGTTGTCGATGGCCTCGGCGGCCTGCGCGCTGACGCCCTTGTCCAGCAGGCCCAGCGCCAGCCTGGCAGCACCCGGGCGGCGCTGTTCAAGCGACAAGCGGGCCTTTTGCCAGACATCCTGGCTGCTCAGCCGTTTGCCGTCGACCAGGGCGGTGGCGAGCATGTTGCAACCCGTGTCGGTCTCTTTCTGGTTGAACCAGGCTTCGCGACCGGCATTGCGCACATCACGCCCGCCGAGGTGGTCGACCAGCAGCGCCCAGCAGCTGACCTCGCGGTCGTCGTTCATGCGAAAGCGCGGGTAGTCGCGGGCCAGGTTGTCGAAGTCGCGGCGGCGGCCCAGTTCCAGCAGCCAGTCGTTGCGCAGCCGGTCTTCGACATAGCTGCCCTGCCAGCGCTGGTAGAAGGCCTCGACCTCGGCCACGCTGGCGTCGGTCAGTCGGCTGCTCAGATCCCAGTACTCGACCCAGGGCAGCAGCGGGTGGCTGCCGGCCTGCATGGCGGCGCGGGCAGCGGCGAGCTTGCTGCGGTCACGTTTGCGGGCGGCCTCGCGCGCGTCGACCACGGTGCTGTCGCCGGCCGTGCTCCCGGTTTGTGCCAGCACCAGTTGGGCCCCGCCCATCAGCAGGGCCAGCGCCAGCAGCGGGGCGGCCAGCGCGGTGCGGAACGGGCGTGCAGCGTGAGGGGAACCGGTCATCGATCTACAGTGACGCCAAGGGCGCATGGGCGGCGGCGCCAGCGGCGCCTTGACGTTTCACTGTAACGCAGCGGCTTTGGCCGCCGGGCGTCAGCGCTGGCGCCGGTAGGGCTCCTCGAAGTCCAGGTAGTCGGCCTCGGCCAGGGCCTGGGCGACCCAGTCGGCCACGCCGGGGCTGGCCCAGAGCCGCTGCACATAAGCAGCCGCTTCAGCTGGGAGGGGCAGTCCATAGGTGCGCACCCGGCCGGCGACGGGGGCATAGAAAGCGTCGGCGATGGAGTAGTCGCCGAACAGGAAGGGCCCGCCGCTTTGCGTCAAGGCATCGATCCACATCGCCGACAGCCGGGCCAGATCGGCGCGCAGCGCGGGCTGTTCGGCCAGCAGGCGAGCGCCGACCTCGGCCAGGCTGGCCTCGATGTTCTGCGGGCAGGCACTGCGCAGCGCGAAGAAGCCGCTGTGCATCTCGGCGCAGAGGCTGCGCGCGCGGGCTCGGGCTGCGGCGCCCTGCGGCCAAAGCCGGTGCCGCGGAAATCGCTCGGCCAGGGTCTCGGCAATGGCCAACGTGTCCCAGACCACCAGCGGTTCGGGCGCGTCATCGATCACCAGCACCGGTACCTTGCCCAGCGGCGAGATCGTCAGCGCGGCCTGCTTGAAGGTCGACTCGGCATCAAAGCCGTCAAAACGCAGCATCACCTCGTCGAACGGAATGCCGAACTGGCGCAGCAGCACCCAGGGCCGCATCGACCAGGACGAGTAGTTCTTGTTGCCGATGTACAGCTTCATGCGAGGGACCTGCTCAGGCGAAAGGGGAGGCCGATGCTATCTGGCCGGGCTCGGTCTGCGCCTGCTTCTGCGGCGCCCGAAGGCCTCAGCCCTTGCCCGGCCCAGCCTTTGCGGCGCGGGGCTTGCGCGGCTTGGCCGGAGGCTTGCTGGCGGCGGCGCGCAGTGCCGAGTCCAGGGCCAGCCGGGCCCAGGGCGCCATGTCGCCGGGGTTGTCCAAGGCCTGCTCGGGCGCGCTCCAGTAGGCCATGGTGATGCTGCGGCCGTCGGGGTAGCTGAAGCGAAAGGGCGCGCTGCCGGCCTGCTCAAACGCGGGCTGGGCCTGGGCGTCGGCCTTCAGGAACAGCTGACCATTGGCAACCAGGGCGATGAAGCGCTCGTCCAGGTAGATGCCATGGCCACCAAACATGCGTTTGGCCCTTGGCCGGCCCAGGGGCTGCAGCAGTTCGAGGCAATGGTCGACGAAGTCCTGGTCGGCTGGCATGCGGCGCCAAGTGTAGGGCTGGCGCAGTGCGTGCTGCCCCGGCAGACTGCCGAATTGGGCCGCGCGCAAGCACACACACGCAGACGCCGGCCGACGACAATGGGCACCATGACCTCTGACTTCAGCCTGGCGTTTGAGCCCTCGCGCGACAAGCCCTCACTGCGCAAACAACTGCAGGCCGAACGTTTGGCACTGCCCGACCGCCAGACGCTGTCGGCCCAGTTGCAAGAGGTGTTGCGGGTCTGGCTGGTCAGCCGGCAGGAAAGCAGCATTGGCGCCTACTGGCCGATCAAGGCCGAGTTCGATGCGCTGCCGTCGCTGTTTCGCTGGAGCGAGGTCGAGGCCGGCCGCAGGATCGGCCTGCCGGTGATCGAGCGCGAGACCAGGAAGCTGCGCTTTCACACCTGGTTTCCGGGCTGCCCGATGGAAGAAGACGCCTACGGCATCCCCAAGCCCAAGGGCACGGCCGAGTTCGAACCTGCGCTGCTGCTGCTGCCCTGCGTGGGCTACGGCCCTCAGGGCAACCGGCTGGGCTATGGCGGTGGTTTCTACGACCGCACCTTGGCAGCACTGCAACCCCGGCCATTCACCGTGGGTCTGGGCTATGCCCATGGCCACATTCCATGGCTGCAAGCCGAACCGCATGACGTGCCGCTGGACGCCATCCTCAACGAGGACGGCGTGTTCTGGCAGCGCGGCGCCTGATCCCGCCCGCCGCGCTCAGCTGCGCGGGCCAGAGCCTGGCTGGTTGTAGAAGCGCTCCAGCGCGGGGTCGCCTTCCACCGTGACCTGGCCGTTGGGGTGCACCTTCACCGCATGGCCGTCGAAGCTGCAGTACGAAAAGTTCAGCCCTGGCTCGGCATGGTCGCGGCACTGGCGGCGCAGCATGATCGTGGCGATCTGCTCGCCCAGGCGCAGGCTGCGGGTGTTGTCAGACCGCCAGTGCACGCCGCCCATGCTGCGGCCCAAGGCCACGTTGCTGGCCAGCTTGTTCAACTCGCCACCGACGGTGAGTTGCCTGGCCACCGCGGCCGGCAGGCTGGGCAGACCGGAGGACTTCCCCGGCTGCACCAGGTGCACGGCAGCATGGCTGACCGGGTGCCTGGGCCTGGACGCAGTCAGCACGTCGACCAGGTGCGCGCTTTCGTCGAACCAGGATTTGAGGATGGTCACGCAAGCCCCGGCCATCGTGGCATGGCCGGCGCCATAGGCGGGGTGGGCCGGGCTGCCGCTCTCAAAAGCCATTGGCAGAAACAGCGAACGCGGCGAGCCGCCGGTGTCATCGGGGTCGGTGCCGTTGTGCTGGCCGATGCGCTGCAACAGCGCGTCGAAAGGGCCGGTGAAATGCGCCAGCAGGCCATAGGGCCGGTCGTGACGGCGTTCCATCTCGAGCGCGCCGGCGTAGGCTTCGGGGCGCTGGCGCAGGTGCACGCCCCACTTCTGCCGCCACACCGCTTTCAGTGCCCGCGAGGCGACTTCGGACACCAGCGTCAGCAGGTGCGGCGCGCCCAGCGTGCCGAAGCCGATCTGGCGTTGACCGAAGTCAGCGCGGTAGGGATTGCCGACGTCAGCCGGCGCCTGCCAGCTCAGCAACAGCAGCGCGGCGTTGAAATAGGCCTGGTGCAACGCGTCCTTGTGTACGAAGCGGGCCAGGTCCCGCAGGTTTCGGATGCGGTGCAGGCCGCGGCCGCTGCCGCCCTCGAACGCGGCGTCGCGTTCGTTGGCGCGGCCGTACTCGAAGGCATCGATGTTGCTCTCGGTGCCCACACTGCGGGCGAAGCGCTGGGCATGCAGCCCATGGGCCTTGGTCTTGAGATAGTCCACGCCGGACGCGTAGGCGAACTGCTTTTGCTGGATCAGCTGCGTGCCGTAGGCCGCGTCGTGCAGAAAGAACTGGCTCACCTGCGGGCCGACGGATTCGTTCGGCAAACCGCAGCGGAACAAGCTTTGCGCCGTCTGCGCCAGTTGGCCGTTGACGGCGGGCAGGCCCAGCACCAAGCGCAGCCGGCCATCTTCGCCGTTGCCGGCGCCGGGTGGGGAGGCCCCCTCGGCCAGAGCGCGTTGAAAGCCCAGCCTGGTGTCGTCCACCGCCTGCGTCACGTCGGCGTTCCCGTCCCACAGGTGGAACGGCAGGTCGCGCAGCAGGGCCATGTGGTAGAGCTCGATCATTTCCGCCGCCGTGCTGGCCGAACGCACACCCGGTGCGGGCAGCATCGACATGTCCAACGGGTCAGGGCCATGGCTTTCGCGCGCCAGGCTGGCCATCGGGTTGACCAGATGGCCGGCGCTGAGTGAGCCGACATCTGCGGTCTTGTCGAGCCCAGCGTAGTTGCCCAGGGCACTGCCTGAGGCGGTGCGCAGCGCTTCGAACTGTTCCGGATTGACTTCGCCGAAGTCGTTGTGGGCCAGGGTTTTGTGAAAGCTGCCCAGGCCCACGATGTGCGGGCCACTGGCCCCGGTGGGGTCGGCGATCTGCAACTCGGCGTCGCCGTTGTTGCCGGGCGGGTGGAGCGGTGTGTTGAGCATGGAGATCCCTTTGAGCATGGGGGTGGGCCGGGCCTGCGGGTTGCTGGACTGGCTGCCGGTGCGGCTTGGTTGCGCCGGGTGGCCGCTCTGTCGGAGGACAGATGCCGGGAGGCATCCTCAATAGCGTGTAACGCAGAAGCGGCGCGTCCTTCATTGAAGCGACGGCGTTTGGCTTGCTCGCGCTGCGGACACGGTCCGCAGGCTTTCGGCTCTGCCGCAAATTGATGTTTACGTGAACGTCAATTAATAATGGGCATGGCCCGGTCCCCGCGGCCTGGCGGCTGCCAGATCAGCGCTGCCCGCCCGTCGGCGCCGCCGCCGCCTGTTGGAGATCCCATGGCCGTTCTGCAAAGCAAGCTCAACCCGAGGGCCGAAGCCTTCCGCGACAACGCCACGGCCATGAAGGCGCTGGTCGATGACCTGAATGCCAAGCTGGCCAAGATCGCCGAGGGCGGGGGCCAGGCCGCGCGAGACAAGCACCTGGGCCGAGGCAAGCTGCTGCCGCGAGAGCGGGTCGAACGCCTGCTCGACCCGGACACGCCCTTCCTGGAGATTGCGCCGCTGGCCGCGCTGGGCATGTACCCCGACCGCGACGGCAGCGACGCTGCACCCTGCGCCGGCCTGATCGCCGGCATCGGCCGGGTCGCCGGTATCGAGTGCCTGATCTTGTGCAACGACGCCACTGTCAAGGGCGGCACCTATTACCCGCTGACGGTGAAGAAGCATTTGCGCGCGCAGGAAATCGCGGCGCAGAACCACCTGCCCTGCATCTACCTGGTCGATTCCGGTGGCGCCAACCTGCCCAACCAGGACGAGGTGTTCCCTGACCGCGACCACTTCGGCCGCATCTTCTACAACCAGGCCAACATGAGCGCTGCGGGCATCGCCCAGATCGCGGTGGTCATGGGCAGCTGCACCGCCGGCGGCGCCTATGTGCCGGCCATGAGCGACGAGACCATCATCGTCAAGGCGCAGGGCACGATCTTTCTGGGCGGCCCGCCGCTGGTCAAGGCCGCGACTGGCGAGATCGTCAGCGCCGAAGACCTGGGTGGCGGTGATGTGCACACCCGCTTGTCCGGCGTGGCCGACCACCTGGCCGAGAACGACCTGCACGCACTGGCCCTGGCGCGCCAGGCCGTGGGTCGATTGAACCGCATCAAGCCGCGGCCGCTGGCCCTGTTGCCGGCGCGGCCGCCGCGCCATGCGGTGGAAGAACTGCATGGCGTGATTCCGACCGACACGCGCAAGCCCTTCGATGTGCGCGAGGTCATCGCCCGCGTCGTCGACGACAGTGACTTTGACGAGTTCAAGGCCCGCTACGGCGCCACGCTGGTGTGCGGCTTTGCCCACATCGAAGGCATGCCGGTGGGCGTCGTGGCCAACAACGGCATCCTGTTTGCCGAGAGCGCCAACAAAGGCGCGCATTTCATCGAGTTGTGCTGCCAGCGCAAGATTCCGCTGGTGTTCCTGCAGAACATCACCGGCTTCATGGTCGGGCGCAAGTACGAGAACGATGGCATTGCCCGCGCCGGCGCCAAGATGGTCACCGCCGTGGCCTGCGCGGCCGTGCCCAAGTTCACCATCATCATTGGCGGCAGCTTCGGCGCCGGCAACTACGGCATGTGCGGCCGCGCCTACTCGCCCCGCATGCTGTGGATGTGGCCCAACGCGCGCATCAGCGTGATGGGCGGTGAACAGGCCGCCAGCGTGCTGGCCACGGTGCGGCGCGACGGCATCGAGGGCCGAGGCGGCCAGTGGAGCGCCGACGAGGAAGCGGCTTTCAAGGCGCCGATCCTGCAGCAGTACGAGGCCCAGGGCCACCCTTACTTCGCCAGCGCCCGGCTGTGGGACGACGGCGTGATCGACCCTGCCGATACGCGGCGCGTGCTGGCGCTGGGGCTGTCGGCCAGCCTGAACGCGCCGATGCCGGAAACGCGCTTTGGCGTTTTTCGCATGTGATGTGTATGATGTGTTCATAAAACTTAATGGATACACATCATGCGCACCAACATCGACATTGACGACGCCGTGCTTGGCGCGGCCATGAAGGCCGGCCCCTTCACCACCAAGAAAGACGCGGTGGAAGCCGGGTTGCGCTTGCTGGCACGCCAGGCCGCGTACCGCGAGTTGCTGCGTTGGGAAGGGCAGCTGCACTGGGACGGTGACGATGCACTCGGCGCGGCTGGCACGCCATTGACCACCGGCGCCGCGAACAGATCGCCAGCCTTGCAGGGGCAGGGGCCGGCCTCGGCCACGGCAAGCAGAACCAGGCGCCGCCATGGTGGTGGTTGACGCCAGCGTCTGGATCGACTTTTTCAACGGCGCGTCGTCGCCCGCGCGGGCCACGCTGCGTCGTCTGTTGGACCGGGGCGAGGCCGAACTGGTGGTGCCCGACCTGGTGCTGTTCGAGGTGTTGCGCGGCTTTCGTGACGAGCGCCACTACCTGCAGGCACGGCAGCTGATGGCCGGCCTGACACTGGCCTGCACTGGCGGGGCCGAGTTGGCCGTGGCGGCCGCCCAGCACTACCGCCTGTTGCGCGCGCTGGGCATCACCGTGCGCAGCGCCATCGACGTGCTGCTGGCCAGCTTCTGCATCCAGCACGGCCATGTTCTGCTGCATGCCGACCGAGACTTCGACGCCTTTGAAGACCACCGCGGCCTGCGCGCGTGGCGGCATTGAGCGGGCCACCGCCGACCGCTGACACCTGAATGAGGACAAGCCCATGAGCACCCTGGACATCCAACACCAAGGCCCGGTGGCACGGGTCTTTATGAACCGGCCCGAACTGCGCAACGCCTTCAACAGCGAGGTGATTGCCGATCTGCACCAGGCCTTCGGCGAACTTGGCGCCGACCCCGACGTGCGCGCCATCGTGCTGGGCGGCCATGGCAAGGCCTTCTGCGCCGGCGGCGACCTGAACTGGATGCGGGCCATGGCCGACTTCAGCTGGGAGCAGAACCGCGACGACGCCCAGGCCCTGGCCGACATGCTCGACACCGTCTACCGCTGCCCCAAGCCGGTGCTGGGCCGCATCCAGGGCGACTGCTATGCCGGCGCGGTGGGCCTGGCGGCGGTATGCGACATCGTGGTCGCCGCCGAAGGCGCGCATTTCTGCATCAGCGAGGCCAAGGTCGGCCTGCTGCCCGGCACGATCAGCCCCTATGTGCTGCGGGCGCTGGGCGAGCAGGCCTGCAGACGCTATTTTCTGACCGCCGAGCGCTTTTCGGCCATCGAGGCCCATCGCCTGGGCTTTGTGCACCAGTTGGCTTCTGCCGAAGGGCTGGACGCAGCGGTAGACGGCCTGTTGTCCAGCCTGCTGGCCAACAGCCCGGCGGCGGTGGTGGCCAGCAAGCGTCTGGTACTTGACTTTGCCGGTCAATCGCTGAGTGCCGAACTGCGTGCCGATTCGGCCCGCCGAATCGCCGACATCCGCGCCAGCGCCGAGGGCAAAGAGGGCGTGGCCGCCTTCCTGCAAAAGCGCGCGCCGGCCTGGAATTCGGCGCGCTGAACGGCCACGACTGGCCGCAGCTTCAACATGAGTTCCGCCTTGCCCAGCGCCCTGGCCCAGATGGACACCGCTCAGCTGCTGGCCGTGGCTGCCGCGCTGGGCTGGGCCAGCGGGCTGCGGCTGTACGCCGTGCTGTTCATCACCGGGCTGGCCGGCTGGCTGGGCTACGTGCCGCTGCCCGACGGTCTCAAGCTGCTGCAGAACCCCTTGATGCTGGGCGCCAGTGGCGTCATGCTGGTGGTGGAATTCTTTGCCGACAAGATTCCAGGGCTCGATACCTTGTGGGACACGCTCCACACCTTGGTGCGCATCCCTGCCGGTGCGGCGCTGGCTGCGGCCACCTTTGGCGTCGACCATGGCGCCCTGGCCACGATGGCCGCTTTGCTGGGCGGCACGTTGGCCGCCACCAGCCATGTCGCAAAGACCACCAGCCGCGCTGCCATCAACACCTCACCCGAGCCCTTCTCCAACATCGCCGCCTCGCTGGTGGGTGACGCGGTGGTGCCGGCTGCGCTCTGGCTGTCGTGGTCGCATCCGATGGCGTTCGCCGTCTTCTTGACGCTGGCCGTACTGCTGATGCTGGCGCTGATCTGGTGGTTGATGAGGTTTCTGAAATCGCTGATCCGGTCGCTGCGCGGCCGCTTTGGCGCTGCGCGCCCGGGCGCCTCACCTGTTTGAAAGGCTGGCCATGTTTGACAAGATATTGATTGCCAACCGGGGCGAAAGCGGCCGCGAAGCGGGCGTTTCGGCGAAGCCAGAATGCCTGCTGCGCGCAGCGCATGCAGGCGATCTTGACCCGGTGGGAACCAGCCATGTTTGACAAGATATTGATTGCCAACCGGGGCGAAAGCGGCCGCGAAGCGGGCGTTTCGGCGAAGCCAGAATGCCTGCTGCGCGCAGCGCATGCAGGCG
>JANOWE010000307.1:0-7802 GCA_031417735.1 Betaproteobacteria bacterium
GCGGCGCTGCAGCAGGGCTTCGCCTTCTTCGCGCCCGTCGCGGCCGAAATGCTTGTGCAGCAGGTAGACCATGGCCCACAGGTGGCGGCCTTCTTCGACGTTGATCTGGAACAGGTTGCGCAGGTCGTACATGCTGGGCGCGGTGGCGCCCAGGTGGCGCTGCTGCTCCACGCTGGCCGGCTCGGTGTCGCCTTGGGTGACGATGATGCGGCGCAGGTTGGCGCGGTACTCGCCGGGCACGTCGTTCCAGGCGGCTTCGCCCAGGTGGTCGCCGAAGTGGATCTTGCGGTCGGCTTCGCCCGGGTTCAAGAAGATGCCCCAGCGGTAGTCGGGCATCTTCACATGGCCGAACTGGGCCCAGCCCTCGGGGTCGACGCTGGTGGCGGTGCGCAGGTAGACGTCGTGCTTCTGGCTGCCGTCCGGACCCATGTCGTCCCACCAGGACAAAAAGCTGGGCTGCCACTGCTCCAGCGCGCGCTGCAGCGTGCGGTCTTCGGCCAGGTTGACGTTGTTGGGGATCTTGTCGCTGTAGTTGATGCTGCTCATCGAAATCTCCTTGGGGCGTTCTCGGTCGGGTTAGACGGGTCAAGCAGTCGCCGCGGAACCGGCTCTGCCGGGCCGCTGGCGGCGCCCCCTTGAGGGGGAGCGGCGCAGCCGCTACGGGGGTGGGCTAAACCCGGTTCCAGTCGAAGGCGGCCTTGTCGCCCTTGCCGTAGACCTTCAGCGCGCCCTTCTCGCCCACCGCATTGGGCCGCTGGAAGATCCAGTTCTGCCAGGCGGTGAGGCGGCCGAAGACGCGGGTGAACATGTTCTCGGGGCCGTTGAAGCGCAGGTTGGCCTCCATGCCGGTCAGCGCGTCGGGGCTCATCGCCACCCGCTCTTCGATGGCGATGCGCAACTCGTCGTCCCAGTCGATGTCGTCGGGGTTGGCGGTGACCAGGCCCAGCGCGAAAGCGGCGTCGGCGTCCAGCGGCTGGCCCATGGCCGCGCGCACGGCGTCCAGTGCCGGCTGTTCGTCGTAGAAGCGGCGCTGCAGCCGGCTCTGGCCGGTGACCATCGGGTAGAGGCCGAAGTTGGCCTCGCCCACCGCGATCTTGGGCGCGCGGTCGGTGTCATCGGGCAGCGCCAGCTGGTAGCTGCGGTCGCAGGCCAGGGCCAGTTCCAGCAGGCTGCCGGTGAAGCATGAGCCCGGCTCGACCAGCGCAAACAGGCTGCGCGAGGACAGGTCCAGCCGGCTGAAGGTGCGGCGCAGCAAGCCCGTGGTCTCGCGCACCAGCCAGTGGTCCTGGTGCGCCAGCAGCAGCGCGTCAACCGCCTGCATCGCAGCGGCGTCGCCCTGGGTCTTGACCAGCCAGGTGCCGATCTCGGGTTCGTTGGTACGCATCTCCAGGATCGCGTCTTCCAGCTCGCGGCCCATCTGCAGCGGGTACCAGGCGGCGCCGGCGGCGGCGATGCCGGCCAGGTCGGTGGGCTGCTCAGCGTTCGGGCCCTTCACGGTGAGGGTGGCGGTGCGCCGGGTTCGGTCAATCTCCACCGTGACGAAGGGGTAGCGCAGCGCATCGGCCTCGATCTGGCGGTCGACCTTGGGCAGCTTCACGCCCTGGCCATCAGCCGGGCGGTCGCTGTCGGCGGCCATTTCCAGTGCGCGCTCCTGCACCTTGGCGGCAAACTGCGCCGGCTTGGCAATGTGATCGACCAGGCGCCAGTCCTTGGCCCGCTGGCCGCGCACGCCTTCCACGCTGGTGCAGAAGATGTCGGCCAGGTCGTGGCGCACCTTTTTCTTGTCGGTGACGCGGGTCAGGCCGCCGGTGCCGGGCAGCACGCCCAGCAGCGGCACCTCGGGCAGGCTGACGGCGCTGCTGCGGTCGTCGACCAGGATGATCTCGTCGCAGGCCAGCGCCAGCTCGTAGCCGCCGCCGGCGCAGGCGCCGTTCACAGCGGCCAGGAACTTCAGCCCGCTGTGCGCGCTGCTGTCTTCCAGGCCGTTGCGGGTTTCGTTGGTGAACTTGCAGAAGTTCACTTTCCAGGCATGGCTGGACACGCCCAGCATGAAGATGTTGGCGCCGGAGCAAAACACTTTTTCCTTGGCGCTGGTGACCACCACCGTGCGCACCTCGGGGTGCTCGAAGCGCACGCGGTTGATGGCGTCGTTCAGTTCGATGTCCACGCCCAGGTCGTAGCTGTTGAGCTTGAGCTTGTAGCCCGGGCGCAGACCGGCGTTTTCGTCGAAGTCGGCGGCCAGCGTGGCCACCGGGCCTTCAAAGCTCAGCTTCCAGTGGCGGTACTGGCTGGGGTCGGTCTGGTAGTCGACGCGGGCGGCTGCTGTCATGGGGTCTCCAGGTGAGGCGGCGCTGTCACTTGGCAGCACGTGAAGCACTTTACTGCTTCATATCGCTGCAAGTCAAGCACTTTGATGCATGTTGTTCGATTCAAGCTTCGGGCCGCTCATGTCACTGGCAGCTTCAGCGCCTGACGCACCATGCTTCGCAGCGCGGCATAGGTCGGCTCCAGCGGCGCGGCGCTGGTGTCGAGCTTGAATTCGGCCTTCGAGTAGAACGCGGCTCGCCCGGCCAGGATGCCCTTCAGGTCTTGCATGGCCTCGCGGTTGCCCGCCATCGGCCGCATGTCGCCCTGCGCCGCCACGCGTTGCATGTGGTCTTCGGCGTCGGCCTGCAGCCACACGGTGGTGCAATGGGTCAGCAGCTGGTTGAAAGTGGCCGGGTCGGAGACCAGCCCGCCGGGGGTGGCGATCACCGCCTCGGGGTAGATCTGGATCGCCTCTTCCAGCGCCCGGCGCTCGTAGCGGCGGTAGGCGTTCTGGCCATACAGGTTCTGGATCTCGTTGATCGAGCAGCCGGCGAACTTCTCGATCTCGCGGCTGAGCTCGACAAACGGAAAGTCCAGGTCCTCGGCCAGCATCTGGCCCAACGTGGACTTGCCCGCACCGCGCAGGCCCACCAGTGCCACCCGCGAACTGCGTGGCGACGCACCCCGGCCATGGGCGCCACCGGTGCCCAGCAGCTCACCGATCGCCTCGCGCACCCGGCGCAGCGTGGCCTCGTCGCTGCGTTCCAGCAGCTCGCGGATCATCAGCCACTCGGGCGAGCGGGTGGTCACGTCGCCGAGCAGCTCGGCCAGCGTGCACTTCAGCGCCTGGGCCACCTGCAGCAGGATCAGTACCGAGGCGTTGCCCACGCCGTATTCCAGGTTGGCCAGGTGGCGCTCGGACACATCGGTGGCGGCGGCCAAGGCCTTGCGCGTCATGCCCCGGCGGGCGCGCAGGGCCCGCACCCGCTCACCCAGGCCGAGCAGGAAGGGGTGCTTGCTGCTGCCCTCGGCTGCCGACAAAGTGCCATGTTCACCCGCCAGGGCGGGCCCCGGGCTGTCAGGCGCCGGGGCCGGGGGCATAGGGGTTAACGCTGGAGACTGCAATATAGTGCTTGACATGCTGGGTGACGGGTTCTAAAGTTCCTGCAAGCACAATACTGCAACTACCGAGATCGGGCAAGCGCGAAAGCGTCTGCGACGGGTCGGTCCAATCAAGGCCATGACCCAGACCTCGCCCCTCCACAGCCCCGAGACCTTCAAGGCCCAGCTTGCCGCCTTGACGATGCAGTTGGCCGGGCGCCCGCTCGACGCAGCGCTGGACGACTGGCTCAATGCCCAGCATGGCCCTGGCAGCGACACCTTTGCAGCGCTGAGTTCGGCCTGCCAGGCCGGTGTCGCCGAAGGCTGGCTCTGTGGCCGCGAAGGCGGTGGCATCCGCTACGGCCGCATCTTCAAGCCCAGCCCCGATCTGCACGGTTTCTCGGTCGACGTGGTGGACATGTGTGACATCGCCGGTCCGCAACATGCCCATCCGCTGGGCGAAATCGACCTGATCATGCCCATCGAAAGTGATGCGCGCTTTGATGGCCGGCCCGCCGGCTGGCTGGTCTGCCCGCCGGGCAGCGCGCACCGGCCCACCGTGAGCCAGGGCCGCGCCCTGGTGCTCTACCTGTTGCCCGAGGGGCAGATCCAGTTCAGCCCCTAACCGGCTGCAACACGGCGGTCGGGTCCTGCCCCGCTGCCAGCCGCCATGGAGACACGCATGCCCGACTCAAGCGCTCAAACCGATCTTGCCGCGCCACCGGCACGCTTCAACTTCGCCCAGCACCTGCTGGCGCTGAACAGCGGCCGGGGCGACAAGGCGGCTTTTGTCGACGACCAGGGTGCGCTGACCTACGCTGCGCTGGACGACGCTGTGCGGCGCATGGCCGCAGGGCTGCGTGCGCTGGGCCTGAAGCGCGAAGAGCGGGTGCTGCTGCTGATGCAGGACTGCAGCGACTGGCCGGTGGCCTTTCTGGGCGCGATGTACGCCGGCCTGGTGCCGGTGGCGGTGAACACCTTGCTCACCGCCGACGACTATGCCTACATGCTGGCGCATTCACGGGCGCAGGCGGTGCTGGTCTCGGGCGCCCTGCTTCCGGCGCTGACGGCGGCAATGACACGTGCGGAACATGAGGTGGCGCAGGTCATCGTGTCCCGTCCGGTGGCGCCCCTGCAGCCGGCCGAAGTTGCGTTCGACGCCTTCCTGCAGGCCCAGGCGCCGGCACCCAAACCAGCCGCCACTGCTGCCGACGACCCCGGCTTCTGGCTCTACTCGTCGGGCTCGACCGGCCGGCCCAAGGGCACGGTGCATTCGCATGCCAACCCCTACTGGTGCGCCGAGCTGTACGGCAAGCGCGTGCTGGCGCTGACCGAGCAGGACGTCTGCTTCTCGGCGGCCAAGC
The DNA here is from genome assembly GCA_031417735.1 of Betaproteobacteria bacterium. Classification (GTDB taxonomy): domain Bacteria; phylum Pseudomonadota; class Gammaproteobacteria; order Burkholderiales; family Burkholderiaceae_C; genus Pseudaquabacterium. The sequence continues at coordinate 4,773 of JANOWE010000307.1, forward strand.
TGTTCTTCGCCTATGGCCTGGGCAATGGGCTGAGCTTTCCGATGAGCGTGGGCGCGACCACGCTGCTGCTGCCCGGTCGACCCACGCCCGAGGCGGTGTTCGAGCGCTGGACCGGCGGCGTGGGTGGCATCAAGCCCAGCGTCTTCTTTGGCGCGCCCACGGGTTTTGCCGGCATGCTGGCGCACCCGCAACTGCCCGCGCGTGACGCGGTGGCGCTGCGCCTGGTCTCATCCGCCGGTGAAGCGCTGCCGGCCGACCTGGGCCAGCGCTTCAAGGCGCATTTCGGCGTCGACATCGTCGACGGCATCGGCTCGACCGAGATGCTGCACATCTATCTGTCGAACCTGCCCGGACGCGTGCGCTACGGCAGCACCGGCTGGCCGGTGCCGGGCTACGAGCTGCAATTGCGCGCCGACGACGGCGGCGCGGTGGCCGACGGCGAGCCCGGCGACCTCTACATCCAAGGCCCCAGCGCCGCGATGATGTACTGGGCCAACCGCGCCAAGACGCAAGACACCTTCCAGGGCGGCTGGACCAAGAGCGGCGACAAGTACGTGCGCAACGCCGACGACGGCAGCTACACCTACAGCGGCCGCAGCGACGACATGCTCAAGGTCAGCGGCATCTATGTCAGCCCCTTCGAGGTCGAGGCCACGCTGGTGCAGCACCCGGCGGTGCTGGAGGCGGCGGTGATCGGCAAGGACGACGCCGACGGCCTGACCAAGACCAAGGCCTTTGTCGTGCTCAAAGACGGCGCGATAGCCGACGAGGCCACGCTGAAGGCCTTCGTCAAAGACCGGCTGGCACCCTACAAATACCCGCGCTTCATCGAGTTCGTGGTCGAGTTGCCCAAGACCGCCACCGGCAAGATCCAGCGCTTCAAGCTGCGCGAGCGGGAAAACGGCCCGCGATGAGTGCCTCGGCCACGGCCACCGGCCTGCCCGCCGCAGGGATGACGCCTGAGTTCGTCAGCATCGGCTGGGCCGGCCGCGCCGTCCGCATCGAGCATGCCTGGATCGCGCCCGAGCGCCGCGACGCGCCGCTGCTGGTGTTCCTGCACGAAGGCCTCGGCTCGCTGTCGATGTGGCGCGAGTATCCGCAGCGGCTGTGCAGCGCGCTGGGCTGGCGCGGCCTGGTTTATTCGCGGCCCGGCTACGGCCGATCGACGCCGCGTGACGCCGACGAAGTCTGGCGCCCGGATTTCATGCACCGCCAGGCCGATGAGCTGCTGCCGGCGCTGCTGCAAGCGCTGGACATCGACAGCTCGCGTGACAAACCCTGGCTGTTCGGCCACAGCGACGGTGGTTCGATCGCGCTGCTGTACGCCGCGCACCATGGCCGGCGCATTGCCGGCGCGGTGGTGCTGGCACCGCACACCCTGGTCGAGGACCTGTCGTTGGCCAGCATCGAACAAGCGCGTGAAGCCTATTTGCATGGTGAGCTTCGCCAGCGCCTGGCGCGCCACCATGATGACCCCGATTCGGCGTTCTGGGGCTGGAACCGCATCTGGCTGGACCCGGGCTTTCGCGGCTGGTCAATCGAAGCCGAACTGGTCAACATCCAATGCCCGCTGCTGGCGGTGCAAGGCCTGGACGACGAGTACGGCACGCTGGCCCAGATCCACAGCATTGCCCGGCATGTGCCGCAGGCCCGGCTGCTGGAACTGGCGCACTGTGGCCACGCGCCGCACCGCGACCAGGCCGATGTGCTGACCGTTGCGGTACAAGGCTTTATTGAAGACCTGATTTCCCCCGCTCTACCCACAGGAGACAAACCATGAAAACCACCCTGCTTGCACTGGCCGCCGCCCTGGCGCTGGCCGCGCCCTGGGGCACCGCCACGGCCCAGGCCGGCGGCAAGATCAAGGTCGGCCTGATGCTGCCGGCCACCGGCACCTTTGCCGCGCTGGGCACGGCCATCGAGAACGGCTTCAAGCTCTACATCGAAGAGCAGGGCGGCAAGCTGGCCGGCCGTGAGATCGAATACGTGCGGGTGGACGACGAATCCGACCCGTCCAAGGCCACCGACAACGTGAACAAGCTGGTCAAGCGCGACAACGTGGACGTGATCGTGGGCACCGTGCACAGCGGCGTGGCCATGGCCATGGCCAAGGTGGCCAAGGACAGCGGCACCCTGCTCATCGTGCCCAATGCCGGCGCCAATGCCGTCACCGGCCCGATGTGCGCCACCAACATCTTCCGCAGCAGCTTCAGCAACTGGCAGCCGGGCTATGCCATGGGCGAGGCCATGGCCAAGAAGGGCATCAAGACGGCGGTGTCCATCACCTGGAAATACGCCGCCGGTGACGAGTCGGTCGGTGGCTTCAAGGAGGCCTTCGAGAAGGGCGGCGGCAAGGTGCTCAAGGAGCTGACCGTGCCCTTTCCCGGCGTGGAATTCCAGGCCCTGCTGACCGAGATTGCGGCCACCAAGCCCGACGCGGTCTACACCTTCTTTGCCGGTGGCGGCGCGGTCAAGTTCGTCAAGGACTACGCCGCAGCGGGCCTGAAGAAGAGCATTCCGCTGTATGGCGCGGGCTTCCTGACCGACGGCACGCTGGACGCCCAGGGCGCCGACGCCGACGGCCTGATCACCGCGCTGCACTATGGCGACGGCCTGAGCCTGCCGCGCGACGCCAAGTTTCGCCTGGCCTATGCCAAGACCTACAAGCTGCAGCCCGATGTGTACGCGGTGCAGGGCTATGACGCTGCACAGATCCTGGCCATCGGCATGAACGCGGTCAAGGGCGACATCAGCAAGAAGGCCGAGTTTGCGGCCGCGGTGCAGAAGGCCAAGATCGACAGCCCACGCGGCATGTTCAGCCTGAGCAAGAGCCACAACCCGGTGCAGGACATCTACCTGCGCCAGGTGGTGGGCAAGGAGAACAAGGTGATCGGGGTGGCCAGCAAGGGCCTCGCCGACCCAGCCCGCGGCTGCCGGATGTAACGCATCTGGCTGCTGCGCGGGCCGGGGCAGGGCCTGCGCTGCTCGCCGTACGGGTGTACGGCTGTGCTGCTCAACCCTGCCGCGACC
>JANOWE010000308.1:0-10119 GCA_031417735.1 Betaproteobacteria bacterium
GTGAACGCGGCCTACCTGGCGCAGCAGCAACTGAGCGTGGAGATCATGGGCCGGGGCTTTGCCTGGCTCGACACCGGCACCCACGACAGCCTGCTCGAAGCCAGCCAGTTCATCGCCACGCTGGAAAAGCGCCAGGGCCTGAAGGTGGCCTGCCCCGAAGAAGTGGCCTACCGCGCCGGCTGGATCACCGCCACCGAGCTTGAAGCCCAGGCCCGGCCGATGCTGAAGAACGGCTATGGCCAGTACCTGATGCAGGTGCTGCAGGACAGGGCGTTTGGTTGAGGTGCCTCGCCCCAGCGCAGGGCAAAGGAGCAGAATTGTGCTGATTTCGGATTCGACACCATGACCACCCTCGTCAGCCTGCGTGAAGCCAGGGCGCAGCTTTCACGGCTGATTGATCAGGCCCACGCCGGGCAAGAAATCATCTTGACCAAGCGTGGGAAGCCCGTTGCCCGGCTGATGCCCTTGCGGAGCGGTCCTGTGCTTCGGCAGCCGGGCGGGCTCAATGGCCAAGTCGATGAGGCGTTTTTTGAGCCGCTACCGGAAGCCGAACTGGCTGCCTGGTACCCGCGCTGACTCGGCCTCAAGCCGGATAAGTCCCCGGCAGCAGGATGCTTGAGTCGACCTGCTCGATGCGGGTGCGGCCGCAGAACGCCATCGTCAGGTCGAGTTCCTTGTGGATGATTTCCAGCGCCTTGTGCACGCCGGCCTCGCCCATCGCGCCCAGGCCATAGGCCATGGCGCGGCCGATGTAGGTGCCGCGTGCACCCAGGGCCCAGGCCTTGAGCACGTCTTGCCCGCTGCGGATGCCGCCGTCCATGTGCACCTCGATCTGCTGGCCCACCGCCTGCACGATGGCCGGCAGGGCCTCGATGCTGGACTGCGCGCCGTCGAGTTGCCGGCCGCCATGGTTGCTGACGATCAGCGCGTCGGCACCGCTGGCCACCGCCAGCCGGGCGTCTTCGACGTCCTGGATGCCCTTGATGATGAGCTTGCCGCCCCAGCGCTTCTTGATCCATTCCACATGGCCCCAGTTCAGCGCCGGGTCGAACTGCCTGGCGGTCCATTCCGACAGGCTGCCCATGTTGTCCACCCCCTTGACATGGCCCACGATGTTGCCGAACTCGCGCCGCCGCGTGCCGGCCATGCCCAGGCACAAGCGCGGCTTGGTGGCCATGTTCAGCAGGTTGGCCAGGGTCAGCTTGGGCGGCGCCGACAGGCCGTTCTTCAGGTCTTTGTGGCGCTGGCCCAGGATCTGCAGGTCCAGCGTCAGCACCAGCGCGCTGCAGTTCGCGGCCTTGGCGCGGTCGATCAGGCGGTTGATGAAGTCGTGGTCGCGCATCACGTAGAGCTGAAACCAGAACGGCGCGCGGGTGGCGGCGGCCACGTCTTCGATCGAGCAGATGCTCATGGTCGACAGCGTGAACGGAATGCCGAATTTCTCGGCCGCCCTGGCCGCCAGAATCTCGCCGTCGGCATGCTGCATGCCGGTCAGCCCCACCGGCGCAATGGCCACCGGCATCGCCACCGCCTGGCCGGCCATGGTGGTGGCGGTGCTGCGGTTTTCCATGTTCACCGCCACCCGCTGGCGCAGCTTGATGCGCTGGAAATCGGCCTCGTTGGCGCGGTAGGTGCTCTCGGTCCAGCTGCCTGAATCGGCGTAGTCGTAGAACATGCGCGGCACACGTTTGCGGGCCAGCACGCGCAGGTCTTCGATGTGGGTGATCACGGTCATGGGTGGTGTCTCCTGTGCCGCGATGCTAGCCCGCGCCTGGCTTCATGCCAGCGCGCGGGCCAGTGCGGCCACGGTGGCGGCGGTGTGCGCCGGGTCCAGCCAGCGCAGCACCACCACGGCCTGCAGCGCTGGGTCGACCCAGACCAGGTGGCCACCGGCGCCGAGCATGAACACCGCCTCGGGCGACGCGCCGGCAAAGGCCCGGCCGCCCGGGTTCAACCACAGCAGCCGACCGTAGAAGGGCGCGATGTTGCACGGCTGCGCCATGCGCTGCAACCAGGCCTGGGGCAGCAGTTGCCGGCCCCGATGCTGGCCGCCGTCCAGCAGCAACTGGCCCAGCCGGGCCAGGTCGTGCGCGCTGATCGACAAGCCTGCGCCCCAGTGCGTGCCCCCGGGCACCGACGGCACGCGGCCCACGCCGGGCAGCGTGAGCCAGGCGTCGTCATAGGCCTGCCAGGCATAGCCGTCACCGCCGCCCAGGGGCTGCAGGATGTGTTCGAGAAACACCTCGGGCAAGGGCCGGCCGAACAGGTGCAGCAGCGCCAGCGACAGCTGGTTGATGCGCACGTCGTTGTATTCCCAGTAGCTGCCCGGTGTTTGCAGCGGGCGCGGGCCGCCCTTGGGGCCACCGGCCGGGCGCGGGTCCTGGCCCACCTTGCGCCAGCGGTCAACCGTGTCGGGCAGGCCGAAGCAGCTGCCTTCCCACTCGCTGGTCTGCTCCAGCAGATGGGCCCAGGTGATGGGGCGGTTGTGCTCGCTGTCAAAGCCGATGCCGGGCAGGCGCTGGCACACCGGCGCATGCTCGTCGGGCAGCAGGCCCTGGCCCTGGGCCAGGCCGGCCAGCAGGGCCAGGCAGGTCTTGGCCACGCTGAAGGTCTGGTCGGCGCGGCCGGGTTCGCCCCAGTTCGCCAGCTCATGGTCGGCCTGCCAGACCACACCCGACTGCGGGCCGCGCGCATGAACCGGTCCACGCAGGCGGTTGAAGGGCGGCGGGTCGTCGTGGTGTACGCCCCAGGGCTGCTGGCCCGGGCCGGGTGCGGCCAGCGGCTCGCGGGGCCAGGGTGTTTCATGGGCCTGGGCGTGGGCGATCGCCTGGTCCAGCAGGGGCATGTTGGGCATGGGATGGGGCCGCGGCAGTGCCGGCGGCGGGCTCAGAAGGTGTATTCGCCCTTGGACGGCGGGGTCGGTGGCGGCCTGCGCCGAGGGCTGAAGTTCAGCGCCGCCTGCACCGGCGCGCTGTTGCCGGCCGTCAGCCGCAGCGCCGGCTGGTCGACCAGTTGCTCGGGGTGCCAGAGCCGCAGCTGCAGCGCGCCGTCGGGCACATCGGCCACCGTGGCCTGGCCCTTGGCGTCGGTGACGGCCACCCAGGGTGTGTTGCTGATCAGCAGGTGGCCGCGCATCGAGCCATGCAAATGGCAGCCCAGCGCGACGATGCCCACCTTGTCCATCACCAGCTCGGCGGCCGGTGCCTCACGCCCGCCCTTCACGGCGGCCAGCCGAAACTCGAACTGCTGCGCCGGCGCCACATTGCCCAGCGGGCCACCGGGCTGCGAGCGCACATGGTGGTCGAAGCGGTCGCGGTTGACGAAGCGCACCGTGCTGCCCACCGGCACCACGGTGACAAAGGGCTGGAAGCGGATGTCCTTCTGCACGATCAGGACCGGCTCGGGCAAGGGCTGCGAGGCCCAGACGCCGCCGGGCTGCAGCTGCACCGCCACGTCGGCGGCGGGCTGGCCATCGGCGCCCAGCACGGTGATCTGCAGGTTGGCGGCCTGGGCGGCTGCGGCCAGCAGGGACAGGGCCAAGGGCACTGCCAGGAACAAGGCCAGGGCCAGGGCAGGACGCGTCAGGGTGGCTTTCATCGCTTGATGATAGGCGCGGCCTCAGTGCCCGGGCAACACCGCGGGCACCTGCCGGTCGAGCGCGCCGGGCGCGCGCTGCAGCGCGCCCACGCGCACGCCCAGCAGGCGCAGCCGGCGCGTCAGGTCGACCCGCTTCAGGCACAGGCCGGCGGCCAGGCGGATGTCGGGTGCGTCGGCGGTGGCCCGGTCCACGGTCAGGTCGCGGGTCACGGTCTTGAAGTCGTCAAAGCGCAGCTTGATGCCGATGGTGCGGCCGATGTAGCCCTTGCGCTGCAGGTCGGCGGCCAGCTGCGCCACCAGCTGGTTGAGGATGGCGCTGAGCGCGGCCTTGTCGCGCTGGGCATGCAGGTCGCGCTCGAAGGTGGTCTCGCGGCTCATCGACACCGGCTCGCTGTGCGTGACCACCGGCCGCTCGTCGTGGCCGCGCGCGGCGTCGAACAACCAGCCGCCGTAGCTGGCACCGAACTGCGCCACCAGATGTTCACGCGGCTGCAGCGCCAGCTCGCCGATGGTCGCTATGCCCAGCGCCGCCAGCTTCGCGCCGGCCTTGGGCCCGATGCCATTGACCCGGCGCACCGGCAGCGGCCAGATGCGCTCGGCCAGGTCGGCATGGGTGATCAGGGTCAGGCCGTCGGGCTTGTCCAGGTCGCTGGCGATCTTGGCTAACAGCTTGTTGGGCGTCACGCCGATCGAGCAGCTCAGGCCGGTGGCGCGCTTGACGTTGTTCTTGATGTCCAGCGCCAGTGCGCGCACGCCGCCGTACGGGTCATGCGCCACCGCCTCCTGCGCGCCGGGCTGGTCGCTCAGGTCGAGGTAGATCTCGTCGATGCCTCGGTCCTCCATCAGCGGCACCACCTCGGCCACGGCGGCCTTGAAGCGGCGCGAGTACAGCCGGTACTGCTCGAAGTCCACCGGCAGCAGCACGGCCTGCGGTGCGCGCAGCGCGGCCTTCATCAGGCCCATGCCGCTGTGCACGCCCAGGTCGCGCGCGGGGTAGGTGGCGGTGGTGATCACGCCCCGGCCGGCGTAGCCGTCCAGCGTGGCAAAGCGGTGCCTGCCGTCGCCCAGCGGCTCGGGCTGGTGGCGCCGGCCACCACCGATGACCACCGGCCGGCCTTTCAGCTCCGGGTAACGCAGCAACTCGACCGAGGCATAGAACGCGTCCATGTCGAGGTGGGCGATCCAGCGGCGCGGCGGCATGGGCGGATTGTGCGGCGCAAGGTGGACCGGCCTGGCAGCACCAAGGCGCTGCAACGGCGATCCGACCGCGCAGTTCGATTGATTAAATGTGCAAGTTGCACATATACTGAACGCACGAACGCCGCCCTGAGTGTTCGCCATGCCCAATCACCTGCTGCAGGAGTAGCCCATGCATCCCACCCGCCTTGACCAGCGCCGGTCCACGCCGCTGTTGCCCTTGTCGACCCTGATGGTCGCCCTTGCCGCCACGGCAGCCCTGGTCGCCGGCTGCGGCGGTGGCACCACCGACAGCAGCCCGGCCGCCGCCGGCACCGCCACGGCCACCGCCTACACCGAGGGCACGCTGAACGGCTTTGGCTCGATCATCGTCAACGGCGTGCGCTTCGACGAATCCAGCGCCAGCGTCACCGACGACGGCGGCGTGCAGCGCACGGCCTCGTCGCTGAAGCTGGGCATGTCGGTCGAGGTCGACAGCGGCAAGGTGGCCGATGGCAGCGCGCGGGCCCATGCGGTGCGCTTCGGCAGCCGGGTGCTGGGCCCGGTCAGCGCGGTCAACCTGACGGCCGGCACCGCCACCGTGCTGGGCCAGGTGGTGGACGTGAGCACGGCCACGGTGTTCGACACCACGCTGGCCGCCGGCCTGTCGGCGCTGAGCGTGGGCGCGGTGGTCGAGGTGCATGGCCTGCCCGACGCCGCCACCGGCCATGTGCTGGCCACGCGCATCGACAGCGCGGCCTCGGCCACGGCCTACAAGCTGCGCGGCGTGGTCGGTGCGCTGAACAGCACGGCCAAGACCTTCAGCATCGGCGCGGCGCAGGTCGCGTATGCCGCCGTCACCAACGTGCCCGGCACGCTGGCCGATGGCCAGACCATCCGCGTCACGCTGGCCACCACGCCGGTGGCCGGCGTGTGGACGGCGCAGAACCTGGGCACGGCGCGTCACCAGCCGGCCGACGCGATGGCCGTGCAACTGCGCGGCAGCATCACCGCCTTCAGCTCGGCCAGCAGCTTCCATGTCAACGGCCTGGCCGTTGACGCGTCGGCGGCCACCTTCCCCGACGGCAGCACTGGCCTGGCGCTGGGCGTGCAGGTCGAGGTCAAGGGCACCGTGCGCAACGGCGTGCTGGTGGCCAGCCAGGTCGGCGTGGAGGCCAAACACCAGCAAGAGCGTGACCGCCACTTCGAGCTGCACGGCAGCATCACGGCGGTGGACAGCGCGGCCAGGTCCTTCGTGGTGCGTGGCGTCACGGTCAGCTATGCCGGCAGCGTGGCCTACACCGGCGGCACGGCGGCTGACCTGGTCGTGGGCGCCAAGGTGGCAGTGCGCGGCGGCGTGGGCTCGACCCGCAGCCAGGTGCTGGCCACCGAGATCAGCTTCGGCAGCTGAGCCCGGCCAACCGCCAACCGCCAACCCCCACCCTCAACCCGCCACGTGATCCAGCCCCCGCCACCCGCACCCGACGCGCTGCTCGGCGCGCTGCAGCAACTGCTGCAGCCGCTGGCGCGGCTGGCGCTGGGCGGGGGGCTGACCCATGCCACGCTGGACGAGGCGCTGAAGCTGGCCCTGGTGGCCGCGGCCGACCAGCAGCTGCAAGACCTGCCCGAACACCGGCGCGTGAGCCGCATTGCCACCAGCACCGGCATCCACCGCCGTGAGGCGGGCCGCCTGGTGGCGCTGCTGCGCGAAGGGCAGGCGGCGGCGGTGCCGGCGCAGCGCTCGCTGGCCAGCGAGCTGTTCACCCATTGGCGCAGCGACCGGGTCTACCGCGACCGCGAAGGCGCGCCGGCCGAACTGCCACGCCAGGGCCCGGCGCCCAGCTTCGAAAGCCTGGCCCAGACCATCACCCGCGACGTTCACCCGCGCAGCCTGATGGAAGAGCTGGTGCGCCTGGGCCTGGCCGCCCACGACGAGCAGCGCGACACCGTGCGCCTGCTGCGCGAGGCCTTTGTGCCCCAGGGCGACCAGGCGCGCATGCTGGGCACGCTGGGCCGCAACGTGGGCAGCCACCTGGACGCGGCGGTGGACAACCTGCTGCAGGGCGACCGTCGCCACTTCGAGCAGGCACTGTTTGCCGACGGCCTGAGCGAGGCCTCGCTGAACGAACTGCGTGGCCTGGTGCAGCGGCAGTGGCAGGGCCTGCTGGACGCGCTGGTGCCCACGCTGGAAACCATGGTCGCGCGCGACAGCGCTGCCGCCATCGCCGCCCAGCTGCAGCGGGCCGGCGACACACCACCGCCCGCCTCGCACCGGGTTCGGCTGGGCCTGTACAGCCATTTCCAGGCCGATCCGACCGCCCACCCGGCGGCCGACCCCGCAGCCCACCCCACCGACAGCCCCACCGACAGCCCCGAGCCGGCCAGCGCCAGCCGCCGTCGCCGTCGCCCCTGAACCCCTTGCCCGCCACCATGCCCAACACCCGCTCCCAACCTGTGGCCGAACGCCTCTGGCGCCGCCTGGTCAACCTTGCCCGGGGTCGGCTGCCCGACCTGGCCGCCTTTGGCGCGGCGATGCTGGCGGCCTGCCTGGCCGCGCTGCTGGCCACCGGCCTGTCGGGCTGCGGTGGTGGCGTGGGCAGCGAGGGCACGGGCTCGTTTGCGTCGGGCAGCATCACCGGCTTCGGCTCGGTCATCGTCGGCGGCGTGCATTTCGACGAGAGCAGCGCGCGGCTGGAGGACGAAGACGGCCAGGCCCAGGACCGCTCGGCGCTGGCCCTGGGCATGGTGGTGCAGATCACGGCCGGCCCGGCCAGCACCCAGGCCGACGGCAGCAGCCGTGCCGTGGCCAGCCTGGTGCGCAGCAACCGGGCGCTGCAGGGGCCGTTGCAGGCGGTGGACAGCACGCAGGGCCGCTTGCAACTGCTGGGCCAGACGGTGCTGATGTCGGCCGACACGGTGATCGACGAGCGCCTGGTCGGCGGCCTGGCCGGACTGGTGGCGGGCCAATGGCTGCAGGTGTTCGGCTTCTACGACGCCAGCCAGACTGCCTTTGTGGCCACGCGCATCGCCTCGGCCGGCAGCAACCAGGGTGTGCGCATCAGCGGCCCGGTTGACGCGGTCGACCGGCAGCAGAAGACCTTCCGCATCGGTGGCCAGACCTACCACTACAACAGTCTGGCCGAGCCGGCCGGGCTGGACAACGGCGTGGTGCTGAACCTGGTGCTGAGCTCGGTGCTGCCCGACGCCGGCCGCTGGCAGGTGGGCACGCAGTCGCGCAAGGCCGACGCGCCCAGCCAGACCGAGGGCGCCGAACTGAACGGGCGTATCAGCCGGCTGCTGTCGGCCACGCGTTTCGAGCTGTCCGGGGTGGTGGTGGACAGCAGCGCGGCCAGCGTTCAGGGCACGCTGGCGGTGGGCAGCCGGGTCGAGGTCACCGGCGTGCTGTCGGGCGGCGTGCTGCTGGCGCGCAAGGTCAGCAGCAGCGACGACAGCCATGGGCAGGCCAAAGCCTATGAGCTCAACGGCCTGGTGCAGACCCTGGACCTGGCCGGCCAGCGCCTGCTGCTGCGCGACGGCGTGCGCGACACGGTGGTCGGCCTGGCGCGCAGCGGCCTGGTCTTCAGCAAGGGCCAGCGCAGTGACCTGGCCGTGGGCCGGCGCCTGCGTGTGCTGGCCCAGCCGTCGGCCGACCGCACCTTGCTGGAGGCGACCGAGATCCGTTTCGACAACTGAGCCATGGCCACCGGCGCACAATGGCCGGCCCTGCACTTCAGCCCTGCCCAGACCATGACCGAGCCACGCGCGCCAGCCATTCCCACCGACTGGAAGCACGACGGCGTGCGCGTGGTCGGCGCGAACCAGCTCGACAAGAACACCGCGCAGACCCCCGGCATGGACCGCCAGGCGGCGATCAACTTTGCCCGCACCGGTGCACAAAAGCTGTGGGCCGGCACGGTGCACATCCATGCCAATGCCAAGACCGGCGCCCACCACCATGGGCCGCTGGAGAGCGTGATCTACGTCGTCAAGGGCCGGGCCCGCATGCGCTGGGGCGAGCGGCTCGAATTCACCGCCGAGGCCGGGCCGGGCGACTTCATCTACGTGCCGCCCTTTGTGCCGCACCAGGAAATCAACGCCAGCGCCACCGAAACGCTGGAATGCGTGCTGGTGCGCAGCGACGGCGAAGCGGTGGCGGTGAACCTGGACATCGAGCCGGTCGAAAAACCGCTGGACGTGCCCTGGATCGACCCCACGCACCCGGCGTGAATGGCCGCTCGCACGCTCGGCAGCTTGTGACGGCCCGCCTGCCGGGCGCAGAATGAATGCCCGGCCCAGGAGCGCAGCAGCATGAACCCCACCACCGCCAGCGCACGTCGCGCACTGACCGACTCGGCCCTGGCCCTGCTGGTGGCCTTTGTGGCCATCGCGATGTTCCTGCCGCCGATGGTGGCCGACACCACCGCGTCGGTGCTGCGCACCGTGCTCGCCGGCCTGGCCATTGCGGTGGCCCTGCCCATGCACTGGGCGCTGCTGGCCGTCGGCGTGCGCCGCATGGGCCGGCCGCTGGCGGGCTGGCTGGCGCTGGCGGTGCTGCTGTTCCCGGTGGGTGGCGTGGCTGCGCTGATGCTGTTGCTGTGGCTGCTGCACGAGCAGGCGGCCGAGCCGTCGCCGGCGCGCTGAGCCCTTGGGTCAACCGGCTGCGCGCCGGCTGCGGCTAGTCCACCGCCTGGATCTGCCTGCGACGCTCGACATAGCCCCCACGCACGGCCGCCGCAGCGTCCGGGCAGCTGCTGCTGCTGTTGCAGGCCACCGCGTCGATGGTGAACACCCGCAGCACGCGCGGCACGCCGGGGCTGGTTTCACCTTCGTTCCAGGTCCTGGAGTCGCAGCTGACCTGCACCCGCATGCCGGTGTCGGCGACCAGGTCCAGGTTCTGGCTGGCGCCAACGCAGGCGGTCCAGCTGCCCTTGAAGGCCTGGTAAAGGCCCCATTCGACCCCAGCCCGTGCGGCGGCCGACGCGCGCGTGGCCAGCAGGTCCTGGGTGGCGGTGGAGGCGGCCTGCTGGCCCAGGCGCAGCACCGCCGCGGCCATGGCCGCCAGCGCCACCAGCACCACGATCACCGCCACCGAGCCCATGCCTCGGACCGGCAGGGTGCAGCGGCGATGCCGGCGCGGGCTCATGGCTGGTTCGCCACATGGGCGCCCACGATCAGGCTGGCGGTTTCGCTGCTGCGGCTGAATTCCAGCTGCAGCGCCAGGTAGCCGCTTTGCTGCGTGGCGCCCTGGTTGGCGTTGTAGACGAAGCGGCAGCTGCGCAGGCCGTTGGCCAGCAGGTCGCCGCTGCCCGCAGCCGGGCAGGCGCTTGGCATGGCCGCGTTGAAGCC
>JANOWE010000309.1:0-2382 GCA_031417735.1 Betaproteobacteria bacterium
GTAGGCGGCTTCGAGTCCCAAGGTGTCGTATTTGTTTTCGGCGACGTTTTCTTCGTGAGTCGCCGCTTCATGGGCCACCCGCACTGCCTGTTCGGCTTGCAGCAGGTCTTCGGCGAGCCGTTCCAGCACCTGCTGCCGCAGCACGAATTTATCCATGATGAAAGGTAGGCGTCTCGAACATACGGGGGGCAGGTCGTGATTGTGAAGGGCTCCACCAGCCTTCGACGCTTCTGTTGGCCGCAGGTCAACTTCAGCCATGTGTCGGGTTCCGCTGGTCGTCAGGGGCAGTAGGAATCATTCGCGGCCCGACGCGTCGGCTGCGCTGGGCAAGTGACCGGTCAGGGAGGTGCAGCGGTCATCCGCCTTGTTGACGATCGTGCGACCGGTTTCGGCGCGGGCTGCCGTTCACATGCCGACCCTGAACGACAGCAACCAGTCTTGACCTGCCGCTGGAGCCCCCAGGCTCATTGAGATCACGCGCCCCGCCCGGCGCTACCCCATCCAGCGGGCACCTATCATCACTGGACACCTGCCCCATCCGTCTCTCGCCATTGCCGATGCACTTGCCGCCAGCGCTTCTAACCGTGCCGTCCAGCCCGCCTAACGCCCTGGCGCTGGCACTGGCCCTCACCGGCTGCGCCAGCGGCCACGACAGCCGGGTCCAGTTCATCGTCACCCACGACACCGTTGGCGCCTCTCCCACTGCGCTGAAGACCTTGACCCAGGGCCTGGTCAGCAGCCACACCCTGGTGGATGTGGACTCGCCCAGCCACTACCGCCTGGTCGAGACCTGCCTGGTGCCCCTCACCGGTATGGTGCAGGAGGGTACGCGGCGCGTGATCGCCGCATGCCAGATGACGTACCGGCCCACGCGTTACAGCGGCCTGCCCGATGCGGCCACCGCCGCGCTGCTGGCGGTGATGACCAGGCCCGGTGGCCTGTTGATCACCGACCCGGCCACGGGCGAGCGCCAGTCACAACGGACCGAATGAGCGACACACCATGCAGCCATTCCAGCACCACGACCTGGCCCGGGCCCTGCTGGCCGCGCTGCGCGATGCGGCCGAGTCGCTGAAAGCGGTGGACCCGTTCCCCAGCATCGACCTGGCGGTAGTGGCCTTTCCAAGCGGTGCCGCGCCGGTGTGGGCCAATGTGCTGCTGTCGCGCACGCAGCGCCAGGGCCTGGTGGCGCGGATAGGCGCCGACGCCGGGCCGGTGCGCAACATCGGCTGGCTGGCCGACACCACCGACGCTCAGCGCAACTCCATCGCCTGGCTGCCCGGTGCCGACTGGACATCACTGCCACTGCGCCCGCTGTGGGGTGAAGGCGAACACAGTCTGATCGCACCCTACCCGGCGTCGCTGGCCAAGCTGATGGTGCTGGTGGCAGTGGCCCACCTGGTGGACAAGGGCCGCGCCGACTGGCAAGAGCCCTGGCGCCACGGTGGGCAGCAACACAGCCTGGCCGGCTGGGCCGAGCCCATGGTCACTGTCAGCAGCAACGAGGCCACCGACGCGCTGGTGGCCCTGCTGCATGCGCGCGGGCTGATCGGTCAGGACACCCAGGGCGAACGCAACGGGCTGCACACCCTGTTCGGCCAATGGGGCCTGCCCACGCTGCGCCTGGCCCAGACCACGCCAGCCGGCGGCTGGCGCAATGGCGACGGATCCGGTGTGGGCCAGTTGCAGATGACGGCCTGGGACACCGTGCGCCTGCTCTGGCTGCTGATGCCCGAGGGCAGCTTGGCCAACAGCCAGCACCCGCCCTGGCGGCCAGCGCCCGCCCCGCCGCCCTTGACCGCGGCCAACCGCACGCTGCTCTGGCAGTGGCTGGCGGCCCAGGGCCTGCACGAGATGCTTTCCACCGGCCTGCTGTCTGGCGTGCCGGGCTGGGTGCCGGGCATTCCGGCGCGGGTGCCACCGGTGTGGCTGCAAGCCGATGGCAGCGCCGAGGTGGAAGGCCGCCACTACCCGCCCGACCTGCGGCCAGCGCAGGCCCGCGCCGACGCGCTGTTTGCCCACAAGACCGGCAGCACGCTGTCTTACGGCTCTGATGCCGGCCGCGTGCTGGGCGACGGTGGCCGGCACTACCTGATCGCCCTGACCAGTTCACTCGGCCAGCGCCTGGCGCCACACCCGGCCTGCGCCACCCACTGGGCGATGGCGCAGATCGGCGCGGCCATTGACGGCTGGCTCAAGCTCAGGCTGGATTAGCCCTCTCATACCGGAGTCGCCATGCGCAAACCCATCACCACCCTGATTGCCATGTTGTCGCTGCTGGCCAACCTGCCCGCCACCGCCTTCGACCTGCAAGGCCACCGGGGCGCGCGTGGCCTGGCGCCCGAGAACACGCTGCCGGCCTTTGCCGCTGCGCTGAGCCTG
>JANOWE010000310.1:0-11739 GCA_031417735.1 Betaproteobacteria bacterium
CGTGGCCTTGCGCAGCGCCAGCGCCGCCGGCATCACCGTGGTGGTGGCCGCCGGCAACTTTGGCAAGAACGCGCTGGGCCAGCCCAGCTACGGCACCATCAGCTCACCCGGCCACGACCCGACGGTGATCACGGTGGGCGCCGTCAACCACCACGGCAGCGTGGCGCGCGACGACGACACGGTCACGCTGTTCAGCTCGCGCGGGCCGACCCGGGCCGCGTCGGTCAACAGCAGCGGCGTGCGGGTGATGGACAACCTGCTCAAGCCCGACCTGGTGGCGCCGGGCAACAAGATCGTGGCAGCGGCGGCAACCAAGGCGCTGAGCCGGCAGCCGACACCGAACTACCTGTCCACCACCTACCCGGCCTACCTGGTGGCGCCGGTCGGTGCCTCGCAGGCCTACCTGGAGACGCAGCTGATGCTCAGCGGCACCTCGATCGCCGCACCTGCGGTGGCCGGCACAGTGGCGCTGATGCTGCAAGCCAACCCGGGCCTGACGCCGCCGCTGATCAAGGCCATGCTGCAGTACAGCGCACAGCCCCTGCCCAACCACGGCCTGCTTGAGCAGGGTGCGGGGCTGCTCAACGTCGACGGCGCGGTGGCCATCGCCAAGGCGCTGCGCAGCGACCTGGCCAGCGCCGTCGAGGCCGGCACGATCAGCGCCGGTGCCTCGCTGATCGGCGCCGGCAAGACCTTGCCGGTGCCCAGTTCGACGATCAACGGCGTCAGCTTCAACTGGTCGCGGCTGGTCTTCGTGGGGGGCAACCGCATCGCCAGCGGCGACTTGCTGGCGCGCTGGCAGCCAATCTACGACCCGCGGCTGACCTGGGCCGGCAACCAGGTGCGCAAGCGCCAGGTGGTGTACTGGTCAGGCACCGGGATCACGCCCAACTTCTACCCCAAGACCTTCAGCGACACGCTGCTGGTCAACCAGGGCCTGCTCAGCGCCGGCGTGATGCGCGTGGACAGCCTGGCCGGCGCCAGCTCGTCGATCAGCAAGACGGGGGTGTTCATCCCGACCGCCACGCTCAGTGGCTGGGCCAGCGCCGGCAGCGGCATGGTGTTGAGCAACGGCGTGGCGCTCAGTGAAGGCGTGGTGCTCAGCGAGGGCGTGGTGCTCAGCGAAGGCGTGGTCTTGAGCGAAGGCGTGGTGCTCAGCGAAGGGGTCGTGCTGAGCGAGGGCGTGGTGCTCAGCGAAGGTGTGGTGCTCAGCGAGAGCGGCCAACCCAGCCTTGGCTCGGCCGGCGATGCCGGCCTGTTCGGCGAGCCTTGATCAGGGCCAGGCGGCGCCGGCAAACGCCGCGTCCAGCTGCGCGATCCAGCCTGCCTTGTCGGCAGCGCTGGCAAAACTGGCCTCGAAGCTGTTGCGCAGCAGCTGGTAGGCCAGCGCCACCCCCAGCTGTGGCAGGGCCTCAAAGGTGACGATGAAATTGTCATTGACGTAGCCGCCAAAGTAGGCCGGGTCGTCGCTGTTGACGGTGGCGCACAGGCCGGCGTCCAGCAGCGACGGCAGGTTGTGCTCGGCCAGGGTCTTGAACACATATAGCCTGATGTTGGACAGCGGGCAGACGGTGAGCGGCATGCCCGCGCGCCAGCCGCGCCACCAGGGCCGGGCTTTCGACGCAGCGCACGCCGTGGTCGATGGGCTCGACCTGCAGCACCTCCAGCGCGCTGTCGATGTAGGCCGGCGGGCCCTCCTCACCCGCATGCGCCACGCAGTGCAGTCCCAGCGCCCGCGCCTGGGCGAACACCCGCGCGAACTTCTCCGGCGGGTGGCCACGCTCGCTGCTGTCCAGGCCAACGCCGATGAGCCGCTCTCGGTACGGCAGGGCGGCGGCCAGCGTGGCCAGTGCGGCGTCCTCACTCAGATGGCGCAAAAAGCACAGGATCAGGCTGGCATCCAGGCCCAGCTCTGCCTTGGCCTGCCGGCAGGCGCGGTGCAGGCCCTCGATCACCACGCCGATGTCCACCCCGCGCTCGGTATGGGTCTGCGGGTCGAAGAACAGCTCGGCAGTTTGCGGCCCGGTGGCCGATGACGATCAGTGGGCCTGTGTGCGGCGCTGCCGGGGCCCAAATCGAACTGCGCAATAGCCGCGCAACAGCCGCGCAATATCCGCGCAATCGCCGCGCAATCGCCGCGCAATCGCCGCGCAATCGCCGCGCAATCGCCGCGCAATCGCCGCGCAATAGCACCGGTTCTGCCCCACTTGCTTGCGGGATCGGCGTGCATTGAGCGGGCTGCCAACGAACAATAGACATAACAGAAACACCCCGATGTCAATCCCCCGAATCGAAGGTCGCTATGGCTGCCCGACCCGCCCAAGCCACTGACCGAACCCTCTCAGGAGCCCAGCCCATGCCTGCAGTTTCCCGCTTCATCGTCCTTGTTGAGCAAGGCCTGCCCCAGCGCCTGCTGACCTGGGCAGTGGCATCGCTGGCGCTGCTGGCCGGGCTTGCCGGGATGTCCGGTGCCCACGCCGCCGCGAGCATTGCGGCCGACCTGCAGAAGGCGCTGGACGCGCCCAGCACGCCCAAGGCCAACTGGGCCCGCGACATCAACGGCGCCCGCGCGGTGCAGGCCATCGTCGTCAGCAATTCCACCGACCCCAAGCTGACCGACCTGCGCGCCTATGTGCTGGCCAACGGTGGCTCGGTGCATGCGCTGCACCCGTCGATGCGGGCGCTCACGGTGCAGGTCAAGGCCAGCCTGGTGCCGACACTGGCGCTGCGCAGCGACGTACTCAGCATCACGCCCAACCGCACCACCCAGCGCACCGCCAGCACGCTGGAGGCCATCACCGGCGCGCTGGCCAGCAATGTGCGCAGCAACAGCAGCAAGACCAGCTACACCGGCTATGACGGCAGCGGCGTGGGCATCGCGGTGCTGGACTCGGGGGTGATGGCCGCACACGAGGGCCTGATGACCCCCGGCGCGGTGAGCCGCGTCAAGCGCAATGTCAGCATGCTGGGGGCCAGCCAGGCCAACTGGACCGCGGGTGTCGACAGCAGCACCTCGCTGGAGCCCGGCAGCACGGCGCTGAATGTCTATGAAGCCCAGGTCGCCAACGACAACGTGGTCACCCAAGACCCCTATGGCCATGGCACCCATGTGGCGGCGGTGGCGGCCGGGCGCGCGGCGCTGTACGCCAGCGGCACGCCCGACACCACCGGCATCGCGCCCAATGCCTCGATCTACGACGTCCGGGTGCTCAACAACCTGGGCCTGGGCACCTTGAGCGACGCCATCGAGGGCATCGAATGGGTGATCTACCACGCCAAGGAATACAACATCCGGGTGCTCAACATCAGCCTGGCCGCCAACTCGACCCAGACCTGGCAGAACGACCCGTTGTGCATCGCGGTGCGCAGCGCCACCGCGGCCGGCATCACGGTGGTGGTGGCGGCCGGCAATGCCGGCCTGAACCTGCTGGGCCTGCAGACCTACGGCACCATCAGCTCACCCGGCAGCGACCCGTCGGTGATCACCGTGGGCGCGGCCCATACCCACGGCACCGTCTCGCGCAGCGACGACACGGTCAATATGTTCAGCTCGCGCGGCCCGACGCGCGGCTCCTACATCGATGCCAGCGGCTCGCGGGTGATCGACAACCTGCTCAAGCCCGACCTGGTGGCGCCCGGCAACCGCATCGTCAGCGCGCTGGCCAGCAAGGCCAACAGCGCCAGCCCGACCTGGAACTTCCTGGCCAGCACCTTTGGCAGCCTGCTGGTGACGCCGGTGGGCATCAGCCAGCTGTATGGTGAGTCCCAGATGATGCTCAGCGGCACCTCGGTCTCGGCCCCGGTGGTGGCCGGTGCGGCGGCGGTGTTGCTGCAGGTCAATCCAGGCCTGACCCCGCCGCTGATCAAGGCCATCCTGCAATACACCGCGCAACCGCTGCCCGGCTACAACCTGCTGGAGCAGGGCGCCGGCCTGATCAACCTCAGCGGCGCGGTGGCCCTGGCCAAGGTGCTGCGCACCGACCTGGGCAGCGCGATCAGCGCCGGCACGATCAGCGCCGGCGCGGCCATGCTGCAGAGCGGCGCGGTGATGCCGGCGGCCACGTCCACCCTCAACGGCAGCAGCTTCAACTGGTCGCGCATCGCCTTTGTCGGTGGCAACAGTCTGGCCAGCGGTACGTCGCTGTTCACCAAATACCAGCCGATCTGGGATCCGCGCATCACGTGGGCCGGCAAGGTGGCGCGCAAGCGGGACGTCGTCTACTGGTCGGGCAGCGGCATTGCCGCCAATACCTTCCCCAAGAGCTTCAATGACGTAGCCGCACCCAACCAGGCCTTGCTCACTGCGGGCGTGGTCAGCGCCAACAGCCTGGTCGGCAGCAGTTCGAAGGTTGGCAAGACCGGCGTGTTCATCCCCAACACCACACTGTCGGGCTGGCTGATCAGCGGCAGCGGCTCGACGCTGAGCCAGGGCGTGGTGCTCAGTGAGGGGGTGGTGCTCAGTGAGGGCGTGGTGCTCAGCGAGGGCGTGGTGCTCAGCGAAGGTGTGGTGCTCAGCGAGGGCGTGGTGCTCAGCGAGGGCGTGGTGCTCAGCGAGGGCGTGGTGCTGAGCGAGGGCGTGGTCTTCGGCGAGCCCTGAAATCCAGCTCAAGCAGAACCTCGGGCACGCCTGGCTGGCGACCAACACCGTCTACGTCACGACCGCAAAGCGGCGGCGGATGAAGGCGAGCGAGGCGTTCTGGAAAAGACCGTTGCGAGGCTTCGGCCACCAAGCCACGCGGACCTACACGGAAGCCGCCTGCTGACGCTAGCTTGAAGACGCGCCCCACGCTCACCCGGCGTTGTCGCGTGCTCTCCACTGCCCGTGCCGGTGCCCGTGCCCGTGTCCGTGTCACCGCCACCAGGTCCGCGTCAAGACCGGTCGTCTGCACGATGGCCAGCACCTGCGCCATCACTCGGTCACCAGCCGGTTTGCGCAGCAAGCCTCGGCGCAACTGCTGCAGCGGCTCGCGCGTGTGGGCGAAGGGCGCAGCGTTGCGCAACGCGTCGGGCTTGCGCTGTATCAGCGGGATGCCATGCTGCCAGTGGGCTGCCAGTGGGCTGCCAGTACCCCGCGGTGCGCCGTAGTTGCTCAAGCTCAAGTCCCGAAGCAAGTCGTTTGCAGCCGCCTGCTGATCCCGTCTGGTCTGCTTGGCGCGTCGGTGCAAATCTGCACCGAAGAACACGATCGCCCCCGGGATGGCCCACTGGAACTGCTCGGTGATCAAGGGTAGCGAGACCCGACCTGAACGACCTGCTCACCGTCGATGCTGACCCTGCTCGGCGAGCACAGCCAAGCGCCCGCCAGCGATTCCGACCTGCGGCGCACAGGTTCGGCCAACCCGCGCCCGGTACTGGGCAAATACCCTGATGCGTCTTTTGTCTTTTACACGATATATTCGAGTCATCTTCTTTCATGCAAGCATTGCCTGTGCCGACGCGCAAGACGCTAAACCCTCCCGCAGCTGACCTGTTCTTGATCAACCAGTTGTGTTTTGCGCTGTATTCGGCGTCGCTGGCCATGAGCAAGGCCTACCGCCCGCTGCTCGCGCCACTGGGCCTGACCTATCCGCAATACGTGGTGATGTTGGCGCTGTTGCAGCACCGTTCGCTGACGGCCGGCGCGTTGGCAGAGGCCGTGGCGCTGGATGCCGGCACGCTCGTCCCGCTGGTGCGAAAGCTGGTCGCCAAGGGGCTGGTGCTGCGCCAGCGCAGCAGCCAGGACGACCGCTCGGTGATCCTGTCCTTGACCACGGCCGGCAGCGCCTTGCAGCAGCGGGCCCATGCCGTACACAAGCAGGCAGCACTCAGCACGCAGTGCTCTGCCCAGCACCGCAAGGCCCTGACCGCAGAGCTCCAGGCGCTGCGAGCAGCGCTGATGGCCAAGATCTGAAATGCGACCGCTCAGGTGCGTTCCGGACGACCACCGTTTTCACGCCATGCCTTCTCAACCAGCATCTCACTAACCCGGAGAAATTTCATGAAACTGATGGACTACGGACTCGAACCGATCGACTTCAACAACCCCGCAGCCGCGGCTGCCAAGGCCGACGCCGGACCTTCGCGGCGCGGCTTCGTGATGACTTCGCTGGCCTCTGGCTTTGCGATCGCGTCCAATCCTGTGCTGGCGCAAGCCATCACCACCGACAGCAAAGGGCTGGTGGCCGGCGAGGTCAGCATCGCGGTCGCCGACGGCAAGATCCCGGCCTACCGCGCCATGCCGGCCGGGCCAGGCAAGTTCCCGGTGATGCTGGTGGTGCAGGAGATCTTTGGCGTGCACGAGCACATCAAGGACATGTGCCGCCGCTACGCCAAGCTGGGCTACTACGCCATCGCGCCCGAAATGTTCGCCCGCCAGGGTGATGTGTCGAAGATGACGGACATCCCGACCATCCTGTCGCAGGTGGTGTCCAAGGTGCCCGACGCGCAGGTGTGCGCAGACCTCGACGCCACGCTGGCCTTTGCCCGCGCCAGCGGTCACGCCGACGCCAAGCGCACCGGCCTGGTGGGCTACTGCTGGGGTGGCCGCACGGCCTGGGTCTACGCACGTCACAACCCAAACCTGAATGCCGCCGTGGCGTATTACGGCCTGCTCGAGGGCTTGAAGGCGCCTGAACTGCGCCCGCAAGACCCCATCGACTTTGCCGATGCGATCAAGGTACCGGTGCTGGGTCTCTACTCCGGCATCGACGCCTTCGTGAAGCAAGAAACCATCGCCAAGATGCGCGGCCTCATCAACAAGGGCGGCAGCGGCTCCGAGATCGTGGTCTTCCCGAACGTCGACCATGGTTTCAACGCCGACTACCGCCCCAGTTACGACCAGGCCGCAGCCCGCTACGCCCAAAAGCTGGCCAGCGACTGGTTCAAGAAGTACCGGGTCTGATAACCGGTCGCACATCCTCGCCACCCCTATCCCTATCCCTATCCCTATCCCTATCCCAACCCCAAACCCAACCCCGACAGGAGCCTCATTCATGCCATACCTTCCTCGCACGGCCAAACCCGTTTTGTCCGTCTTGGCCGCCGCCGCAGTCCTGTGGCTGCAGCCTGCAAGCGCGCAAATCGATCCCAGCCGCATGGTCAATGCCTTTGAGGCAGCCGGCGGCAAGTTTGAGGGCTTCCGCCGATCTGCTGCCAAGGGCGTGTGCGCCACAGGCGAATTCGTCGGCAGTGCCGAAGGTCGGGCCCTGTCGGTCTCGTCTGCGTTCAGCGGCAAGCCCGTGCCTGTGGCGGTTCGGTTCTCGATGGGCGGTGGCAACCCCAAGGCGCCGGACAACGCCCGCAGCCAGCGCAACATGGCGCTCGAGTTCGACCTGCCCAACGGTGAGGTCTGGCAGATGGGCAACATCTCGGCGCCGATCTTTGGCGCGGCCACGCCCGAACAGTTGCTGGGGCGGCTGGAGTCCTTGGCGCCGGACCCCGAAACCAAGAAACCCAACCCCGACAAAGTGAAGGCCTTTGCCGATGCCAACCCCGAAGTGCTGTTGCAGGCCAAGTACTTTGCCAGCCAGCCGGTGCCCGCCAGTTTCAGCAAGGTGAACTTCTGGGGTGTGCATGCCTTCGCGTTTGTGGATGCGGCCGGCAAGAAGCAGTTCGGCAAGTGGGTTTTCGAGCCTGTTGGCGGCACCCAGGCCCTGACTGACGATGAGGCCAAGGCCAAGGGCACCGATTTCCTGTTCGATGACATTCGCCAGCGAGTGGCTGCTGGCGGTGTCGCGTTCGACTTCAATCTGCAGTTGGCTCAAGCCGGTGACAAGATCGACAGCGCAGTGACACCTCTGCCCGACGATCGCAAGAAAGTCACGCTGGGCCGCCTGGTCATCAAGTCGGTTTCCGCTGACGCCAAGGGCCCGTGCGTGGCGGTCAACTACAACCCGATGAACCTGCCCAAGGGTGTCGAGCCGTCCGCCGACCCGATGCTGGCCGCCCGCGCTGCACCCTATGCAGTGTCGATGGGCCGGCGGCTGGTCGAAGGCGCCAAGCAGTGATGAGAGTGGCCTGATCCGGCCGCCAATTCAAGCAGCCGGAACAGGTTCTCCAGCGTGCGCTTGATGCCGGCGCTGGCCTGCGCGCAGGCCAGCGCGTTGACGATGTCGATGGCCCCGGTGAACAGCACCGGGTGAGCGCGCAGGCAAGCCGCATGGCCCAGTGCCTTCATCAGGTGGCGTTTGCCCAGGCCGGTGCCCAAGATGAAGGCAAGCTTCGCATGCTGGGCGGCGAAGCCCAGGTGAAACAGGTTTTGCACCTGCAGCCGCTTGATCTTGGTGGGCCAGCTCCAGTCGAATGGGCCGTGCGTCCTGAGCACCGGGAGGCGGGCCGATGGGACACCTGGCGACGAGGATGTTGGCGATGTACTCGGCGCTGCAGGCCTGCAGCGCCAGCCTGTCATCAATCAAGAGGTGGCCACCAATTGGCAAGCTCCTGGAAACGTAGCCACAGGCAGCGGACTGTGAGCATGCGCGCCCAATGCCGCTGTGTGTCCGCAGGTCAGCGCCACAACCGATAGGGCCAAAACGCTTCCTCTGTCTCGCTGCGCCGCCGTAGTTCTGCGGGGCTGAAGCCCGAGAGCCGCCGCGTTTCTCGGCAAAGGTGGGACTGGTCGGCGTAGTCGGTCTCGGCTGCAATCTCGGCCCAGTTGACGGTCGACCCGGCATCGTTCGCCGCAGCTGCCAGAAAGGCCCGCTCGGCACGGGAGACGGCGCGCAGTTCGCCCATCGGCACGCCGGCCCATGCCTTCACCCTGCGTTCGATCTGACGCAAGCTGCGACCGGAGGCGCTGGTGGCGGCGCGCACGGCGAGGGCCTGCACCCACTCGGCGTAACGCCGCACGGTCGGTCGCTGCGGCGCGAGCACTGCCCATCGGGGGCGCAAGAATGCCTCGATGCGCGCAAGCCGTTCGTCATCGTCGATGTCGACGTGCAGGCTCATTGCCCACGAGAACCAGTCTGTCGAGAGCAGAGTCTCGGCGCGCACCACATGGTTGACCAGCGCCGCCACTTCGATGCCGGTGAGCGCCTGAAAAACGTCGGGCGGGAACAGCAGCATGAGCGCGTGCACCGGCCCCGTGTTGCGAGTGTGGGTAGGCAGGGTGAACGGCCCCGATAGCATCAAGGGCTTGAGGCAGAAGCCCGGCGGCGACACCGAGAAGCCGGGGCGGGTCAGCCATTCACCATCGCCAGCGAACCACCAACAAAGCCTCACCAGCGGTGCCGCGGGAAAGTAGTTCTCGCGTTGCGCCGCGTTCAGCTCGCGGCCGCGTGTGTCACGCAGCATCGCGGCGCGCACGCAGCCTGCCAGCCCGAACGGCGGTATCCAAAGTCGGGTGCCGGTGTGGTCCATCCGAGACGAGTGTCGCATTTGTTCAAGACCGAGGAACCAGCACCGGTGCACGATTCCGGCCATGGAATTGACTTGGAACGACCTTTCCGGCCCAGCCACACGTTGGTCGGGACTGCACGCGCTCGTGGCGATGCGGCGTGACCATAACGGCACCATCGCCGTGCAGCAGACCTTCGGCGACTTGCTGCCGCAGCAGATCGTCAACGAACGCTCCGTCGATGTGTTTGACCCCGAGTTGCCTACCGCCGTCGCGCTGCTGTGGTGGCGCTGGCTGATGGCCAGCCAGCCGCAGGTGCAGCAGCGCGCCGCAGCCGAGATTGACGCTTGCCTGGCGGGCCAGCCGCCTGGCGCAGACGCCGTGCAAGCCTTGGCTTGGCTCACCGCCACGCTCAAGGACGCGATGCGCCTGTTTCCCCCTGTCGCGGCGGTGATGACCCGGCGATTGACCCGCGAGATTCAACGGGGCGGTGTGCGCTTGCCTGCGCGAACCGTTGTGCGGGTGCGGCCTTGGCTGCTGCAGCGCTTTCGGCTCTCAACCCTCACCGACACCCCACCCAGGCCGTTTCTGGCCGTCACGCCGCGACCCGTCGGCGGCTTGCGCCTGAGGTTGGAGGCTCGTCAATGAATACCTGGCTCGTTTGCGCGGCAGGTTTGAGCGTGCTGATTGCCCTGGCCCACTCGGTGCTCGGCGAACAGCGCATCTTTCGGCATCTGCGCCGCGCGGGTCAAATCGTTCCAACGGAGGGCGGCACCCTGCTGCGAGAGTTCCAGGTTCGCATCCTCTGGGCGACCTGGCATGGGCTCAGCGCGATGGGACTCGGCCTGGCCGCGGTCTTGCTCTGGCTGGCCCATCCGGCCGCACAGGCCGTCTCTGCGGGCCGAGTGGAATGCTGCGTTGCGATGGCCATGGCAGTGACGGGCATGCTCGTGCTGGTCAGCAACCGCGGCCGACACCCGGCCTGGTTGGCGCTGTTTGCCGCAGCGGCGCTGGTGGCCCTGGGTGCTTGAAGCGATCACCCCTCGAGACGCACCGGGCGCCAAATGCTCCAACTGAATCTGCGGCGGGTCCACCGTGCATCGGCACTTCTTCTTGTGGCCTTCGCGTGCGCGCACATCGGCAACCATCTCTGGGCGCTGCGCGGCGCGGCAGCACACATCGAACTGATGGACGGCCTGCGCCTGGTCTACCGGCATCCGCTGGTCGAGCCGATCTTGCTCGCCGGCGCCGGTTTTCAGTGCATTTCGGGATGGGGGCTCGTCGTACTCGGGTGGCGTCGCCGCACCGGCTGGGTGGCGTGGCTTCAGGCCTCATCTGGCGCTGGCCTGGCGACCTTTGTGCTGGTGCATGTGGCGTCGGTGCTGTACGGCCGATGGGTGCTGAGGCTGGACACCAACTTCTACTTTGCCGCCGCTGGCTTGCACGCACCTTCGGGCGCTTGGTTCTTCGGCCTTCACTACTTCCTTGCTGTCGGTGCGCTTTTCACCCACCTCGGTTGTGCGCTGCCTTGGCACGCGAAAGCGCGGTCCGCACACGCCAGGCGCTACGTGATCGGCGGGGCTGTCCTGGTTGGAAGCGCCGTAGCAGCCAGCATCATCGCTTCGCTCGCGGGAATGACCGAGCCCGTCGACATCCCGGCGGCCTACAAGGCCAGCTATGGCGCCAGCGACAAGATCGGTCCCGAGCCCGTCTTCAGGCTGATTCAAGCCGAACGCGTCGATGGGCGCGACAACAAATGAGCGCGTTGTTTCGCGAGCCATCGCTGCGCGCCGGCCATGACCCGGTGACAGTGCAGTAGAACCGGTCCCCTTGGTCAAGCAGAGGCAAAACGAGTGGCAAATTTCATCTCTTGGGCGCTGTTCGCGCTTGGCGTTGCTCACATTGCATTCGGACTTGTGCGTTTTCGAACCGCCTTGGCTGACGCTTGTGCGGCTGGCTTTATTGGCCAGTTCAAAGAACCCGAGATTCGTCGCTCGGCATTCTGGTTTCTCATGTGCGGTCCACTTTTGATGGTCACTGGACAAGTTGCTGTACATGCTGTGGCCCAGTCAGATCTCTGGCTGCTGAAGCTCATCGGCACCTACTTGCTCGTCACCTGCGGTGTCGGTGTCGCCGCGTTTCCCAGATCCCCGCTTTGGGCACCGTTGGTGCTCTCTTTCTTCTTCATCCTCGCTGGCTATGGCGTGCCGGGTTAGTTGCGGCCTGGTGTAGCCGCCCAGTGCACCGATGCGGCTGCGGCAATGGCGTGGAGGCAGCATGGGCGGCATTGCACTAAACCGCTGGCGCGGTAGGTGGTTCGCGAAGTTCGAGGCGTGTAGCCTGGAGATTTCCTCGGCACTCAAGTTGGAGAACGATGTAGGTGCTGCCGTCAGCAGCATCCATCGACGTCCAACCAGGAGCTTTGC
>JANOWE010000311.1:0-1593 GCA_031417735.1 Betaproteobacteria bacterium
AGGCCACGCGCAGGTCGTCCACCACCAGCAACGGTGTGTCGTTCATGCTGCGGCAGTCATGGCACCGCCATCATGGTGTGGCCTTCGGGTCCAGCGCGTCGCGCAGCCCGTCGCCCAGCAAATTGAAGCCCAGGCTGACGACGAAGATCGCCGCGCCCGGGGCGGCGGCCACCCACCACTGGTCGAGCACATAGGCCCGGCCGGCGGCGATCATCGCGCCCCATTCCGGGCTGGGCGGCTGCGCACCCAGGCCCAGAAAACCCAGGCCGGCGGCGGTGAGGATGATGCCGGCCATGTCCAGCGTGACCCGCACCACCACGCTGGCCAGGCACAGCGGCATGATGTGGCGCAGCACGATGCGCCACGGCGACGCACCCAGCAGCCGCACGGCGGCAATGTAGTCGGCACCACGCAGGGTCAGCGTCTCGGCGCGGGCGATGCGGGCATAGGGCGGCCAGGAGGTGATGGCGATGGCCAGCACCGCGTTCTCGATGCCCGGGCCCAGCGCGGCGACAAAGGCCAGGGCCAGGATCAGGCGCGGAAAGGCCAGGAAGATGTCGGTGAGGCGCATCAGCAGCGCATCGACCCAGCCGCCGGCATAGCCCGCCACGGTGCCCACCAGCAGGCCGATGGGCGCGGCCAGCACCGCCACCAGCGTCACCACATACAGCGTGATGCGCGCGCCATGCAGCAGCCGCGACGCGATGTCGCGGCCCTGGTCGTCGGTGCCGAACCAATGCGTGGCCGACGGCGCCAGCAGCCGCTGCGTGCGCAGATCGCCCACGCTGGGGTCGAAGGGCGCCAGCCAGGGCGCGGCCGCGGCCAGCAGCACCAGCCCCAGCACCAGGCCCAGCCCGACCAGGGCCAGCCGGTTGCGGGCAAAACCCTGCCAGCCGCGCCAGGCCCGGCCCAGCGCGGCCTGGCGGCGTGAGGTCGGGGCGTCGGCCAGCAGCCAATGACGCAGGTTTGTCGCCCTCATCCCGGTAGAAGTTTGAGGGCCACCAAGGCGGTCCCAAGTTCGCGCTCGAAGGCTGCAAATGCCGGAACTTGCTGAAGCCGAGAGATGGCTATTGCTTCGCCAATCAATCCAAGGTAGGGCGCGGCACCGCGTCGTGCATGCCTGGTGCCTGGCCGCGTGGCAACGAAGCTGGCTTCGAGCGTGGCCTTCGGATAGGCCATCGTTTCGACGTCCTGGGCCCGGCGTGGCAGACCCAGTTGCTGGTCGTTCAAGGTCACGCCAAAGGCAGACCGCAAAGCGTCGCCGTCGCAGATCGCCCGAGCTTCCATCTCTCTGATGGGGACAAGGGCCACAGCTTGATGTCGAATGGACGTCAAGCGGCGGCGCACGGCTTCGATCGCAGGTTGGACGCGCTCAGATCTTGCCCCTTTGACCGCTGATGTCGGCATCCGCGTGAATGGCGCGGCAGGCTCGACCAGGACTTCGACGGCAAGGCGTTCGAAGCTCTTGAAGCCATCAATCTCGATGCGGGTGAGCATGTTTGATCCCTTCAGTCCGTGACCATGATGGCGCAATTTCAGTCGGGCAAAGCGGGTGTCATCACCACGACAACACGGCCGCTCAGCGCGTCCGCG
>JANOWE010000312.1:0-2855 GCA_031417735.1 Betaproteobacteria bacterium
GCTGATGTGGCTGCTGGGCAGCACCAGCGAGGGCGACAAGAAGGGCATTGCCGACTTCTTCCAGTCGCCGCTGAAGGTGGCACTGCTCAATGGCGGCTCGGGCTCGGGTGACTCGTCCAGCGTGCTCAAGGGCGGCGGGCAAGACCTGACGCGCTCGGGCGGCCAGGTCAAGCGCGGCGATGTCGAGGCCAAGCGCAGCACCGTCAACCTGCAGGCGCTGCGCGCCGAGCAGCGCCAGGCCGAGGCGGCCATGCTCAAGGAACTGCAGGAGAAGGTCGAGAGCGAACTGCGCAACAGCCCCAAGCTGGCGCAGTACGCGTCGCAGATCAAGCTGGACATGACGCGTGACGGCCTGCGCATACAGATCGTTGACGAGCTCAACCGGCCGATGTTCGATTCCGGCAGTGCGGTGGTCAAAGCGTCCATGCGCGAGCTGCTGCGCGCCATCGGCAGCGTGCTGATCGAGGTGCCCAACCGCTTGACGCTGGAAGGCCATACCGACGCCCAGGCCTTTCCCGGTGGCGACAAGGGCTATGGCAACTGGGAACTCTCGGCCGACCGGGCCAATGCCTCGCGGCGTGAACTGGTCACCGGGGGTCTGACCGACGAGCGCGTGTTGCGCGTGCTGGGCCTGGCCGCCAGCCAGCCATTCAAGCGTGAAGACCCGCTGGACCCGCAGAACCGGCGCATCAGCATCATCGTGATGAACCGCGAGGCCGAAGACCGCTTCTACCGGCCCACAGCCGACCTCGACACGGACACCGCCCCGGCGCAAGACGGGCCGATCGTGCCGCCGCCGCCCACGGTGCCGCGCATCCTGCCCAACAAGGCCACCCGACCGCAGTGACGGCGCCCAGGCAAGCACCGCGCCAAGGCCTGCTGCGGCGGGCCGGGTCTGATTGGTGGCGTTCATTCGAGCTGTTTTCCTGGTGCTGTTCGGCCGATGGCCTGGCCGCGCCCTGCCTACGATCGTGACATCGTTCCAGGCCGAGGGCCCAGACCATGCGCACGCTAGCCACTGACAACCTTCTGTCCGATGCCTCCGGCCTGTGGCTGGAAGATCCGGCCATCGCCGGGCCGACCGAGCCCGACCCCATGTCGCAGGCCCTGCCCTGGTTGGTGCGCCACCTGGGTGTGGCTGCTGCCGTGGAGGCGGTGGTCGGCCCGGTGGACGGTGTCGACGGCCTGGACGTGCCGGGCAGCGACCAGATACTGCCGGCGCTGCGGCGCATTGGCTTCGATGCGCGCATGGCCCAGCGGGCTCTGGCTGACTTGCAGGCCAGTGACCTGCCGGCCGTGCTGCTGCTGCGCCATGGTGAGGCCTGTGTGCTGACCGGACGCCACACCGACAGCGACGGCCAGACCCTGTGCACCGTGGTCATGCCCGGCCCGCAGGCGTTGGAACTGCAGGCCAGCGACGACGACATCGCAGCCGAATACAGCGGCGTGGCCTTGCTGGTGAGCCGTCCAGCGCCACCGGTGCGCGTCGCCGGCCGTTCGCCGTTCGCTCAGACGCGCGGCCAGACCGGTGGCCTGTCGGCACTGGCAGCGGCCATACAGTCGGCCTCGCAGGCCATGGCCAGGGCCGATCGGGATGAAGGCGCTGCCAGCCACGCCAGAACTGCGCAGGCAGCGCCAGCCCGCAACCACAGCAGTCACCTGGCCAGGACCATGGTCGAGCCTGCCGCCATGCTGCTCGGTCCGTCCACCCCCGACACCTCAGACATGCCGTCGGCCGTGGCCCAAGCGCTGACCGCACTCATGGTCGATGGCCGGGCCGACGACGCCGTGGTGCTGGAACTCAGCTTTCTCAAGGCCGCCCCGCCGGCCGGGCGCGCGCGGCTGGCGGCAGCGGCCTGGCGCCTGCGCTGCCGCCATGGCCTGGACCGCACTTTGGCGCTGGGCGTCAAGCTGAAAGACGCCTTGGCCTCGGGGCTGCGTCGCGTGGCGCATGGCCTGAGCCCGTTGTCGGGCCCGCGCCGTGCTGGCGCGCCTGCAGCCACTTCCTGGTCCTGGTCTGGCCTGGCTGCACCGACGAACTGGGCGCTGCGCGCTACGCTGGACCCCTTGCTGGCCCGCGCCACTGCGGGGCTGCGCCAGTGCGCTGTGCTCACCGGCTGGCGCGCCGCCCTGGCGCCGGCCAGCCTGGGTGGCTTGCCCTTGTGGCTGGGCATGTGTGGGGTGTGCCTGCTGATCGGCACGCCGCTGGCCTGGGCACAGATGGTCAGCGCATCCAGCCTGCAGGCCGCTGCCACGCTGGCCCCGGCCCGCTGGCGTGACGCACTGGCGGCCGACCAGGAAAGGGCCATCCTGGCCCTGGCGCGGCAGCAGCGGGACATGGCTGCTGCTGTGGCCGAGCGCGGCCCGGTCCCGGCCGCGACGCCAGTCCCGGACGATCTGGCAGTCGAGGCGGGCCCCGGCCTGACCGCGCCCGCGCCGGCCATGGTCGCCGTGGCTGATGTGACGCCGGCTGACGAAGAGCAGGGCGAGGCAACCGTGCGCACCAGCGCCGGCCGTGCACGCAGCACGTCCCGTCGTGTACCGCGCATGCAGTGATCGGCTTGCAGGACGCATGCGGCGCGGCTGACATGCGCTGCCCGCGCAGGGGTCAAGTTGCGGCCAGATGGACCGATACAAACTCACACAGCGCGCCAGAAGCTGCCCGCCCCGACCCGGAGGCTGGGTGGCCTGGGACCGTGCCGAGACCGAGCCTGGTACTGCGACCCGGAGATATCGAAACATGAAACCGCGTCTTCGACCCGAGGGCGTCGTTGCAAATCCTCGCGATACCTACGGGTATCGCTGCGGTTTGCGCCTAGCCTTCGGGCCGAATCCATCGCTTTCATCATGTTTCG
>JANOWE010000313.1:0-8995 GCA_031417735.1 Betaproteobacteria bacterium
CTGTTCTGCGGAGGTAAAGACGGAGACAGCGCCCTGGCAGGGCGTTGTCGGGTGACACGCAGCAGAACAGGGCAGCCCGCCCCGCCGCTCACCCGCCAACCGATGAGTGTCAGCTGCCGAGCAACAACTCCAACGGCCGCATCGAGCCCCAAGCCGCCACCCGTATCGGGGTGTCCGCGTTTCCAGTTGCTACAGCTTGGGGCAGGTCGCTCAGGTCCAATCGCGGGCACCAACATGTCTTCAACGCGCCAGGCGTTCCTGCCCTCCCATGCACCGCAGCCGCAGCGCCCGGCGCAGGGCGCTGCGCCGCTGTTCCGCAGCCAGGCCCTGCGGGCGCTGCACGGCCCGGGCCAGGCCCGGGTGCTGCTGCGGCCCTTGGTCGGCTCGGGCTGGATGGCGCTGGCCTCGGTGCTGTGCGCCGCAGCCATCGTGGCCATGCTGGTGTGGGGCAGCTATACCCGGCGCGCCACCGTTGGCGGCCACCTCGCCCCGGCTGCGGGAGTCGTGCGGCTGGTCGCGCCGGTGGCCGGTTGGGTGCTGGAGCAACGGGTCCAGCAAGGCCAGCAGGTGGCCGCAGGTGACATGCTGTTCGTGCTGTCCACCGACCGGCCGACGGTGGATGGCAGCAACTTCCAAGGCCGGGTGGCCGAGAGCCAGCAGCGCCGCAGCGCGCTGCTGACACAGGCCACCCGGCAACTGCTGCAGACCGGCACGGCCGAACGAGACGGCATCCAGCGCCGCATCGACACCTGGACCCGGGAGCGCCCGCACCTGGAACAGCAGCTGGCCGAGCAACGCCGCCGGGTGGCACTGACCGAAGAGATCGTGGCCATGTGGCGCGGCCTGCTCGAGCACAAGGCCATCACCCGCGAGCAGATGCTGCAAAAAGAGGCTGAACTGTCCGACCAGCGCAGCCGGGGCCAGGCCCTGGAGCGCGAGCTGCTGGCCATGGCGCGCGAAGTCAAC
Source organism: Betaproteobacteria bacterium (assembly GCA_031417735.1). GTDB lineage: Bacteria > Pseudomonadota > Gammaproteobacteria > Burkholderiales > Burkholderiaceae_C > Pseudaquabacterium. The sequence goes on from JANOWE010000313.1 coordinate 967, forward strand.
GAGGCCGGCATGTCGCTGCTGGCCAGCCGAACGCGGGAGCAGCAACAGCGCCAGGCGCTGCTGCAGGAGCAAGAGCAGTTGCGCCAGCAGACGGTGGAAGGCGAAGCGCGCCGCCGCGTGGTGGTGAGCGCGCCACGCGCGGGCACGCTCACGCTGGTGCATGTGGGGCCGGGCATGGCGGTGGACGCGCAACGGGCGCTGGCCCAGCTGATGCCAGCCGACGAGCCGCTGGTGGTGCGGCTGTTTGCGCCCAGCCGTGCCGTGGGTTTTGTGCAGCCAGGCACTGAAGTCTGGTTGCGCTACGAGGCCTTCCCCTATGGCCGCTATGGCATGCAGCGCGCCGAGGTGGTGGCCGTATCGTCCACCCCGGCAAATGTCGACGAGCTGTCGCCGTGGTTGGGCGGGCCAGGTGTGGCAGGCGGTGCAGCAGCCGGCGAGCCGCTGTACCAGATCACCGCACGCATGCTGGGCGGGCGCTTTGATTCACAGGTCGGCCCGGTGGCGCTGCGCGCCGGCCTGCGCGTGGAAGCCGACCTGCGGTTCGAACGCCGCCGGCTATTCGAATGGGTGCTGGGTCCGGCGCTGCAACTGCAGCAGCGCGGCGTGCCATGAGTTCAGCGCTGGATGCGGCCATCGGCCCACGCGTGCGCCTGGCCAGCCTGTGGCAACGCCACCCACCGGTGGTGCTGCAGACCGAGGCCGCCGACTGCGGACTGGCCTGCCTGGCCATGGTGCTGGGCTGGCATGGCCTGCACACCGATTTGCGCTTGCTGCGCCAGCGCCATTCGGTGTCGATCAACGGCATGGCGCTGTCGGCGCTGGCCCGGGTGGCTGCGGCCGAACACCTCAACAGCCGCGCGGTTCGGCTGGAACCCGAAGAGATGTCCGCGCTTCGGCTGCCCTGCATCCTGCATTGGGATTTGGCGCACTTCGTGGTGCTGGTGCGGGTCGACGGCCGCAGCGTGGTGATCTTCGATCCCGCGCATGGTGAGCGTCGGCTGCCACTGAAGGACGTGGGCGAGCGCTTCAGCGGCGTGGCCCTGGAGCTCTGGCCGTCACCCGCCTTCCAGCCGCGCGACGAGCGTCAACGGGTCTCGGTGTCGCGCCTGCTGGGCCGCGTCAGCGGTGCCGGCGGCGTGCTCGGCCGAGTGCTGGCGCTGTCGCTGGCGCTGGAGGTGTTTGCGCTGGCCGCGCCGCTGCTGATGCAATGGGTCACCGACCAGGTGCTGGTCGCGCGCGACGCGCACCTGCTGGTGATCCTGGCCATCGGCTTTGCGCTGCTGACGGTGATCGAGAACGCCATCGCCCTGGGCCGGGGCTGGGTGCTGGCCACGGCCACCGCCTCGCTGAAGTTGCAGTGGCGCAGCAATGTGCTGGCGCATTTGCTGGCCATGCCCACCACCTGGTTTCAGAAGCGCCACCTGGGCGATGTGCTGTCGCGCATGCGCTCGGTCGACGCGATCCAGAGCGTGCTGACCAGCACCTTCGTCGAGGCCACGCTGGACGGACTGATGGCCATGCTGGCGCTGGCGATGATGTTCTTGTACAGCCCGCTGCTGGCCGGCGTGTCGCTGCTGTGCGTGCTGCTCTACACCGTGTTGCGCTGGGCCTGGTATCGGCCACTGCGGCGCGCGCGTGAAGACCAGATCGTGCGCGAGGCGCGGCAGTCGTCGCACCTGCTGGAAAGCCTGCGCGGCGTGCGCGTGCTGAAGATGTTTGGCCGCCAGCGTGAACGGCTTGACGCCTGGCAGAAATTGTTTTCCGACGAGCTGGGTGAATCGCTGCGGGTGCAAGCGCTGGAACTGACCGCACGCGCCGCGCGTGGCACGCTCAGCGGCTTGTTCATGGTGGGGGTGGTCTGGCTGGGAGCGACCGCGGTGATGGCCGGTGAGCTGTCGCTGGGCATGTTGCTGGCCTTCATCGCCTACCGCAGCCAGTTCAACTCGCGGGTGATGGACCTGGTCGGCCGGGCCATCGACGCGCGCATGGTGCGGCTGGACATGGACCGCCTGGCCGACATCGTGCTCAGCCCGGCCGAACCGGCGGCCGCGCATGGCCAGCGCATCTCGTCGCGAGCCGATATCACGCTGCAACTTGAACAGGTGACCTTCCGCTACGCCGACCACGACCCGATGGTGCTCCACGACGTCAGCCTGCGCATCGAAGAAGGTGAGCTGGTGGCCATCACCGGCCCTTCCGGTGGCGGCAAGAGCACCCTGCTGGGTCTGGTGCTGGGCGACCTGCAGCCCACGCAGGGCTCGGTGAAGGTGGGCACGCGGCCCATCGATGCGCTGGTGCTGCCGGCCTGGCGCGCGGCGGTGGGCACCGTGCTGCAGGACGACACGCTGTTTGCCGGCAGCATTGCCGAAAACGTGTGCTGCTTCGAACCGGTGCCCGACCCGGTGCGCATCAAGCGCTGCATCCAGGCCGCGGCCCTGGCCGAGGACCTGGCGCGCATGCCCATGGGCCAGCACACGCTGGTCGGCGACATGGGCACCTCGCTGTCAGGTGGCCAGAAGCAGCGGGTGCTGCTGGCCCGTGCGCTGTACAAGCGGCCCCGCTTGCTGGTGCTGGACGAAGCCACCAGCCACCTCGATGTGTCGCTGGAGTTGAAGGTGATGCAGGCGCTATCGTCGCTCAAACTCACCCGCATCATCGTCGCCCACCGGCTGGAGACCATTGCCGCGGTGGACCGGGTGATCGAGTTGCGCCACGGCCGCGTGGCCTTCGACGGACCGACCCAGGACTGGCTGAGCCGTCGCCTGCTGACACGGCAGGACGATCCTGCTGCGCGCAGTGGCGCGGAGGGATAGAGGCGCAGCATCGCCAGGAAACAAGGCCGCATGCGCGGCCTTGTCGGTGGGCGAAGCGCGGGACCTCTGCCCGCTGACCTCAGGGCTTACCTGCAGCCCTTTCTGGAGCCCTTGCCGGACTTCTTCCTGCTGGCCTTGTTGGACTTTTTCTTCGAGCCCTTTTTGCTTCCGCCAGAGCTGCCGCAGGGCGCACAGCCGCTGCCACCACCACCGGCCACCAGGTCCATCTCTTCCACGGTCAGAACACGCATGAGTCACTCCTTGATTTGTCGTCAGCGGCAAGGCCCCATGCCTTGGTCGCCAGTGGCCGGGACCGGCAAGCTCGCCGCAACCACTGGGACCTATGCTAGGCAGTCCAAAATGTTCAACACAGGCCGCTCGCCGCAACAAGCGCGCCCAGCTGTAAGCGCTGTTACGGCTGCATCAGGCGCAGGCTGTCGTGCCGCAGCGTCAGCCTGACCTGCCGCCGCAGCAGGCGCGCACGGTGCAACCGGGTCAGCGCCGGATTGAAATAGTCCATGAACAGCGGGGGGCGTGCACTGGCGAAGAACAGCTCAGCCTGTTCGACCAGCACCTCGGCGCCCAGCTGCGGCGCCTCGTCGAGGTCGGCCAGCACTTCAACCATGCAGGGCACATGGCTAAGGCCCAATCGACGCAGTGCATGCACCCGGTGGTAGCCGTTGTGCAGCACCAGGCGCTTGCCATGGCGCACCGCGTTGATGTGGTTGGCGCTGTGACCAAGGACCAGCGCCACCGCCGCCACCGCCCCAGGGTGCGCGGTGGCCAGCGCGGACACGTTGGCCGGGTCGATCAGCTGTGCGCCCAGGTAACGAAAGTCATGCGCGCTGCTGCTGAACTCCCAGCTGTCGTCGCGCTCACGGGCCAGGGTCCAGTCGTCGGATGGACCGGTGTCGTCGCGGCCGAAGGCCAGCTTGAAGCAATCCATCGGATTGGGTGCCGACCCCAGGCGGGCGACGATGGCATCGCTCTTGTCGAGGTCGATCTCGTTCTGGTAGATCAGCAGCCGGTCGATCTGCACCATCGCCGGCGCAACCGGCACGGTGCTGTACTGGGCCTGCACCTCGGGCCGCGCCAACAGCGCCTTCAATGCCGCTTGAAGTTCAGCCGGCATGGTCCGGACGTCGTTGGCCGAGGCCAGCTCGGCCTGGCTGACCTGCAGCGCCTGGCGGTGCGTGCGGGCAGCGCGCCATTGCTCAACCAGGGCCAGCTCACCCGGATGCGTGGCCGGGTCGGTGAAGCGCTGAACAAAGTCAAGGTAGTCGCCCAGGCCGCTGCCGCCCAACAGCTGCAGCACCTCATGCCAGGACCGCGCCGGTGGCGCAAAAGTATTTGTCATGGACCAGCATGCCAGGAGCCGGTCGGGCTTGGGGTCGGGTGGCCGACCAGATCGTAACCAGACAAGTCGGCCGGGCCGGGCCTTAGCATCACCGCCATGCTGAAAAAACTGCTCATCGCCAACCGGGGCGAAATCGCGTTGCGCATCGTCCGCGCCGCACAAGACCTGGGCCTGGCCACGGTGGCCGTGTACTCGGCCGACGACGCGGCCGCGCCCCATGCCCGCGCCGCCGACCAGGCCCTGGCGCTGAACGCCACCGGCCCGTCGGCCTACCTGGACATCGCTGTGCTGCTGGCCGCAGCACGCCAGACCGGCTGCGACGCCGTGCACCCCGGCTATGGCTTCCTGAGCGAGCGGGCCGACTTTGCCCAGGCCTGCGCCGACGCCGGCCTGGTCTTTGTCGGCCCCAGCGCCGCCCATCTGGGTTTGCTGGGCGACAAGGCCCAGGCCCGCGCGCTGGCCGCCCAGCAGGGCCTGCCACTGCTGCCCGGCACCGGCGCGGCCACGCTGATGGAGTTGCAGCGCTTCTTTGCCCAGCAGCGGGAGCTTGAACCCCGCTGTGCGCTGCTGATCAAGGCCGTGGCCGGCGGTGGTGGCCGGGGCATGCGGGTGGTCGAGCAGCCCGAGGCGCTGGCGCAGGCCTACCGCGCCTGCGCCGAAGAAGCCGGCGCCGCCTTCGGCCAGACCGCTTTGTACGGCGAGCGGCTGATGGCCCGCGCCCGCCACATCGAGCTGCAGTTGCTGGGCGACGGCCACCACCTGGTCTGCCTGGGCGAGCGCGAATGCAGCCTGCAGCGCCGCTTCCAGAAGCTGGTCGAGGTGGCACCCAGCCCCACGCTGGCGCCGGCCCTGCGCGAGCAACTGGTCAGGTCGGCCTTGGCGCTGCTGCAGCCGCTGGGCTATGCCGGGCTGTGCACGGTGGAATTTCTGGTCGACGAGGGCTCGGCGAATCTGCCGTTTGCCTTCATCGAGGCCAACCCCCGGCTGCAGGTCGAGCACACCGTGACCGAGGCCGTGACCGGGCTGGACCTGGTGCAGCTGCAGCTGGCGGTGGCCTCGGGTCAAGGCCTGGCCGCGCTGGGCCTGCACCCGGCCCAGCCAATGTCCGTGCGGGGCATGGCCGTGCAGTGGCGCATCCATGCCGAGACCCTGGACGAACAGGGCCGGGCCCGACCGCCCAGGGGCCGCGTCCAGGCCCTGGCCTGGCCAGAAGGACCTGGGGTGCGCATCGACAGCGGCGCCGCCGTCGGCCTGACGCCCTCACCCCACCACGACCCGCTGCTGGCCAAGCTGGTGCTGCACCAGCCGCCCGGCCCGGCCGACGAGTCCGGCGCGGCCGCCTGGGCCCGGCTGCTGCGCCGCTCGCAGCGGGCGCTGGCTGACTGCCGCATCGACGGCCTGAGCAGCAACCTGCCGTTGCTGCGCGCGGTGGCCGCCCACCCTGGACTGCAGGACGGCAGCCTGCACACGCGCTGGTTCGAAGCCCATGGCGCCGAGCTGATGCGCCAGGCCGCTGACCTGGCCGACGCGGCCGACGCGGCCGTCTCGGCATCCGCGCCATTGACCTCGGCCGAGCCTGAGCCCGCCCGGCTGGACAACAGCGCTGCGCCCGACGGTCTGCTCGCGCTGACCGCACCGATGACGGGCCGGCTGCTGCGCTTCACCGCCAGCGAAGGCCAGCATCTGGCCGCCGGCGCCGACATCGTGCTGCTGGAAGCCATGAAGATGCAGCATGGCCTGTCCTGGCCAAGTGCGGCGCGCCTGGTCTCGCAGCGCGTGGCCGAAGGCGAACAGGTGCAGGAAGGCCAGTCCCTGGCCTGGCTGGCGCCCCTGGCCGATGGTGACGCTGCGGCCGAGGCCGCAGCGGTGCAGGACCCGGACCACCTGCGCCCCGACCTGCAAGCCCTGCTGCAGCGTCAGGCCCTGACCACGGATGCCGCCCGGCCCGAGGCCATGGCCCGCCGCCATGCGGCCGGTGGCCGCAGCGCGCGCGAGAACATTGCCGGCCTGCTGGATGAGGGTTCGTTCAACGAATACGGCGCACTGGCCATCGCCGCGCAGACCCGCCGCCGCGCCATCGACGACCTGCAGCGCAACACCCCGGCCGACGGCATGGTCAGCGGCGTGGGCACGGTCAACGCCGCGCTGTTCGGGCCTGAGCGCAGCGCCTGCGCGGTGATGGCCTACGACTACACCGTGCTGGCCGGCACCCAGGGCTTTCGCAACCACCACAAGAAAGACCGCTTGCTGGGCCTGATCCACCGCCTGCGTCTGCCCACCGTGCTGTTTGCCGAAGGCGGCGGCGGCCGGCCGGGCGATGTGGACATGCCCGTCGTGGCCGGGCTGAACAACCACACCTTCAGCCAGTTCGCAGCGCTCTCAGGTCAGGTGCCGGTGGTCGGCATCGTCCATGGCCGCTGCTTTGCCGGCAACGCCGCGCTGCTGGGCTGCGCCGACGTGGTCATCGCCACCCGCAATGCCAACATCGGCATGGGCGGGCCGGCGATGATCGAAGGCGGTGGCCTGGGCCGCTGGAAACCCGAGCAGATCGGCCCGGCGGCCGAACTGCAGCGCTGCGGCGTGGTCGACGTGCTGGTCGCCGACGAGGCGGCGGCGGTGGCCGCAGCCCGGCAGTACCTGGCTTATTTTCAGGGTCGCGTGCCGACAGGCAGCGCGGCCGACGCACGCACCCTGCGCCACTGCGTGCCCGAAGACCGGTTGCGCGCCTACGACATGCGCGCGCTGATCGCCACGCTGGCCGACGAGGGTTCGGTGCTGGAACTGCGCGAAGGTTTTGGCCTGGGCATGGTCACGGCACTGGTTCGCATGGCTGGCCGGCCCTTCGCGGTGATGGCCAACAACCCGCAGCACCTGGGCGGCGCGATTGACCCTGATGCGGCCGACAAGGCCGCGCGCTTCATGCAGCTGTGCAACGCCCATGGCCTGCCGCTGCTCAGTCTGTGCGACACGCCGGGCTTCATGGTCGGCCCGGACGTCGAGCGCGCGGGCCAGGTACGCCATGCCTGCAGAATGTTCGTCAATGCCGCCAAACTGAGCGTGCCCTGCTTCACCGTGGTGGTGCGCAAAGGCTACGGCCTGGGCGCACAGGCCATGGCGGTGGGCGGCTTTGATGCGCCGTTGTTCACCATCGCCTGGCCCAGCGCCGAATTCGGCGCAATGGGGCTGGAAGGCGCGGTGCAGCTGGGCTACCGCAAGGAGCTTGAAGCGGTGGCCGACGGGCCTGAGCGCGAGGCGCTGTACCGGCGCCTGGTGGCGCGCCAGTACGAGGCCGGCTCGGCACTGAACATGGCACAGACGCTGGAAATCGACGCCGTGATCGACCCGGCGCAGACCCGCGACTGGCTGCTGCGCGGGCTGGACAGCGTGTCGCGCATGCCGCGCGTGGCAGCGCAGCCGATGATTGACAGCTGGTAGCGCAGCCCAGGGAGCGTCGCGCGCCGGAATGTGCGCTGCGCCGGTTTCCGGATACGCAGCGCGGTCTTCAGCAGTTGCCAGCTTGCTGCAGAAACGGCAGCAGCTCGGCCAGCAACTCATAGGGTGCTTCTTCGGCGATGTAATGGCCACAGGGCAGGGCCCGGCCACGCACGTCATTGGCCACCTTCTGCCATTCCTGCAAGGGCTCAAAGCAGCGCTGGACCACCCCGTCCTGGCCCCACAGCGCCAGCACCGGCATGCTCAGGCGACGGCCATGGGCGCGGTCGTCGCGGTCATGCACCAGGTCGATGCCGGCGGCGGCGCGGTAGTCCTCGCACAAGCCCCGTGCGGCCCCTGGCAGGGCCAGCGCACGCTGGTACTCGGCCAGTGCTCGCGGATCGAACGGTGCCAGCCCGGCACTGCG
>JANOWE010000314.1:0-54466 GCA_031417735.1 Betaproteobacteria bacterium
GTGCACCAGCTCGCCCGGCTCATCGGCAGCGCACTCGGTGCCATCTTCACGCAGCACCACGATCTCTGCATTGGGGATCGCCTTGCCGATCGAATCGGGCCGGCGATCGACTTCTTCCGGCGGCAGGTAGGTGGAGCGGAAGGCCTCGGTCAGGCCGTACATCAAAAAGGGCTTTGCCGCCGGCACACGCTGGCGCAACTGACCCAGGGTTTCGCGGGGCATGCGTCCGCCGGTGTTGGCAAAGTAGCGCAAATGCGTGTTGATCTCGGCGGGCCAGTCCAGCTGCGCGAGCTGGATGTACAGCGGCGGCACCGCCGTGATGCCGGTCACGCCCTCGCGGGCCATGGTCTTGAGCACGTCACGCGGCAGCAGGTAGTTCAGCAGCACCACCCTGGCCCCGCTGTGGAAGGCGGTGGTGAGCTGGCTGAAGCCGGCGTCAAACGACAGCGGCAGCGCCGCCAGCAAAGTGTCGCCGGCATGGTTGCCCAGGTAGGACGCCACGCTCTTGGCCCCGGCCACCATGTTGCGGTGCGACAGCACCACGCCCTTGGGCCGGCCGGTGCTGCCCGAGGTGTAGAGGATGGACACCATGTCGGTGTCGATGACGCGGTGTCCGGGCGTGGTGGGCGCTGCCATCAGCTCGGACCATCTGCTGACGACCACACCGGGCGGAGTCGCTGCCAGGTCGGCCCGGCCGTCCAGCACCACCAGTCGGCGCAGGCTGGTGCAATCGCCCAACATCGGCGCCAGCAGAGCCAGCCGTTCCGGCGATGTCACCAGCACCCGCACTCCGCAGTCACGCAGGATGAAGCCAAGCTGTTCGGGCTTGAGCAAGGGGTTGATCGGCACGAACACGGCGCCTGCCGCCGCCGCGCCAAAGCTGGCCACCACCGTCTCGGGCCGTTTTTCGAGGTAGACGCCGATGCGGTCCCCCCGCTGCACCCCGCCATGCACCAGGCCCGACGCCATGGCCAGGACGGCGTTGGCCAGCTCGGCATAGCTCAGACTGGTCTGTGCATGGCACAACGCCAGCGTGGCCGGCGCACGGTCTGCCGCCAGCCTGATCAGATCGCCCAGCAGCGCAGCATCGTGCATGTTGTTACCCCAAGCTTGCCAAGAACGCTCCTGATCCGGCACTGTAGCCCAGGCTCGCAGCCCGACCGGAGCAGGCGCCGTGACAGATTGCCGAGCCTGCGCCCGACCAGCTGTGCGGCGGGCTGCGAGGCTCACTTGCACGGCCAACGCTTTGGCATACTCATGCACTGTCCTGGCCAGTGTCTGATGGCGGGTACCCCCAACTGGGTCGGCCGCGATGCCGGCGCAGCGTCTCGGGCCAGCCGATGAAGTCCTTCCGCCCCGCATGAACAGCCGCCCCCAGGAGCCAGTCTCGCCCGCATCGGCCCCGCGCCCACCCTCCGTGACGGTGGTCATGCCCTGCTTCAATGCCCAGGACTTCATTGGCGCTGCGCTGTCCAGTGTGCTGGAGCAAGACTACGAAGGCGTGCTGGAAATCATCGTCGTCGACGATGGCTCAAGCGATGACTCGGTGGCGGTAGCCAAAGCATTCGCACAGGTCACCGTGATCCGACAGGCCAACCGGGGCCCAGCGGCGGCACGCAACCGCGCCATTGAGCTGGCCAGCGGTGAGCTGATCGCCTTTCTTGACGCCGACGATGTCTGGACCCCAAACAGCCTGCAGGCCAGGGTCGACATCCTGCTCGCCGAGCCCGACATCGACGTCGCATTTGGCGACCTGACCCAGTGGTTCGCGACTGACGGTGAGGCAGCCGTGCCGGCGGAGGCGACCTGGACCCTGCCCGCCTACCTCGCGCCGGCACTGCGCAGTGGTTGGCTGTACCCGTTCATCCTGCTCGACACCATCATCAGCATCATTACCGCGCTGGTACGCCGCCGTGTTTTTGAACAGGTGGGCTTGTTCGACGAAACCTTGCGCATGGGCGAGGACTACGACTTCTGGATCAGGGTGGCACAGGACCACCGCTTTCGCAAAACCGACCAGGTGGTGGCCCGCTACCGCCGCCATGAGGGTGGCACGACCATGCTCGTGCGCAACGAAATCTGCGAGTACGACGTGGCGGTGCGTGCCCTGGCTCGCCATGGCCTGCGCAGCCGGGGCCAGGCCAGACTGCCTGCAGGCGCACTTGAACGCCGGCTGTCCTCGCTATGCTTTGACCACGGCTATTTCCACTACTGGCATGGCGACGCGCGCATCGCCGCCCGCAGTTTCACGCAGGCCCTGGGTCACCAGGCCTGGCATGGCAAAGCGCTGGCCTACTGGCTGCTGTCATGGCTGAAGGTGCTGCGGCGCCGGTCAGCGCGGCCAGGCCAAGGCATGGGCCTGGACCATTGACCCCCCCAATTTCAAGGAGCTGACCATGAATACCCGCCAGGAACTGAGCAAGCTGCTGGACCAGGCGCTGGGCCTGGACGGCCGCGCGCAGGCCTTCGAGCTTGACACACCGCTGATGGGCGCCTTGCCTGAACTCGACTCGATGGGCGTGGTGGCCCTGCTGACGGCGCTGGAAGACCGGCTCGGTCTGGCCATCGACGACGACGAGATCGACGCCTCGGTGTTCGAGACCTTCGGCACACTGCTGCAGTTTGTCCAGGTCAAGCTGGCCGCCTGATGGCCGAGCCGTGCCTGCACCGGGATTGGCAGGCCCGTGCCGCCAGCGGCCGCCACAAGGCTTGACTTCCCTGTCCACCGCATCAGGAACATGCCATGACCCCAGAGTCCTGTGCCGCCGCCGCTGGCAGCCACCCGCAGCCAGCCGAGAGCCGCTTGCGCATGCCTGCCGACGTGGCGGCGCGGCTGGTCTGCCCCCATGACGGCCACGCGCCGCTGCTGGCCCGGGACGGTGTGCTGGTCTGTGCCGACCCCGCCTGCGCACGGCGCTATCCGGTCCACGACGGTATGCCGGTGCTGATCAACGAGCAGCGCAGCATGTTCAAGCTGGCAGAATTTCAGAGCCCCTCGCGAACCACACTCGACCTGCGGCCGGACCACCTGCGCTTGCCCGGCCTGGCCTCGCGCATCAAGTCCTGGCTGGTCGCCAGGGTGCCCAAGCTGTCGGTGGACAGCAGCGACTTCAATGTCGACGCGGCCATCGCGGCCATTGAAGCCGCCCGACCCGAGCCGACGATTCTGGTCGTCGGAGCCGGCGACCAGGCGCTGCGCGCGGCACCGGGTACCCGTTTGGTCTACAGCGACGTGGCCTGGGGCGCACTGACCGATTTGATCGTGGACGCACAGGATCTGCCCTTTGCCAATGCCAGTTTCGACGCCTATGTCTCGGTGGCCGTGCTGCAGTATCTGCCCGACCCATGGCGCGCCGCACAGCAGGCCCACCGCGTACTCAAGCCCGATGGACTGGTGTATGTTGTGGCGCCGTTCATGCAGCAGAACACGCTGGGGCCGCATGACTTCTTCCTGTTCACCCATACTGGCCTGCGCCGGGTCTTCAACCACTTCGATGAACTGCGCAGCGGTGTGGCCAACGGGCCCGCCATGGCGCTGAGCTGGTCGATCGAGCAGTTCATGACCAGTTTTTCCGACCGACGCTGGGTGCGCAGCGTGCTCAGCAATCTGACACGACTGTTGATCTGGCCAGTGAAGTACCTCGATGGCGTGATGTCGCGCCATCGAGGCGCCTACGATGGCGCGTCGGCCTTTTATTTTTTCGGGCGCCGCGCCGAGCAGCCGGTGGACGACCGGCGCATCAGCAACGGCTACCGCGGCCTGAAGTGGCATGCTGTGAAATGACAGCTGAGCACAATCGGCCCGCAGGGCCCGCCAGGGGCAGAACCATTCAAACGGGACGATGATGAACCAGAGCTATGGCCTGCGCGCTGCATTTGCCCGCACCACCTTGACGATGGGCCTGCTGCTGGCCTGCCTGCCGGTGCTTGCGCAGTTGCCTGCCCAACGCGGTATGGAGTCCGACAATCCGGTCTGCGGCAGGATCTATCAGGACCGCTACGGCCCCTATGACTACCGCAACGAGCGCGACAAGCTCAAGGTCGTGGAGGAGTTCCACTTCTCCAAGAATGTCGAGTTCCTGATCAAGGGCATCTCCGGTCATTTCAGCCACGACCTGAACTACACCCTGATGTCCTCGCCCAACCACCCCAGGGCCTTGCTGGCTGCGGTGCGTTACGGCGAGCGCAGCAAACAGGACAAGCCATTCGGGCTGAGCTACACGGTGGAGTGCTATTTCGACCGAGCCATCCGCTACCGTCCTGACGACACCGTGGTGCGCGCGCTGTATGCCCAGTACCTGCACCAGCGCAACCGCACGGCCGAGGGCCTGGCCCAGCTTGACGCCGCCGTGCCCTTCGCCAAGGAAAGCGCCTTCTCACACTACAACCTGGGCCTGATGTACCTGGAACTGGGCGAAGCAGAAAAGGCGCTGACGCAGGCCCACCGCGCCATGGCCCTGGACGTGCCGATGGACGGGCTTGAAACCGCGCTGAAGAAAATGGGTAAGTGGCGCGAGCCGCCCACGCAGTGAGCGCGTGGCGGCCGCAGCGCGCGGAGATGTTCGGCTGCGGCCGCATGGCGCCCGCTATCATGCCGGCCACTTCGGCCCCGGCACCGCAAGAGCCCTCGGCGGCTGGCCACAAGCCAGCGCCATGCCAACTGAGCACAGTAGCCAACCCGGCGCGCAGGCGCAGAGCAACGTGACCCAGGTACTTCCGATCCAAGCGCAGGACCTTGCCGACGTGGGCAACTTCCTGCACCAGCAGCTTGCGCAACGCATCTCGCCGCAGGCCTGGGTGCAGTCGCTCAGCCAACGCTGGGCGGCCAGCCAGCCCAACCATGGCATGCACCTGCGCCATGACGGGCAGGTGGTGGGCGTGCTGTGCGCCATCTATTCCGACCAGACCATCGACGGCCGGACCGAGCGCTTCTGCAACCCGCACAGCTGGATGGTGCTGGAGCCCTACCGCAGTCACAGCCTGGGCCTGGTGCTGCAATTGATGCGCCAGCGCGGCTATCACTTCACGATGTTCACGCCCAACCCCAAGGTGGCCCAGGTCTTCGTGGGTCTGCGGTTCAGGCTGCTGGAAGACAGCCTGCTGTACTTTCCCAACCTGCCCAGCCCCGCCGCCCTGGGCTCGAGCGCGCGGATCGAACATCGGCGCGAACACATCGCCGCGCTGCTGGACGGCACGGCGCTGGCCGACTTCCAGGCTCATCAGCATCTGCCATGGCTGGAGTTTGTCGCCTTCGGCCGTACCGGTGACAGCTGCCTGGCGATCTACAAGCGCTCACGCTGGAAGAAGATGGCCTGTGCGGCGCTGTCTTACGTCAGCGATGCCCAGGCCTTGCAGCGGCATGGCGCCCTGCTCAGGCACCATCTGCTGCGGCGCGGCATGCCGGTGAGTCGCATCGAAGGGCGGCACCTGAGCCAGGCGCCGACGTGGGCGCTGCAGACCCGGCGTGGCCAGCCCAAGCTGGTGCTGTCACCCAGCCTGAGCGACCGGCAGGTGCGTGATGTCTACAGCGAGATGATGGCGCTGGACCTCTGACCAGCGGGCCGAGGCGCGACTTTTGCGCCGCCCTGCGGCAACTCAGCCGTGGATCTGACGCAGCAGCGGCAACAAGACCTCGACGTTGGAGTCGGTTGCGGCGGCCATGATCGCCGAGGTCTGGTCGGTGGCCAGCCGGGGCAGGCGGGTGAAGATCACCTCGACCCGGCGCAGTTGCCGGTTCAGGTCGGCGGCCAGCACTTCGGCGGCGGCCTTGGCCATCGCGTACTCGGCCATGCCCTTGGGCCGCTTGGTGATGAACACGGTTGAGGGCAGGTAGACCTTGACCTTGGGCTCGACGCCGCGCGTCTCCAGCCACAGGCACAGCTCATGGAAGCGCCGCAGGTAGAAGTGGCAGAAACCGTCGAAGACCTGCGCATCGAACAATGCAGCACGCTTACTGTAGATGCGTGGGGTGGCGAAGTAGTACACCGAGCTCAGGCTGTCGACATCCACCGCCAGGGCCTCGAAAGCTTGTGACGACAGGTCCAGCGCCAGGGTGCTGCAGCCGCCCTCACCGGCCAACGCGATGTCGTCGGCCACCCGCTGCGCGTCGGCCTGGCCCTGGGCATAGGTCAACAGCACCTGGGCGCCACCCACGGCCAGCAACTTCGCGCAAAGCTCGCCCAAGCCACGCGAGCCGCCGATCACCAAAGCATGCGCGCCACGGAACTCGGCTTCACGCACATGGACTTTGAGCGCCAGGGCGCTGGGCTGGGCTTGCGGTGCAGGACGCTGGAATGCACGCAACTGGCCTTGCAGGCCACCTTCGAAAGCCACCGTGAACAAGCGAAACCGCGGGTCATAGCGTATGACCTCAAGCAGCAGGCGACCCGCGTCGGGCACCGGCTGCGGCAGCCTGAAGCTCAACGACGAGAACACCGAGTGCAGCCCTGGGCAGACCATGCCGACGAAGTAGGACAGGCCGGCCAGCGCCGTCAATGCGCCGGGCGACATGGCCCGTGCCGCCGTCGGGTAGCGCGCCGCCAGGGCCGCCTCATCGGCCTGCGCGGGCAAGACCACCCGCCGGCCCGGCCAGGATGGCGCGGACTCGTCCAGCGGTGCCTGCAGCCCGCCCAGGGCCTGCGCAGTGCAGGCAGCCAGTGCCGGCGCGAGGGCCTTGTTGGCGGTGTTGGCGGTATGAGCAGTCGGCCCGAGTTCGATGTCGAGTTCGGTGCAGACCAGCCCGTCGACCCTGGCCTGGATCACGCAGCGCTCGGCCGTGGTCAGGGTCTGGCTGAACTGCACGCGGTCGCCCACACTGACCGGATGGTCGAAGCTGCAGGTCATGGCCATGGGCCGTCGGTCGGCCGGCGCCTGCCAGAGATCGATGGCCTGGATCAGCAGATGCATGCCATGCACGACCTGTCGACCCGACAACAGCCGGCGCGCCGCAACCCCGTCGGTGTGCATGGGATTGACATCGAACGACAGCTGAGCGAACCAGAGCTGGTCGGCCGCGTCGAAGGCGCGCTCACCCAGACATGTCGGGCTGCTGTTGGACACTGGGTCGGTCATGGCATCGGACTTGGTGTGGGTCGGTGGGCCTGGCCTCGCGGCTGGGCCAACGGCGGCAGCAGCGGCCGTTCGGTGGCCACGGGCAGCGCAGATTATCGGTTGGCTGCTGCGCGCGGTCCTGCGCAGTTCTCACGCCCTGGCCAGGCCAGGCGACGCACGATGGGCGGAGCCCGGGCCCAAATCCCGCAAAATAGCTGGTTGCTCTGCTGCACCCAGCCACCCGTTGGTTGCCTGCGGTCAGGGCCTGGCCTCGCAACCCGAACCTATCGTCCCGCACCATGAGCCTGTTTGAGCAACTGCAAGCCACGATGAGCAGCACCTTGAAGGTGCCCCCAGCGCAGATCACACCAAGCACCCGTGACGAGGACCTGCCGAGCTGGGACTCGCTGGGCCAGGTCAACCTGATCATGGCGCTGGAGCAGACCTTCGACATCTATATCGAAGTCGAGGAGTTCGGCAGCCTGAATTCGGTGCCGGCCATCCTGAGCTTCCTGGGCCAGAAGGGCCTGTCCTGAACCGTGGCCAGCCGTTCCCACCTGACTGCACTGTCCAGACCATGAGCACTGCCCTGGCGCTGGCGCCCCAGCCCCTGCTGCTGAACGGCGCAAGAGGCGAGTTGCATGCCTGCTACTACGCCGCAACCGCGCCGGCCCATGTGGCAGGCGACATCCTGCTGCTGCCCTCGTTCGGCGAAGAAATGAACCGCTGCCGCGCCATGGTGGCGCTGCAGGCGCGGGCCCTGGCGGCCATCGGCATGGGCTGCCTGGTGCTCGACCCCTATGGCACGGGCGACAGCGGCGGCGAGTTCAGCGACGCAAGCTGGGAGGGCTGGCTGGACGACATGCACATCGGCCTGGCCTGGCTGCGCCAGCATGGCCAGGGCTGCGTCAGCCTGTGGGGCATCCGGCTGGGCGCGGTGATGGCGACCCAGTTGGCACGGCGCGATGGCCAGATCCGGCAGCTGCTGCTGTGGCAACCGGTGCAGGGCGGCAAGCAGTTCTATACCCAGTTCCTGCGCATCCGCATCGCGGCCGAGTTGAACCTGCCCGACCGCGTGAAGACCACCGCTGAACTGCGCCAGCGCTCAGCCCGAGGCGAGGACATCGAGGTCTCGGGTTACAAGGTCGGGCCGCTGCTCGCAGGCCAGCTTGATGCGCTGCAATGGGACGAGAACGCGCTGGCCGCGCTGGCGCAGGCCGACTGGTTCGAGGTACTGCCGGATGCCCAGACCAGCCTGGCCCCGGCCAGCGTGCAGGCCGCCGAGCGCCTTGCCAGCCAGGGTGCACGGCTGAGTCAGACGGGCGTGGTGGGCCCGGCCTTCTGGCATGTGCATGAACGTGAAATCGCACCCGACCTGGTGCGTGCCACCACCGAGCGTCTGTCCGGCTGGACCGGTGCCCCCTCGGCCAAGGGCCCCGACACCGACGCGCCGGCTCTCAACGTCGCCGCAGGCCACGGCGCCGAGCGAGCCCTGGTGTTTGCCTGCGCCGACGACCAGCTCTATGGCGTGTTGCACGCCGGCGCAGCTGAAGCCACGCTTGGCGTGGTGGTGGTGGTGGCCGGCGGGCCGCAGTACCGTGCCGGTGCGCATCGGCAGTTTGTCAACCTGGGCCGCCATCTGGCCCGCGATGGATATCCGGTGCTTCGCTTCGACCTGCGTGGCATGGGCGACAGCAGCGGCACACACCAGGGCTTCGAGCAGTCCGATGCCGACATCCGGGCCGCAGTTGACGCACTGCTGCAACAGCGTCCGGGTCTGCGCGAGGTGGTGCTGGTGGGCGAATGCGAATCGGCCAGCGGCATCCTGTTCTATGCCTGGCGTGACCCGAGGGTCAGCGATGCAGTGCTGATCAACCCCTGGGTGCGCACCGTCGAGGGTCGGGCCCAGGTCATCATCCGGCACTACTACCTGCACCGGCTGCTGTCGGCCGAGTTCTGGCAGCTGGTGTTCAGCGGTGGCTACCGCGTCGGTGAGTCCTTGCGCTCGATGGTCGAGGTCGCCCGCGACTATGTGCGGGGTCGGCGGCAGATGGCGCGCAGCCGCGCCGCGCCCGAGTTGCATGACCTGTCCAGCCTGCCCCTGCCCGAACGCACGGCCGAAGGTCTGCGTCGCTTCAAGGGCCGCGCCCTGCTGCTGATGAGCGGCCTGGACCTGATTGCGCGCGAGTTCGACGAGGTCACCCGGGCCAGCCGGGCCTGGGACGGCCTGCTCGACGGCCAGGGCATCACCCGCATCGACATCGACGACGCAGACCACACCTTCTCGCGCGAAGTGTGGAAGACGGCCGCCGCAGTGGCGGTGGCCGATTGGCTGCGCCGGCGCTGAGCAATCAGGCCCGCTGCGATGCCGTGACAATGGCCGCGCTGCGGGCCGGCGCAACATTCCAGCCCAACTTCAGCCCAACTTCAGCCCAAACCTGAACGACCATGGCTCTGAAACCAAGCGAGTTTGATGAACTGCTGCGGCTGACGCGGCGCGATGCCATGCAACAGCGCCTGGACGAGCGGACGCCGACACTGCCGCAGGCGCAACAGCTCGCAGAGCATGCACTGGCGCTGATGCCCGAGCCGCAGGCGCTGCGGCTGGCCATCGTGCACACCTACACCAGTGATCTTCTCGAGCCCTGGCTGGGTCTGGCGGCCGCGCTGCATGGCTTTGCGCTGCAGACCTACCACGCACCCTATGGCCTGGCGCTGCAGGAGGCCGCCCCCGGCTCGGCGCTGCTGCAGCATGGCCCTGACATCACGCTGCTGATGCTGCGCCGGGAAGACCTGCACCCCGACCTGGCCTTGCCGATCACCGGCCTGGATTCATCGCGGCTGGCGGCGTTGCGCCAGGAATGCCTGGCCAGGCTGGCAGACATCCTCGGCCGCTTCCGTGCCCAACCCGTGGGCCAGATCGTGTTGACGCTGCTGCCCGGCACCACTGCGGCCACGCTCGGGCTGTTCGATGCCCAGGCCGAGGCCTCCGAGCAGGGCTGGTGGGCGGCGCTGAAGGCCGACATCGCGGCCTGGATCAGAGGCCATTGCGCGGCCACGCTGCTGCTCGACCTGGACCAGGTGCAACACCAGGTCGGCAGCGCCCAGTTCTTTGATCGGCGCTACTGGCACTCGGCGCAGTTTCCGTTCACGGCCATGGCCGCACGCGAATTCGGCCGCCGGCTGCTTGCGCTGGCCGTGGTGATGCTCGCGCCCAAGGCCAAGGTCATCGTGCTGGACGCCGACAACACGCTGTGGGGTGGTGTGGCCGGCGAAGACGGCATCGACGGCATCGCCCTCGGCCCCGACTACCCGGGCAGCGCCTACCTCGAGTTCCAGCGCCGGCTGCTGGACTTTCAGCAGCGTGGCTTCATCCTGGCCTTGTGCAGCAAGAACAATCCCGCCGATGTCGACGAGGTGCTGCACCAGCATCCGCACCAGTTGCTGCGCGACGGCCACTTTGCGGCGCGACGGGTCAACTGGCTGGCCAAGCCCGACAATCTGGAGTCGTTGGCCGCCGAGCTCAATCTGGGCCTGGAGTCGTTCATCTTCGTCGACGACAGCGACCATGAGTGCGCCGCAGTCCGTCACCGCCTGCCCCAGGTGCAGGTGGTGCAGGTGCCGTCCAGACCGGTGGACGTGGCCCGCTGCCTCGACCATGTGGCCAGGCTGGAGGTCTTGTCGCTGACCCGCGAAGACCTGGACAAGACCGCCCTCTACGCCCAGGAACGCCAGCGCCGCGCGCTGCTGTTGCCCGCCACTGGCAGCCCCGCTGCACCGGGCGACCACCTGGCCCAACTGGGCATGGCCATGCGCATCAGCTTGGCGCCAAAGGCCCATTTGGCCCGACTGAGTCAGCTGACGAAAAAGACCAACCAGTTCAACCTGACCACACGCCGCTACGACGAGCATCAGATCGAGGCCTTCATCGGCAGCGCCGACTGGTTGGTGGCCGACTTTGCGCTCGCCGATGTATTCGGCGACAGCGGCGTGGTCGGCCTGTGCATGCTGCGGCTGACGGCGGCCGACACGGCCGAGATCGACACCCTGCTGATGTCCTGCCGGGTCATCGGTCGCCAGGCCGAATCAGCCTTTCTGCAGGCCCTGCTGCGCCTGCTGACCCAACGCGGTGTGCGCCAGGTGCTGGCCGACTACCTGCCCACCGCCAAGAACATGCTGGTCAAGGACCTGCTGACGCAGCAGGGCTTTGCATTGCGCAAGGATGGCCGCTATGCACGACCACTGGATCAGCGGCCGGCCGAACCAGAGTCGGCGTTTCCGATTGCCGTCACCCTGGCGGCCGCGCCGCCTTGACGGCGCGCCACGCCGCCATGGCCTGGCATCACACCGCTGTGCCTGGCGCCCTGGCCGGCTTGCGCAGGCTGATCACCATGTGGTCCTCGAACAGGCCGGGATAGCCAAAGCTGTAGGGCTTGACACGATCTGCCAACAGGCCCGGCATCAGGCCCGCCAGCCAGAGCTTCAGTCGCGCCGCGCCGGCACCCTTGATGAAGCGCAGCCGGGCGCGCCAGCGCTCACCCGGGTCGAGGTCGCGGTAGCTGAAGCGCTGCACCTCGGGCCGGCCCAGGCCCACGACCCGGGCCGCCTGCTCGGCCCAGGCCGGGCTGATGAAGCTCAAGTGTTCGGGAATCGTGCAGTACCAGTAGGCTGCGCCGGCCCAGCGCCAGGCCGGCGCGGTCAGGTTGCCGGTGGACAGCACGATCAGGCCCCCCGGCAGCAGCCGCTCGGCCAGCATGGCCAGAAAGGCGCGTGGATCCAGCACATGCTCGATCACGTCGACGGCGGTGATCACGTCGAAGCGCTGCTCAAGCCCGGCCAGGTCGCGGATGCGGCTGGCCACGATCGTGACACCTCGGTCGCTCGCCGCCTTGGCGGCCTGGACCGAGGCCTCCAGGCCGAACTTCTGCCATTCGGGGCCCAGGGCCGCGAGCAGGCTGCCGTCGTAGCAGCCCACGTCCAGCACCCGGCCGCCTGAGCCATGGCCATGAACCCGGTCGCGCACCAGGCACTGGTCACGGCGCAGCGCTGGCGAGACCCAGACCTGGTCGGAGGCGCTTGCGTACAGCGCTTCGTATTCGGCTTCGGTGCGTACCGGCGCCCTGAATCCCAGCGCGCAGTGACGGCATTGGTAGAGCGAGCCGGCGTCCCAGCCCTGGCCCATCGGCTGGCCGGCAAAATGCTCACCAGGAGGAATGCCGCCCAGATGCAAGGCTGCGCCGGCACCGCATTGCCTACAGTCGGTCTGCATGCGGCTCATGCCTTGCCACTCCCATGCTGCGTGACCAGGCGCTGCACCAAGCGTGCGATTCTGTGCCGGACTCCGTGGTAGGCAAAGATCAGGTAGTAGCCGGCGCAGGCCAGCCAGCGGCCCTGGTCGCGCAGGTCCATCGCATCGCCCAGAAACACATGGCGGCCCGGACGAAAGACGTTCCCCCAGTACGACACGCCATACAAGCGGGCCAGCGACGGTAGCCGCCGCGCCATGAAAACATGGTCGACCCTGCTGGCACTGAAACCGCTGCCCGAAAAGTGACTGATGGTGAGCTTGACATAGCGCTGCCTGTCATTGACCGCAAAACAGCGGTAGTTCAGGTCCCAGTCGGCATAGATCGGGTAGTCCAGGTTGTAGGCCCCCACCACCTGCAGCAGCGACTTGCGGTAAAAAATGGCCTGGTGGCAGATGTTGCTGTGCATCAGCTCGCCCCGGTCGGTGGGCCCGCCTTCGACCCGGTCCTTGCTCATGCGCCGGATGTCGCCGTACAGCAGATCCACGCCCTCGTCCGACTCGGCCTGTACCCGACGCAGCACATCGGGCGCGGCCAGGGCATCGTCCGCGCCCATGAAGAACAGCCATTGCCCTCGGGCCATGGCCACGCCCTTGTTCATGGCGTCGTAGATGCCCCGGTCGGGTTCGGACAACAGCTGCAAGCCAGCCAGTTGGTCGGCATGGGCGCGCACGATGGCCAGGGTTTCGTCGGTGGATTGCCCGTCGACCAGCACCACCTCGTAGTCGGCACTGTCCTGCATGGCGATGCTGCGCAGGCAAGCTTCCAGCGTGGCTGCGGCATTGAAGGTGGGGATGACGATGGAGATCATGGATTCATTGTGGGTTCGGCCCTGGCGCGCCGATAGGCGATGGTGCGTCCAGTGCGAGCATGGCTTCGTAGACCCGGCGGCAGGCCTGGCCGTCGCGGTCAGGAAAGGCGCGCTCCATGCGGTCCAGGTAGGCAGGCATGGCGCGGCGGCCGTTGGCCAGCAGCGCCGCCAGTTCATCGACCAGTTGCTGCTCGGTCGTCAGCACCGGACCAAAACCATGCCTGTCGTAGTCAAAATAGCCAGGCCGCCAATTGTGGTCACCGCCGTAGAACTGGGCTCTATCGTATTGGTAGTACAGCACGGGGCGGTGCAGGCAGGCCATCTCGAAGGCGATCGACGAGTAGTCGGTGAGCATCATCGCGCTGCGGCACATCAGCGCCTGGATGCCGATCTGCGCCTTGGTCAGCACCTGGACATGCTCGGGCAGTTCAAACGCCGGCAGATAGGGCACCGCGTTGGGATGCGGCATGAAGACGATTCGCAGGCCATGGGCCTGAACCAGGGCCCTGAGCGGCTCGCTGCTGAGCAGGCTGCGCCAGCGTTGTGCGTAGTCCGAAGCGCGGAAGGTGGCCATGGCGTCGGGGTCGCCATCCTGGATCAGATTTCCGCGCCAGGTCGGCATCACCATCAGCGTGTCCACCGCCGACGCCGGCAGGTTTCGCGACAGGGCCAGCAGCGCATCGTGGCGTGGGAAGCCGGTTCGGCGAACTTCGCGCGTGGTCAGCACATAGGGCGTGTGGTCGTCGACCACCGAGGCATGCTCCTCAGGCGTGCAACTCACCAGCAGGTCCATGGCCTGGCCGTTGAACCAATGCGACATGTCGTCTTTGGTCACGCCATGTTGCAGAAAGCAGAACCGCCAGCGCATCAAGGGGCCAAACACGGCGGCGGCCAGGCCGCCCGTTGCAGGCTCCAGATGCGACGAGGCCACATGCCGGGCGTTGAGGTAGAGCATCCGGCACCAGGGGCCGGGTGCGATCAGGCGGAAGCCTTCGGCCTTCAGGCGTGGCCAGTCGGGTGAATCCGGGGCCAGAACAAACCAGGCGTTGTGCTGTGGCCGATGCTGCTTGACCCAACGGTACAGGTGTTCGGCGTTGTCATCGGCGTCGACCTCGCGGTCCATGAAGATCCAGGCCTGGGAATAACCCGGCCGCAGCGCGGCCAGGGCAGCCAGGCCACGCAAGAGCATGGCCTTCAACCGTGGCCAGGCCGCCGCCGGCTTGTACGCACCACCCTGACCCGGGCTGAAATGCGCGGCCAGGACAGCCAGGTCCAGCGCGGCGCCAGCCGGCGCGGCGAGCGCCATCGCCCGGCCCGATGAAGACGGCAAATACAGCGCCACCGGCGCGCCATCGAGCCGCAGTTGCAGTCGGTCGCCCGAGGCCACCGGCAACCAGACGACGCGCTCACTGAACAGCTCGCGTCGAAAGTAGCGGCAGCAGCGCCACTTGGCATGCACCGGCGTCACCGCGCGACCATCCACTTCGAAGCACTCGACCGGCGCCGGGCCGTGCCAGTAATAGCGCAGGCGGACCCAGCCCTTGGCCTGGTCAAAGGCGTCCAGCCTGGCCTGGGTGTGGGCGCCAGGCCTGCGGTAGGCATGCAGGGCCTGTACCACCTCGGCCGCCACACCTCGGTCGGCCAAGGCGTCTATCGCCGAGCCGTCGACCAGGGCGATGATCTGTGCCACATGCTGGTGGAAGCGCTGCGACAGGGCTTCGTCGACGCCGACCGTGGGCGCACGTTCGCGCGCGTCGACGGTGAAATACCACTGCAGGTCCTGCAGCAGCATGGCCTGCAACCAGCCGGGCACCTGACCTGCCGGGGCCTGCCGCAACAGCGCCAGGTGGCCAAACTGCAGGCTGTGGTCGTAGCTGGCGGCATCGGACCAGACCGCCCGTGGCGGCTCGGCGCCCAAGCCTTGACCAGAAGCAGCGAAGTCGTCGCTCCCGACCCAGGCAACATGGGCCCTGTCCCGCGCCAGCAGAAAACCCGCCAGCAAGGCCAGCGGCGCAAAGTCAGGGCGCAGCCTGGCGTCGAAGCTGAGCCCCGAGGCCAGCAGATGTTCGCGCTTGAAGGCCAG
The DNA here is from genome assembly GCA_031417735.1 of Betaproteobacteria bacterium. Lineage (GTDB taxonomy): Bacteria > Pseudomonadota > Gammaproteobacteria > Burkholderiales > Burkholderiaceae_C > Pseudaquabacterium. Next base: position 15,251 of record JANOWE010000314.1, read on the forward strand.
GGCCAGCCCTGGCGCCGGCAAGCTCGGCAGCGCTCTTATGTCGACGCTGCCGCGCATCGCGGCGTCACCGGCCAGCACCACCGCCACCTGTTCGTCCAGGGCCGACACACGCTCGCGCAGGGCCTCAGAGGCCGGGTCTGGCAGCCCGACCCGGAACGCCACCCAAGGTGCGCGCACATGCTGCAGGCCCAGGTTCCAGGCCTCGGCCTGGCTCAATCCGGCATGGTGAAGGTAGTCAAGGCCGGTGGCGGTGAACAGCGCTGCGCGGTCGTCGCCCCCGGTGTCGACGACCACATGGGCGGTGGTCGCCGGCAGCGCCTGCAGATCGGCCGGCGCGACGGATGCAAGGCGATCGATCACCCAGACCACGGCCAAGCGAGTCTCGACCTCGGCCAGCGCAGGCCGATGCTCGTCGTCAGCGCCCACCTTTGAACCGTCCCAGCAGGTCGAGCAGGTCGCGCAGGTACTGGCGCGAGATCAGGTGCAGGCACAACAGGTAGACCGCCGCACCCAGAACCACATGCAGCAGCAGCAGCGCCGGTGCGCTCTGGGTCCAGGCGCTGGTATGGCTGCGGGCGGCGGCGGTTGCCAGCCACATCAGGCCCGAGGCCAGCGCCGGCGCCAACAGCACCTGGCCGACATGGCGCAGGCCCAGCCCGATCAGCGTCAGCGCCTGCCAGAAGGTCAGCAGCGCAAACAGCGTCAGCGCGGCCACCGTATTGGCCACCGCCTCGATGCCATAGGGCAATGACCAGGCCACGCCGGCGAGCTGCATCACGGTGAACGCAATGTTGTACTTCAGCGCCAGTCCGACCCGGTCGGTGGCGTTGAACAGCGGCGAGGCGATTGCCGTCGATGCCCTCATCGCGGCGCTCAGACCAAACATGGCCATCACCGGCGTCATCGACCGCCACTGCTCGCCGTACAGCGTCAGCACCAGCTCAGGCGCGTTCGCAGAAACGCCAAAGCCCACCGGAATGACCACTGCGGCGAGCATGCGGCCGCTGCGCAGCACCAGCGACTGAAACCGGGGCAGGTCCTGCTGCAGCGCAGAGAAAGCCGGAAACAGCACATGCTGAATGGGCATGGCGATGCGGGCCCTGATCTCGTCGGTCAGCGACCGCGCGTTCTGGTAGAAGCCCAAGGGCGCGGCGCCCAGGGCACGGCCGATGAGCAGCAGGTCGACATTCATCGCCACGTAGTAGAGGAAGCCGTTGCCAAAGTAGCCACCACTGGTGCGCCAGATCGACTTCAGAAAACCCAGGTTCATGCGCAACCTGGGCAGGAACGGAACCCAGATGAAACTCAGCACCACGTTGATGACCACGCCGGTGAGCGCGCCGGCAACCAGGCTCCACACGCCGGCACCGGCATAGGCCAAGGCCACGGCGACCACGGCACGGATCGCATTGCTGGACATCTGGATCCAGAACTCGGTGCGAAACCGCATCAAGCGCGCCAGCACCACCCAGGCATAGGCCGACAGACCGGCGATCGGAAAGCTCAGGCACAACCAGCGCAGCAACTGCCCCACCAGCGGGTCGGGAAACAGCAGGTCAATGAAGTACGACGCCGCAAAGACAATCAGTGCCAGGGCCGAACCCAGCAGCACCGAGGCCCAGAACACCGTTTCAAGCTGCATGCGGCTGATGCGCTGGCGTTGGATCAGCACATTGGCAAAGCCGAAGTTGCCAAACAAGGCCGCGAACTCGGTCACCACCGTGGCCATCGCCAGATAGCCAAAGTCTGACGGCGAGAGCAGTCTGGCCAGCACCGCCGTCGAGCCGATGGTGATCAGCGTGCGCATGACGATGCCCAGGAACTGGAAGCCTGCGCCGCTGACCACGCGTGCGCCAAGGCCGCTGGCATCAAGCCGATAGGCGCTGCGTACCAGCGTCCTCGGTCGTTTCATGCCATCGGGGCGCCAGTCGGCGCGTTCAACAACTGCAGGCTCATGTTCACCATCGGATCGCCTTGCCGGACGCAAAGGCGAAAGCACCGCTGGACACCTGCAAGATGGCCAGGCCAGACAAGCAGCCGCTGGCATGGCGACCGCGCAATTCGCCCATGATTGTGGCACCAGCCTTGCGCCGACCCGCAATGCGCAGCGGCGCGGCCGGCATTCGGTCACGTCCACCGCGACCGATCCGTTTGCCAGGTCGCGGTGGGCGGCCGCGATGCGGCGTAGTGCACTGACCGCCGTGGCTGCGGGCCCGGACATCGGCGCAAGTCATTGCAGAATGCGGCGCTGCGCGCCCGCCAGCCGCGCGGTCTGCAGCACGGCCCGCAGTACCACCACAGGCCCCATGTCCATGTCCATGTCCATGTCCTTGCCCTTGCCCTTGCCTACCACCACCGCCAACCTGATCCTGGGCCAGCCTGTCTTTGCCGACCCCGAGCAGGCCGCCTGCGCAAGCGCACATGGCGCAGAAGCGGCCTGGCAGCTGGCCTGGCGCGCCGGCGCCGCACAGGCCGCAAGCCGTGTCCAGGGCGGTTTTGCGGTCGGCCTGAGCGACGACAGCGGCCGCGCCTTCCTGGCCGTCGACCGTTTTGCGGCGCACACGATCTGCTACCGGGTGCTGCAGGGTCGACTGCATTTTTCCGCTCGGGCCGATGAACTGATCAGCCCGGCTGAGCGTGCGCTCGACCCCCAGGCACTGTTCGACTACCTGTACTTTCACGCCATCCCGTCACCGCGCACGGTGTTCGCGGGTGTGCAGCGCCTGCCGCCGGGCCATTACGCCGAATTCGTGGACGGCAAGCTCACGGTCGCGCCCTACTGGCGGCCCCGGTTCCAGCCCCAGCGCCGGCCCGATTTCAAGGCTCTGGCGCAGGAGTTCAGGTCACTGGTGCGACAGGCCGTGGCCAGGCGGCTCGATGGCGGCAAGGCGGCCTGCTTTCTCAGCGGCGGCACCGACAGTTCCACCGTGGCGGGCATGATCGGCGAATGCGCCGGTCGGCCGGCGGCCACCTATTCGATTGGCTTCGAGGCCGACGGCTATGACGAGATGGCCTTCGCCAGGCTGGCCGTCAAACGCTTTGGCACCGAGCACCACGAGTACTACGTCACGCCGGCCGACCTGGTGCGCAGCATCCCCGAGGTGGCGGCGCATTACGACCAGCCCTTTGGCAATTCATCGGCGCTGCCGGCCTACTACTGCGCCAAGATGGCGCGCGAGGACGGCGTCACCAGGCTGCTGGCCGGTGACGGCGGTGACGAACTGTTTGGCGGCAACTCGCGCTATGCCAAGCAACGTGTCTTTGGCTGGTATGGGCTGCTGCCCGGCGCGCTGCAGCGCGGCCTGATGGAGCCTGTGTTCGAGCGCTCAGCGCTGGGCCGGTTGCCGCTGCTGAAAAAAGGCGCCAGCTACATCGAGCAGGCCAAGGTGCCCATGCCCGACCGCTTGCAGATGTACAACCTGCTGCAGCGGCTGGGCCTGGCCCAGGTGCTCAGCCCGGCGCTGCTGGCCCGGGTCGACACCGGCTCGCCACTGGCCCAGCAACGCGCCGTCTGGCAGCAGGCCGATGCGGCCGAACCGATCGACCGCATGCTGGCCTTCGACTGGCGCTACACCCTGGCCGAGAGCGACCTGCCCAAGGTGCGCGAAACCACCCGCATGGCCGGCGTCGAGGTGGCGTTTCCGTTCCTGGACGACGACTTGCTCGCGTTCTCGATGCAGCTGCCGGCGCATTACAAGCTCAAGGGCCTGAAGCTGCGCTGGTTCTTCAAGGAGGCGCTGCGCGGCTTCCTGCCCGACGAGATTCTGAGCAAGCGCAAGCAGGGCTTCGGCCTGCCCTTCGGCGTCTGGGCCACGAGGGACGCCGCCTTGAAGGCATTGGCCGTCGATTCATTGCGCAGCCTGGGCAGCCGTGGCCTGATCCGCAGCGAGTTCATCCGGGAACTGATCGAGCAGCGCCTGCCCGAGCATCCGGGCTATTACGGCGAGATGGTGTGGATTCTGATGATGCTCGAGCAATGGCTGCGACACCACGCGCCTGATTTCAAACTGCTGGACTGAGGTCGGGCCGATCAAGCTCGGCGGATCAGGGCCTTGATTGCCAGAGGTTGCCCAACAGCCTGGCGTTGAAGCGTGAGCGGCTCAGATCCCAGGGTGTGAACCGGGGCAGTTCGAAGGGGTCGGTCTGCCGATGCGCGGCGGCCCAGGCGGTGGTCACCGCGCCGTCGAAGCCCAGGCTGCGCGCAATGGCCACGCTGGCCGGCGTGTAGTCTTCACCCGGCCGGCCGTTGGGATAGGCAAACATTGGCACCGGCGCGTCGATCAGCCGCTGCAGCGTCTGCCGACTGGTGTCGATCTCATGCCGCGCGGTGGCCTCATCCAGCTGGGCCAGGATCGGATGGCTCACGGTATGGGCACCGATCTGCATGCCGCCCTGGTGCATCTGGCGCACATGGGCCGAGCTCATCATCAGCTCGTCGGGCAGGCTGGCCTTCGCGCCCTGCGCCACCCGGTCCACCGCCGCCTGGCGTTGCGCGGCGGGCAGGTACTTGATGCGGTCGATCAGGCTCTCGATCGCCTGGCGCCGGGCGGCGGCATCGGGCAGTGCGTGGCAGCCCAGTTCGCCCAGGTCCAGCAGCGGCAGCGAGGTGGCGCGTACGGCCTCGATCACCGTGTCGTTCCACATCCGGCCGCCATCCAGGAATCCGGTGGCGATGAAGAAGGTGGCACACAGGCCGTGGCGCTGCAGGATGGGCATGGCCACCTGCAGGTTGTCGCGGTAGCCGTCGTCGAAGGTGATGGCCATGGCCCTGGGTGGCAGGCTGCCCTGGCCCAGCCGGCGCACCGCCTGCTCCAGCGGCAAGACATTGAACGATGCGCGCAGCCAGCCACAGATGCGGTCGAAGCGGGGCGCGTCGATCTCGTCCGGAAAAATGCGGTCGGGCTCGGCCAGCACGCGGTGGAAGACCAGGGTGCTGAGCCGGCCCCTGGCGCCGCCGGGCGAGGCCAGGTTGAACAGCGGATTAAACATGCTCATCGGCCGCCGCCCTGGCTGGCAGCCGCGCGGCGGTCGACCCGCAAGGCCGCGCGCAGCAGTTCTGAAAAACCACTGATCTCGGCTTCGAACTCAAGCTCGCTGACCGACTCGCCATCGAGAAAGCGCTTCAGGCCGAATGGCGGGTCGCCCGGCCGGGCCAGGCCGGTGTCGCAGGTGGTGGCGCTGGCCAGGCCCATGTCGGCCAACCAGGGCCACTGGGCGGCGCTGTACTCACCACTGGGATAACAGAAGTGCCGGGGCCGCAGGCCGAGCTCCTGCGCGATCAGCTCGCGGTTCTGCGCCAGCTCGCTGCGGCAAACGGCCTCGTTGTCGGCAGGAAACTGGTGCCGATGCGTGTGCAGGCCCACGTCCAGGCCCCATTGCGGCAGTTGTCGCGCCTCGTCCATGCTCATCAGCCTGAACGCACCCGCACGCACCACGGCTGCATGGTCCACCGCCAGGGCCCGGCCCACCGCCGCGCTGAACTCAAGGCGCTCGGCCTCGCTGGGCATGGCCTTGCCCAGAGCCACCAGCGTGGCGGCGCTGCGGCTGCGGGCGGCACCGTCCTTCAGGTCCAGGCTCAGCATGGACTGCGCATCGGGCCAGTGCAGCCGGGCGCCCGGCAAGGCGCTCTTCCAGACCATGTAGGCCAGGGCCAGGTCGAACACCGGCGTCTGTTTGACCATGTGATAGGTGGTGAGGTAGACGGTGGCAGGAAAGCCATGCCGCTTGAGCAGCGGGCCGGCCACCGACAGCGTGCTGGCATAGCCATCGTCGATGGTGATGACCACGGCTGCGGACGGCAGGCGGTCGCCGGCCAGGGCCGACACGGCCTCGTCCAGCCCGATCACCCGGTAGCCCTGGCGCTGCAACAAGGCCAGCCGGCGCTCGAAGGTGGCGGCGGTGATGAACAGCTTGGACCGGAATTGCGCCTCGTCGCCCAGCGCGAAGCCGTGGTAGGCCAGGATGCGCGCGCGGCGCCGGGTCAGGCGTCGGGCCAGCGCAAACAGCCCGGCCGCCTTGGCCATGCGGTAGACCGCATGCTTGAATGTCCAGGCCATGCTGAGCTCAGGCCCGGCCGCTGCAGCTTCGGGCCCACCGCTGCCGGCCCATCAGTAACGACCCCAGGCCTGGCCAGGCGGCATGGCCTCTGGCCTGCCAGGCAGCATATGGCGAGCACCGCTGGCTTGGCCTTGCTCGGCCAGCCAGTACTTGCAGGCCACGATCAGCACCATCAGGTTGTAGGGCAGGTCGAAGTAGGCCAGGCTCAGGAACATGCCGCCCACCAGGTAGCCGACCAGGGCAACCTGGAACATGCCTGCGAACTGGTGAACCCATGCCACCTCCGGCCGGTCTCTGGTCTGTTTTCGCAGCCGACCGCAGCTGGTGTAGGCCAGCAGATGGACCAGCACGAACAGGATCAGCCCGACATAGCCATGCTCGCCAAGCACCTGGAAGTAGATGCTGTGTGCGGCGCGCGCGATGGCATCGGGGGCGTAGACGGCGAACACCGAGTCGTCGTAGATCTCGAAGCCACCGCCCACCAGCGGCCGGTCGTTGGCCAGGTTCACGGTCATGCGCCAGGCATTGATCCGGCCCATCGCCGAACTGTCTTCGTTATAGGTGGTGATGGTGCTCATGCGGTCGTCCCAGCTCTTGGGCATGACCGCCAGCAACAGCGTTACCACCAAGGCCAGGCCGATCGCGCTGCCGAACTTGCGCGTCGAGCGTATCCAAAGCATCAGACCCATCGCGCTGATCGCCACTAAGGCGCCGCGAGACTGTGTGCCCAGGGTCGCAATGGCGCTGAGCACCATCATCGCCAGCAGCGCATGGCGCTGCCAGGCCTTTTTGGCCACCAGCCGCAGGCAATACATCAGCGGGATGGTGGTAACCATCGCCAGACCGATCTCGTTGTTGCCGCCGATGAAGCCACCGTCGGGTCCCCAGACCCGTTCGCCACCGCCACTGGTGATGGTGAAGATGCCGCCCTTGACGCCGTAGAAGCCGATCGAGACCACCATCACCAGGATGAACCATTCGATGTGCCGGCGCTCGCGGATCGCGGCGAAGGCGACCAGGGTCATGAGCTGAATCTTCAGCACCTTGATCAGTTGCACCTGCGAGGCCTCGGCGTTGATGGCTGTCAGCGTGGTCACGCACATCCAGAACGTGAACAGCGCCAGCATCACCACCACCGGGTCGCGCGGGAGGCGCCAGGACTTGTGGTCGACGATCAGCGAGATGAACACCGCCACCGCAGCGGCCATCGCAAACGGCATGTTCACCGCAAACGACCAGGCAAGTTTGTGCGGGTTCATGATGCTGACCCAGGTCCACAGCAGCACGCCGATCCAGGTGTGGCGCACCGCCATGGGCAGCAGCCCGACAAAGAAGGCCACCAGGACATAGTCACGCATGATCGACCTCTGCCTCGGTGGCCAGCGCTGCGCTGGCAGCCGGTGCAACGCGGCTGAGCACATAGCGGTATTTGCCCGAGGCTTCAGGCGCGATCTGCGCCACCTGCCGGATGGTCACCGCCACCCCGGCGCCGAGACGGGCCTGGAAGTCGCGCACGATGCGCGCACGGGCCTGGTCGTCGAAACCGGGGCCGGCCACGACCTGGACCTCGGTCTCGTCCAGTGACAACTGCTCGATGCGAAAGCCCTCCACGCCAGGCAGGTCGCGCAGGGTGTAGATCAGGGCCAGGCCATGCATGACCGTGCCGTCGCGTGCGACCACGAAGTCGGTGCTGCGGCCCTGCACCTCGGCCAGCACCGGCAGGCCACGCCCGCAGGCGCAGGGCTGGCGACCCAGCAGGCCCATGTCGCCGGTGCGGTAGCGCAGCATCGGGAAATCCTGCGTCGCCAGATGGCTGACGACGATCTCGCCGACTTCACCGGCCGCCGCGGGTCGGCCCTCTGGCGTGACGGTCTCGACCACGATGTCCTCGGCACTGATGTGCAGGCTGCCGGCCGGGCACTCATGGGCAATGAAGCCGGCATCGCGAGCGCCGTAGCCATTGGCCACCGGGCAGCCAAAGACCCGGCCGATGGTCTCGCGTTGGCTGTCGTACAGCTTCTCCGAGGTGACAAAGACGACGCGGATGCCCAACTGGTCCAGCCGCCGGCCCCGGGCTGCGGCATGCGCGGCGATCAGCGACAGGCTGGACGGGTAGCCGAACAGCATGCGCGGGCGCCGGCGCTCGATCTCGGCCACATAGCGGTCCAGACTGGCCGGCGACATCTCGAACGCCGGCAGCAGATGGCTGCGCATCAGGCCGTCGCGCAGGCGCCGCAGCCGGTCCTGTGAGCCCAGCTCGATCGGGCTGCCCCAGACCACGAGTTCGGTGTCGCCGATGTCCACGCCCCACCAGCGCGTGGCCCGCCACTTGGCTGCCACGTCGTGGCTGCTGCGGTCTTTGCCGATGTAGAAGATCAGCGGCTCGCCGGACGAGCCACCGGTGGTGTAGCGGGCCAGGGGCCCATGGCCTTCGGCCTTGAGCGCGTCCAGATGGGCGCGGATCTGCGCCTTGCCCAGCAAGGGCAGCGCTTGCAGATCGGCCACCGAGCGCAGCGCGCCTGGGTCAAAACCAAGGCCCTTGAACATTTGCCGGTAATACGGCACATGCTGGCCGATATGCTGCAGGAAGCCACGCAGGCGCTGCAGTTGCAAGTCCTGCAAGGCCTCGGCCGGCAGCCACTGGCTCTGCTCCAGCGCTTGCCGCCTGGCCACCGAGTCGTGTTGCTTGAGGCGCTCGTGCAGCGGGAACAGCAGCCTGGCGCAGAGCTGGGTGTAGGCACTCATGTCGACGCTTCCAGGCCCGCCGCCAGCCGATAGGCCTGCAGCCATTGCCGTTTCACCGCCGGCCAGGCATAGGTCTGCACCGCGTGGTGGGCGGCATCGGTCATGTGTCCGGCCAGCGCGCTGTCGCCAAGCAAACTGCAGGCGGCATCGGCCATGGCCTGGGCGTCTCCCACTGGCACCAGCCAGGCGTCCACGCCGTGGCGGGCGATGTCGGGAATGCCGCCGGCATCGGTGCTGACCAGGGGCACGCCGCTGGCGAAGGCTTCCAGCAAGGAGTTCGGCATGTTGTCCACCGTGCTGGGGTTCAGCGCCAGATCGGCTGAGGCATACAGGGCAGGCATTTGCGCATTGTCGATGCGGCCGGCGAACTGCACGCAGGTGGCCAGACCCAAGGACATGCTCAAGGCCTGCAGTGCGGACAGTTCCGGCCCGCTGCCAGCCATGGTCATCCGCGCCTGTGGATAGCGCCGACGCACCAGCACCATGGCCCGCAGGGCAGTGGGCATGTCGTAGATCGGCTCCAGATTGCGCGCCACCACCAGGTGTGGCGCGTCACCAAAGGCGCGCGGCGCGCGGCGGGTGAAGCGTGACAGGTCAATGATGTTGGGAATGACCTGTGCGGACAGACCATGGCCTGCGAACACCCGCTCCAGATAGCGTGAAGGCGTGACCCGCAGCCGGGCACCGGCCAGTGCCCGCAGCACATGCCCGGGGGCCTTGGCAAAGAAGGTCTCGGCGTGGCCCCCTCGGTAGTTGACGATCACCGGCGTGCCACGCAGACGGGCGACCCACAGCGCCGGTGCGGCGAACAGATGCCAGGCCCAGCCCGAATTGGCCAGCACATGCATGACCTGGGCGCGGCCGGCCGCCTGCCACAGCGCCAGCAGGTAGGGCAGCAGGCGGGCCAGCGCGCGGACCATCGGCAGCCGGCCCAGCCAGGCCGGCCGGTAGGGCGAATTGGTGCACACCAGTTCGACACTGGCGGCATCGGCCCGCAGCAGCCTCAGCAGTTGCTCACATTGGTTGGCCATGCCGCCGGACGGGGGCGGCAGCGGGCCCACGATGCACAAGCGCGGCCAGACCGGTACCGACGGTGGTGACGGCTGCCTGGTCATGCGCTTGGATCGGTCGTGCCGTCAGCCAGGCCGACTGCGGCTGCCCTGGCCAGGGCCTGCCGCCATGCCAGCACGCTGACCAGCAGGCCGGCACCCGCCATCACAAGCGCGGCGGCGACCAGCTGCAAGTGCAGCTTCAGCGCGCGCAGAGACTGCAGCTGCCGCTGGTTGTCGGGCGTGGCCAGCACGCGCAGCCCGGGGAACAGCCCCTGCGCCATGCCACCCAGCTGCGACAAGGCGTAGGACACCGGCATCAGCGCACGCACCAGCACAGCCTGGTCATAGCTGTGGGGGTTGTTGCCCCACCACAGGTACCACTCCGGCAGGCCGCGCCGGTAGTAAGCCCAGGCCTTCTCGGGGTGCACATAGGCCAGTGGCGCCAGCGCCGCGATCTTGTGCATGCGCAGCTTGCCTGGCCGCTCCAGCATCGCGGCCCTGAAGTCCAGTGCCGACAAGGGCAGGTCGCTGCCGGTTTCGGTGAAGTAGGCGTTGTCGAAAACGTCCAGCAGTTCCAGCCGTCCACGCTCGCGATTCCAAAGCTCGACCCAGACATGGCCATGGCCACCAAAGCCGTCGAACGAGAAGGCCCACATGCGCGTGGACATTCCGGCAGCATTGGACAGTGCCGTGAAGGCGCGCACGAAATCGGCGCAGTAGCCCTGGCCACGTTCCGTGACATCGCGGTAGGACGATTTGAGATCGGTCTGGTTGCCGCCGGTGTCGTAGTTGACGCGGGCCAGCAGGTGTTCGCTGATGCGAACGGCGCGCTCCCAGTCGGTGGGCAGTTCCTGCAGCTTGAGCGCCTGCACGGCAGCCACGAACAGCGGCTCGGGTGCAGCTTGCTCGGTCAGGAAGTTCACCGGCATGTTCGCCGGTGTGAAGCGGAAATCCGGCGTGGGCTCGTCGATCAGCAGCCAGGCATTGCGCAGCCTGACCATCTCGGACGACTGCAGCAGGTAGGGTGACAGGCTCAGCACGGCCAGCAGCAAAATCAAGGCCGCAGCCCATGCCGCCCGCTGCCAGCCCTGACCTGCCCGCTTGCCGGCCATGGTCACCAGGCCAGGCCTTCAACCCGGGCCGCGATGGCTGCGATGTTCGGCAGGTGCACCAGGTCCAGCAGCAATTGGTCGGCACGGCAGTGGCTGGCCAGCGCCTGTGCGGCATCGCTGCTGTTCAGGCCCACCACCAGCACGTCGCTGGCGGCGATGACCTGGGCGATATCGGCCTGCAGCAGCTCGCCGATGTGCGGCAGATGGGTTTCGATGTAGCGGCGATTGGCGCCCAGCAGCTGGGCCATGTGCACTTCGGGGTCGTAGACCGAGAGCTGCATGCCCTTGCCGATGAGCTGCTCGGCCAGCGTGACCAGCGGGCTTTCACGCAGGTCGTCGGTGCCGGTCTTGAACGACAGGCCGATGAAGCCGATGCGGCGCTTGCCGCTGGCCAGAATCTTCTTCAGCGCCAGGCCCAGATGGGCCTGGTTGGACGGCAGGATGGCGGCCAGCATCGGCAGCTCCACATCGTGGCTGCGCGCCAGGTGGGCGGTAGCGCGCAGGTCCTTGGGCAGACAGGACCCGCCGAAGGCAAAGCCGGGCTTGAGGTAGGCGGGCGAGATGTTGAGCTGGGTGTCCCGGCAGACCAGGTCCATGACCTCGAAGGCGTCCACGCCCAGCGCCTCGCACAGCCGCGCGGTCTCGTTGGCGAAGGTGATCTTCAGCGCGTGGAAGTTGTTGCAGCAGTACTTCATCATCTCGGCCGAGCGCACCGAGGTCTTGATCAGCTTGCAGGGCAGGTGGCCGAACAGCTCGGTCAGCCGCTGCACCGGCACGTCATGGTTGGCACCGACGATGGTGAACGGGGGTTTGTCGTAGTCACGAATCGATGAGCCTTCGCGCAGGAATTCGGGCTGGAAGCAGAGGTGAAAGTCGACGCCGTCCCGACCGCCCGAGGCCTGCTCGATGATCGGCCGCAGCACGTCTTCGACCGTGCCCGGCACCAGCGTGGAGCGGAACACCACCACATGCGGCGCGCTGTTGCCGCTGCGCTTGGCGGCCAGCGCGAGGCCCATCTCCCGCGCCAGGCGCAGGATGGCGCTCTGGTCCTGGCTGCCATTGGCCGCCGACGGCGTGCCCACGCAGACCAGCGAGATCTCGCTGTCCAGCACGGCCTGGCCGGCGTCGGTGCTGACCTGCACCCGGCCACTGGCGGCCACCGACGCCATCAGCGCGACCATGCCCTCTTCCACCACCGGCGTCTTGCCGCTGGCAATGAGTTCGAGCTTGCTGGCGTCGATGTCCACGCCAATGACCTGGTGGCCGTCGCGTGACAAACAGGCCAGCGACACCGCGCCGACATAACCCAGGCCAAAAATGCTGATCTTCATGCACTGCTTCCTGTGGGCCTGCGCGCAGTGCTGCTGCAGCGCTCGATGATGGCGTCCAGCCGGGCCATCGACTTCGGCCAGGCGTGGTGGCTGAGCATGCGGTCACGCCCGGCCAAGGCCAGGCGTGCTCGCTCGGCCGGATTTTCGACGATCCGCAGAATCGCCTGCGTGATCTCTGCCGCATTGTCGGCGACCAACAGATGCTCGGGTGCCAAGGCGTCCACGCCGCCGGCGGCGATGCTGCTGGTGACCACCGGCACGCCCATGGCCATGGCTTCGAGAATCTTGTTCTGCGTGCCTCGGGCAATCGCCAGCGGCGCGACCATCAGCGCAGTTCGACGCACGAAGGGCCGAACGTCGTGCACCGAACCGGTGACGGTGACGCCAGGCCGGTCGCCCAGCTTCTTCATCTCAGGCGACGGGTCGGCACCGACGATCAGCAGCTTCAGTGCCGGCCGCCTGACGCGCAGCAGGGGCCAGACCTGGTCGCAGAAGCGCTGCATGCACTCCTGGTTGGGGTAGTAGTCCATGCGGCCGATGAAGCTGATGGTTTCCGGTTCGTAGGGCGCGTCGCCAGGGCTGAAGAAGCTTGCATCCACGCCGTTGGGAAACCAGTCGGTCACCGCGCCAGTGCCATAGCTGTCCAGCGTGTCGCGCTCGGCGCGGGTGGTGGCGGTGCACAGGTTGAACTGGCGCGCCAGGCGCTTTTCGGCCCACAGCATCTTGCTGCCTTCGAGCGTATAGCCCCAGCTCAGCGGCCAGGGCTTGTAGTGGGCGTACTCCAGCCACTTCTGGGAATCCATGTCACCGAAGTCGAGAATTTTCGGGATGCCAGTGACGTGGCTGACGTATTGGGCCACCGACGAGCAGTGAACGAAGATCAGGTCCCAGGTCTGGCTGGCCAGCAAACCGCGCACCTTGGCCGCGAGCTCGGGCGAATAGAAGTAGCCCATCGACGACGGCGTGGCCAGCGGCAATCGCAGGACCATGCGCGCCATCTGCAGTGGCTCAGTCACCCGGCCCATCTCGAACGCGGCGCAGTGCGGCGCGATGTCACGGCCCTCTGCCGCTTCGGCCTCAGACCGCACCAGCGAGCACACCGTCACCCGGTGGCCCTGGGCCGAGAGGTGGCGGATCATGTTGAAGGGCCGGATCTTGCCGCCACGTTTGGGCGGAAACGGGAAGCGGTGGCACAGGTACAGGATGTTCATGCGGCGGCGCGGTGGTCGGCCAGGCGGTGCATTTCCTCGGCCACGTCGGCGGGACCGCGACGGTCCAGGTACATCCGGCTCCAGACCTCCAGATTCATCATCGCCAGCAGCGCGTCGGTGCCATCGATCCGGTTGGCCTCGTGGTCGGCCATCAGACTGGCCACAGCCGCCGGCTGGAACAGGCCGCGCCGGCGCAGCACCTCAGGCGCCAGCAGGCCGCGCAACACCGGCGCCAGCTCACGCTTGAGCCAGGCGCCCATGGGCGTGCCGAAGCCGCGCTTGGCGCGGTGCAGGATGTCTTGCGGCAGCAGCTCGCCCAGCGCGGCCTTGAGCACATGCTTGAGCTGGCCACCGGCGACCTTGAATTCGGCCGGCATGGTGGCGGCCATTTCCACCAGCTCATGGTCGAGGAAGGGCACGCGGCATTCGAGCGAGACCGCCATGCTCATCTTGTCGGTCAGCAGCAGCAGGTCGTCGGGCAGCTGGGTCTGGGCGTCCACCGCCATCATGCGGTTCAGGTCGTCGTCGCTGCCGGCGGTGGCAAAGGCGCGGGCCAGGCTGTCCTGGCTGGGCCCGGCGCCGTCAATCAACAGGCTGGCGACCTGGGCCCGGCCCATCACCTGCAGGTAGCTGCGGTAGCGGTCGTCCGCACCCATCTCGGCGCTGGCCACGAAGCCCTTGGCCAGGCGCAACTTGTTCAGCAGGCCGGAATGGCGGTCGGCCGGCAGCCGAGCCGCGGCCGCACCGACCAGCCGGCGCAGCGGTGCGGGCAGGCGCTTGAAGTGGCGGGCATAGTGGCCACCCAGGTAGCGGCGGTAGCCGCCGAAGAGCTCGTCGCCGCCCACGCCCGACAGGATGACCTTGACGTCCTGCCGCGCAAATTCAGAGACCAGGTAGGTGGTGATGAAGGCGGTGTCGGCGATGGGCTCGTCCATGTGCCACAGCAGCTTGGGCAGCAGGCCCACCACGTCGGGCCGGACCACGATCTCGCGGTGCTGGGTGCTGAACAGCTGCGCCACCCGGCGGGCATGGGGCAGCTCGTTGTAGAGCGCCTCGGCCGGGCCGCCCTCGAAGCCGATGGCATAGGTGCGGATCGGCCCGCTCGCATGGCGGGCCATGTAGGCCACCACCGCTCTGGAGTCAACCCCGCCTGAGAGGAAGGCGCCAATCGGTACATCGCTGACCATCTGCATGCGCACCGAACGTTCCAGTTCGCTGCGAGTTCGCTCCAGCCATTGCGACAGGCTGGTTTGGCGGTCAACCCGGTTCGGCAGCTGCCACCAGCACCACTGCCGCACCTGGCCGCCTTCGACCGACAACAGCGTGGCCGGCGGCAGTTTGTGAATGCCCTGGAAGATGCTGGCCGGCGCGGCCACATAGCCCAGATGCAGATAGTCGGCCACCGCCGCGCGGTTGAGTTCGGTGGCCACGCCAGGCAAGGTCAGCAAGGCCTTGGCCTCGGTGGCAAAGGCCAGGCGGCGGCCGTCATTGAACAGATACAGCGGCTTCACGCCCAGGCGGTCGCGGCCGATCAGCAGGCGGCGGCGACGCGCATCCCACAGCGCAAAGTCGAACATGCCGTTCAGGCGCTGCACAAAGCTGTCGCCCTCGGCGTCGTACAAATGCAGCAGCACCTCGCTGTCGGAGCCGGTCTTGAAGACGTAGCCCTTGGCCTGCAACTCGCTGCGCAGCTCACGAAAGTTGTAGATCTCGCCGTTGCAGACCAGCACGCGCGTGCCGTCGGCACTGCTGATGGGCTGGTGGCCACCGGCCAGGTCGATGATCGACAGCCGGCGCATGGCAATGCCGCAGTCGCCATCGATGTGCTGGCCCTCGTCGTCAGGCCCGCGATGCCGGGTGATGTCACCCATCGCGCTGAGCTGCGCTGACGACACAGGCTGGCCGTCGAGTTGGTAGATGCCGTGGATACCGCACATGGCTGAAGTCAGGGGCTGGTGGGAAATATCCGCGCATCGCGCGGGGAATGCTGTCAGTTCAGTGCCGCCACCTGGCGGCCCTTGGTGGCCAATGCGCGGCGGTAGACCTCGTGGTAGCGACCCACGCTGCCTGCCCAGGTGCGTTCGATTTCGACGAAATGGCGCGCCTGTTGTCGCACGGCCTGCCAGCCGTCGCGCTGCGACAGCAGGCCCTGCAGGGCCTGCGCCAGCGTGCTGGCGCTGCCGGCCTGGAACAGGTGGCCGGTGCGGCCATGCTGCACCAGTTCACGGTGGCCACCGACGTCGGAGGCCACAAACATGCGCCCTTGGGCCATGGCCTCCAGTGGCTTGAGCGGTGTCACCAGCTCGGTCAGGCGAATGGGCAGCCGGGGGTAGGCCAGCACATCGATGAGCTCGTAATAGCGCTGTACCTGGTCGTGCGGCACGCGGCCGGTGAAGACCACCCGGTCGGCCAGCCCCGCTGCGGCGGCCTGGGCCTTCAAGGCCGCGTCCTGCGGCCCTCCGCCCACCAGCAGCAGGCGCAAGGTCGGGTGGCTGGGCAACAGCAGTTGCGCGGCCTCGATCAGCAGGTGCAGGCCTTCATACGCGTAGAACGATCCGGCGAAGCCGACCACCGTGGCGCCTTCCAGGCCCAGGCGCTTGCGCAGCGCTTCATCGGGTGGCGCACCGAAGTGGAAGGCCGTGACATCGACGGCATTGGGTATCACCGTGACCTTGTCGGCGGACACGCCGCGCGAGCTGATGTCGCCGCGCAAGCCTTCGCAGATCGTGGTGACCTGGTCGGCGAGGTGCAGTGCCACAGTTTCCAGCCCTCGCGAGACGCGGTAGCGAAGGCTGCCCTCGGTGGTGGTGCCATGGTCGACGGCCGCGTCTTCCCACGAGGCGCGCATCTCGTAGACCACCGGCAGGCCGCGCCTGCGGCCCACCCACAGCGCTGGCAGCGCGTTGAGGACCGGCGAATGGACATGCAGCAGGTCGGGTTTCAGTTCGCTCACCAACTGACTCAGGCGCCTGGCGCTGAGCTGCATCTGGCCGACCAGGCCACAGCCCGCTTCGCTGGGCGTGCGGTGAAAGGTCCAGCCTTCAACCTGATCCACCAGCGCCGTGCCTGGCCCCTGTTTGGGCGAGGTCAGGTGGTCGGTATGCCAGCCCAGGCGGCGCTGCTCGCGCAATATGGCCAGGGTGCGAAACGCGTAACCACTGTGCAAGGGGGCCGAGTGGTCGAGCAGGTGCAGAACGCGCAAGGCCTTCATCGCGAAACCATCACGCGGCGGCCACGGCCTGGGGGGCCACCGGCGCACCTGCGCCTGCAGCGTCCACCACATTGCGCAGGAAGGCCTCGAACATCAGCAGCGTCCACAGTGGTGCGCTGTAGTCGCGAGCGCCGCTCTGGTGGGTGTCGACCAGGTGTTCCAGGTAGGCACGGTTGAACCAACCGGTCTCGGCCAGGCGCTTGCCCAGCACGGCCTGGCGCACGCGCGCCTTCAGCGGGCCGCGAAACCAGCGCGCCAGCGGCACCGCAAAGCCCATTTTCGGCCGGTACAACACGTCGTTAGGCAGCTTGGGCTCCATCGCCTTCTTCAGCAGGTACTTGCCCTCCTGGCCGCGAATCTTCAGCGACGAGGGCAGCGTGGCCAGCCATTCGACCAGTTCATGGTCCATCAGCGGCTCGCGCACTTCCAGTGAATGGGCCATGCTGGCACGGTCGACCTTGGTGTTGATGTCGCCCACCAGATAGGTCTTGGTGTCCAGGTACTGGATCAGCGCCAGCGGGTCTTCGGTGTCGGCCTGGTCGGCATGGTCCTCGAACACCTGCTGCGCGGTATAGCCGGCCAGCGAGCGCCGGAAGCCGTCACTGAACAGCTGCTCGCGCATCGGCCCGCGCAGGATCGACACCGAATGGAAATAGGCCTCGACCGAGGTCCGCGCCATGCCCTCGAAAGTGGTCTTGGCACGGAACACCCTGGGCGCCCAGTCGGCCTTGGGGTAGATGCGGCCCAGCATGCCGAACAGCGGCCGCCGAACAGCCTCGGGCAGCGCGGAGCGCATGCGCTCTTCCATCAGGTGCAGTCGGTAGCGGCGGTAGCCGCCAAAGCTCTCGTCGCCGCCGTCGCCCGACAGCGCCACCGTCACCCGCTGGCGCGCCAGCTGGCAGACGCGGTAAGTGGGGATCGCCGAGCTGTCGGCATAGGGCTCGTCGTAAAGCCGGGCCAGCGTGTCGATGAGATCGAAATCGTCGCTCTTGACCACTTCCAGGTGGTGGTGGGTCTGGTAGCGGTCGGCCACGGTCTGGGCGAAGGCCGACTCGTTGAAGGCCGGGTCGTCAAAGCCGATCGAGCAGGTGTTGACCGGGGTGTCGGAGACGCCGGCCATCATCGCCACCACCGCGCTGGAATCGACGCCGCCGGACAGGAAGGCGCCCAGTGGCACCTCGGCAATCATGCGCAGCTTGACCGACTCTTCCAGCCGGGCGCGCAGTTCGTCGCAGGCGTCTTCCGCGCTGATCGGGTTGTCCAGGGTGAACCGAAGGTCCCAGTAGGCCTTGATCGTCGGCTTCGGCTGGCCACGCCGCCACAGCAGCAGATGGCCTGGCGGCAGCTTTCGCGCCTGCTTGAAGATCGTGCGTGGCTCGGCCACATAGCCCAGCGCGAAATACTCTTCCACCGCCAGCGGGTCGATGTCGCGCTTCAGTTCGCCATGAGCCAGCAGCGATTTCAGCTCAGAGCCGAACAGCAACTGACCGTCTTCCAGCGCGGCGTAGAACATGGGCTTGACCGCCATCCGGTCGCGGGCCATGAACAGTGTCTGGCGGTTGCGGTCCCACAGCGCGAAGGCGAACATGCCGCGCAGACGCTGCACGCAGTCTTCGCCCCACTGCTCCCAGGCGTGGACGATGACCTCGGTGTCGCTGCGGGTGTGGAACTGGTGACCCAGGGCCTGCAACTCGGGGATCAGCGACTGGTAGTTGTAGATCTCACCATTGAAGACGATGACCACCGAGCGGTCTTCATTGAACAGCGGCTGCTGGCCGGTGGCGATGTCGATGATCGACAGCCGCCGGTGACCAAAGCCCAGGCCGGGCTCGATGTGCAGGCTGCCTTCATCCGGGCCGCGGTGGCGCTGGGAGTCGTTCATGCGCTGCAGCACGGCAGGGTCTATGGCGCGCTGACCCTGGGTGTCGAAGATGCCGGTGATGCCACACATGGTGTTGTCAATGTTCCTGCTGCTGGCCGGCACGCGTGGGTGAATGGTCGAGCATGCGCTGGTACAGACCTTGGTAGGTCGCCACCATCGCGTGCAGGCTGAAGCGCTGTTGGGCCAGCCTGCGGCCGGCGCGGCCCATGGCCGTGGCCAGTTCGGGTTGGGTCGCGAGCGTGATGATGGCCTGGGCAAATGCCTGCTCGTCACCCGAGGGAACCAGCAAACCAGACTCAGCTTGTTGAACCAGCTCGGCATTGCCACCGACCCGGGTCGCTATCACCGGCAGGCCACTGGCCATCGCCTCCAGAATGGTATTTGAGATTCCCTCAGCCAAGGACGGCAGCGCGTAACAATGCAATGCGCGCATGACATCCGCCACATCATCGCGCTGTCCGGGCAGCCAGGCCAGGTCACTCATGCCGGCGTCAGCCAGCACCTGGCTGGCCTGCGCGCGCAACGGGCCTTCGCCGGCCAGCACCAAGCGCAATCGAGGGCGCAGTGCAGGTTGGCCCCTCAACGCCAGCACAAAGGCGCGGGCCAGCAGCGTCTGGTTCTTCACCGTCTGCATCCGCCCTACGGTGCCAAGCAGCCAGTGATCTTTGGGCGAAAACGGACAGCCCGCGAGTGGCTGCGCGAGGCCGTCGGGCGCGGGCTGAAAGCGTTCGGTGTCGACGCCATTGCAGGCCTGGGTGATGTGCGCCTGCGCAATGCCGACGCTGTGCTGAAGATAGCCCGCCAGATCGGCAGACAAGGCCAGGTAGTGGCTGACAAAGGGGCGGTAAATGCGCCGCATCCACTGGTGGCGCCGGCTGCGGCCGTCCAGGTCTTCGACATCACGGCCATGTTCACCATGCAGCCGTACCGGCACACCGGCCAGCCAGGCCGGAAACTGGGTTTCCAGTGCAGCGAGGTTGCGGCTGTGCACGATGGCCGGGCGCAGCTGGCGGAACAGCCGGTACAGCCTCGGGTAGAGCCAGAAGCCCTGGCCCGGCGGCTTGTTCAGCGCAATGAACTGCACGTCGTCACGCAGCACGCGCTGGCGAAAATCGGTGACCTCGGTCAGCGCTAGCACGACATGGCGAAAGGCCTGCGCCGGCATCTGGTTGATCACATTGACGAGGCCGTTTTCCAGCCCGCCGGTGGCGAAACGGTAGACCACATGCACCACGCAGGGCCGCGTGTCCGGTGCGGCGTCAGGCTGAACGGAAAGACTGCGCATCAACCAGCCCTGGCGTCGCCAACGCGGTGGCTCAGAGCCGCCAGACCCTGAAGCCGGCCTGCCGCAGGGCGCTGGCGTCAAACGCGGCCTTGACGTCGATGAAGGCGCCGCCCGGCCGCAGCTTGCTGCCCAGCGCCCGAGGCGTCAGTTCGGCGTATTCCTTGTGCGCCACGGCGGCCACCAAGGCGTCGGCCTGAGGCAAGGCGTCCCAAGGCAGCAGCTTGACGCCGTACTCATGCTCGGCCTCGTCGCTTTCCGCCTGCGGATCGGTGACATTGACCTGTACGCCGTAGCTCTGCAACTCGCGGATGATGTCGATAACCTTGCTGTTGCGCAGGTCGCCGCAGTCTTCCTTGAAGGTCAGGCCCAGCACATTGACATGGGCGCCCCTGACGCCACTTCCGGCAGCAATCATCTGCTTGATCGTCTGCTCGGCGATGAATTTGCCCATGCTGTCGTTGATGCGCCGCCCGGCCAGGATCACCTGCGGGTTGTAGCCCAGCATCTGCGCCTTGTGCGTCAGGTAGTAGGGGTCGACGCCGATGCAGTGCCCGCCGACCAGGCCGGGCTTGAACTTCAGGAAGTTCCACTTCGTGCCCGCCGCAGCCAGCACCTCGCTGGTGTCGATGCCCATCTTGTCGAAGATGATGGCCAACTCGTTCATCAGCGCGATGTTCAGGTCGCGCTGGGTGTTCTCGATCACCTTGGCGGCCTCGGCCGCGCGGATGCTGCTGGCGCGGTGCACGCCGGGGATGACGATGCGCTCGTACAGCGCGGCCACCTGGGCCAGCGTTTCGGGCGTGTCGCCTGAGACGATCTTCAGGATCCGGGTCAGCGTGTGTTCTTTGTCGCCCGGGTTGATGCGCTCGGGGCTGTAGCCGACAAAGAAGTCCTGCTTCCATGTCAGGCCCGACTCGCGCTCGAGCACCGGGATGCAGACCTCTTCGGTGGCACCCGGGTAGACGGTGGACTCGTAGACCACGATCGCGCCCTTCTTCAGGTTTCGTCCCACGCTGGTGGACGCGCCGATCAGGGGCCGAAAGTCCGGGATATGCGCATCGTCCACCGGCGTGGGCACCGCCACGACGATGATGTCGGCCTCAGCCAAACGGGCGCCGTCGGACGTGTATTCGGCCAGGGTGGCGGCGGCCAGCGCCTCGTCGGGCAGTTCACGGGACGGGTCCACACCGCGCAGGCAGGAATCCACCTTGGACTGGGCAATGTCAAAGCCGATGGTGCGCATCTGCTTGCCAAATTCGACCACCAGCGGCAGGCCCACATAGCCCAGGCCGATCACGGCTACGGTTGTCATGTTTTGCGATTTCCTGTTTCTAGGGTTGCGATTGTCGCGGTGCGTCCGAGCTGGCGCCTTGCGCCACGCCGCGCAACATGGCGTCCAGGCGGCCATAGTTGGCTTGCACAAAGCGTTCCAGCCGCGCCTGTGCACTGCCGGCCTCGTCTTGTGCCGTGTAGATCAGGATCGACGCCGATTCATCACCCTGGCCGCTGAGCCGCTGCCACGCACTGAAAAGCTTGGCCTTCACGTCGCTGGTGGTGACCTGCCCGCCCACCCAGTACAGCTGCCAGACCAGAAGTTGCTCGCGCTGGACAGGGTTGAGATGGGCGGCCGACAGCAGTTCGGTGGCGTGCAGTGGCAGCATGACCTGACCCTTCGGGCCCGCCAGCGGCAGCTGAAATCGCGATTGGCGCAATGGATTCCACAAATGGCTCTCGCTGTGCACCAGCACATGGGTCGAGCTGACGAGTTTTCGGCTCTCGGTCTGGTTGCGGTAATAGGCGACAAACACGCCCACTGCGGCGTCACCCTGGCGGTAACTTTGCTGGGCGCGGGCGCTGTCTTCACCAAAATGCGGTTTCCAACTGGTGACCGGCTCGGCGCTGGCCAGCCAGTCATCGGCCAGTCTTTCTGGCAGTACCAGACTCATCGCTGGCGGCACGGACGGGCTGGCCAGATGGCGGCCGGCCCAGGTTGGCGCCACCAGCAGCGCCACAGCCAACGCCGCCACCCACCAGCCCTGCGCCCGGCCCTGGCCGCTTGCGCCGCCAACGCTCGGGATCGGACCTTGCGGTGCAGGCGCATCGGGCTGGGCCCAACGTGCGCCGATCATGAACATGGCCATGATCACGATGCCGAAGAAGACCCAGCCGTACAGCACATGGTCGACACCGGTGGCGATGCGGTTGTTGGACAAATGCCCGAGCATCACGATGATGTAGGCCCGCACCCAATTGGCCACGATGGGCAACACCAGCGACACCGCGATGAACACCGCCCGCCGGCGCATGCTGCGGTAGTTGAGGTAGGCGAACAGGCTGCCGACCATGAACGAGGCCATCAGGTAGCGGATGCCGCTGCAGGCTTCGACCACCGACCAGTTGCCCGAGGGAATGACGAACTGCAGCCCCTCTCGGTACACCGGCACGCCGGACGCGCGCAGCGCAAGCACCGTGAAATCGGCGGTGGCCTGCATCAACGGCGGGGTCAGCGACTCGCCCACCGGCACCATGAAGAACAGGAACAGCAGCGGGAACAGGATGACCCCGGTCACCGACCATCCCAGCATCAGCGGCACCGTCAGCACCAGCATCGTGGTCACCGCCAACTGGGTGACGGCATTGGCCACCACCAGGTCCCCGAGCAACCAGGCCAAAGCTGCCCCGGCCAGCAGCGGCAAGACCCAGGGCGACGGACCTGGCAGCACGCGCGCCAGCTCGGCCCGCCGCTGCCAGACCAACCACAGCGTGATGGGTGGCACGACGAAGGCGTGGGTGAAGGTCTCGGACCGGTACCAGATGGTGACCATGCTGGCCAGCGTGGGGCTGAACAACAGCATCAACGCCAGCAGCACGGCGACAAACGGCCAGAGTGCCAGGCGCCAGGCCGGTGTCAGCTGGATTTTCGGCATCGCGGGCACGCTGATCATCCCAGGCTGCGCACGATAAAGGGGCCGAGCCAGTTGGCCACGCCGATGGGCAGGCGCTGCCAGGTCTGGATCAGCAGCCTGTACTTGGCATTGCTGGGGTTGTTCTGCGGCACCGCGTCGCGCTTGTAGAGCTGGTACTCGTAGTGCAGCGGCGTGGGCTCGAAGCCCCAGTTCTTCTTGAACGCATAAGAGCCTGTGCCCTGCTTGCTGCGGCCGTAGTCGAAGACCTGGATGCCTCGTGCGGCGGACTGGCGCATCAGCTCCCAGTACTTGAAATCATTGGCCGCCAGGTCGCGCGCGGCCAATGCATCACCCGCGTAGTACGGCAGCACCTCGTCACGAAAGTAAAAGCTCATCACCGACGACAGCGGCTGGCCGTCCGGGCCCAGCACCGTGAGCACCGCACAGTCGTCGCCGAAGGTGTCACGCAAGGCCTGGAAATAGCGGCGCGGCATGGCCGGCGTGCCGTGGCGGTGAACGTTGTCGGCATACAGCGCAAAGAAGCGCTCGACACCCGCATCGGCCTGGCTTGTCAGGCCGTTCTTGATGCCCTTGCGCACCATCGCCCGCTGCTTGCGCGGAATGGCCAGCAGGTTGGCCTCGTCGTCGGGCAGCAGGTTCTTGCGGAAGGTGACGTACAGGTCTTGCAGCGGCCAATCCTGGTGACGGCGCTGCACGTTGCGCAATTCCAGGTGCTGCACACCGGCCTGCTCGGCCAGCCGTTTGGCCTGGGCTTCCAGCGCGTGCGCGGCCTCGTCGTTGTGTGCCGCCACCCCGCCATAGACCGCAAATGGCAGGCTCACCAGCGCGTTGCCGAACAGCAGGCTCTTGACCTGGGCCAGCGGCAGCACGCCCTCGATGCAGCCATCACGCTCGGCGTACAGGAAGAAGGTGCGGTGGCGGAAGACCTGGCCCAGGATCTGCTGCCAACCCGCCCGGTGGAAGAAGCTGGCCTTCGGGCAGGCCAGCACAAATGCGTCCCAGCGCGCGGCGGTGGCGGCGTCGTTGGCCGCCAGGGTCTTGATCTGCAACACAGGATGGGCCAGGCTCAATGCGGGGCCGACGCCGCAGCGGCGGTGCCCGCCTCGGGCAGGAAGATCTGGTCCATGCGGCCCCAGCGAAAGTCGCCCAGCAGCGCGTCCAGCCGCCGCTCCATGCGCGACAGGTTGACGTAGTGGCGAAAGCGCGTCTTCAGATCGATGCCCGGCACACGCGGCTGCTGCGGGTCGATCTCCCAGGGGTGAAAGTAGAAGATGGCCGACTGCTGATCCAGTGCATTGACCCGGCGAATCATCCAGCGCGACAGCGCATAGGGCAGCAGCCGGAAAAAGCCACCGCCGCTGGACGGCAGGTTGCGCCCGGCCAGGCGCAAGGTGGTCACCGGCACCTCGATCAGGCCATCGGCCACGGCATGGGCAAAACGCGGTGCGTCGGGCATGCCGTAGTGGTCATGCTTGATCGGGTAGATGCTGGAGCTGTAGCGGTGGCCCGAGGCCTGCAGGCAGTCAAAAGCCCAGAGGTTGCCGGTGCCGATGGAAAAACTCGGCGCCCGGTAGCCCAGCACGGCGCGCCCGCCGATGTCTTCCAGCAGGTGCTTGGCGCGCACGATGTCTTGTGTGAAAGCCTCGCGGCTCAGGTCACTGGCCCGCTCGTGACCATAGCCATGGCTGGCCAGTTCATGCCCTTGGTCGACGATCTGCCGCACCAGTTGCGGGTAACGCTCGGCGACCCAGCCCAGCGTGAAGAAGGTGGCTTGCGTTTGGTGGCGCTGCAGCAAGGCGAGGATGCGCTCGACGTTGCGCTCGACGCGGCATTCGCAATGGTCCCAGCGGCTGCGCGGGATGTAGGGCGCCATCGCAGAGACCTGGAAATAGTCCTCGACGTCGATGGTCAAGGCATTGGCAATAGACGGTTCAGCCATCACGACGGGTCTTGGGATTGATCTGGCTGACGGCGGGCGCTCAGCGCGCCCCCGCCTGCAGCCAATGGAACAGGTCGGCAGCAATGCGTTCGGCGGCGCGGCCGTCCCACAACTCAGGCACGCGACCCCGTTTGCCCTGCCCGCTCAGGATCTGGTCGACACCGGCGCGGATGGCCTGCACATCGCGGCCAACCAAGGTATTGGTGCCCTGCTCGGCGGTGATCGGCCGTTCGGTGTTCTCGCGCAGCGTCAGGCACGGCACGCCCAGTGCGGTGGTCTCTTCCTGCAGCCCACCGGAATCGGTCAGAACCATGGTCGCCCCGGCCATCAGACCCAGCATCTCCAGGTAGCCCTGCGGTGGCAGCAAGGCCATGCGCGTGGCGTCCAGCCGGCCCATCAGGCCAAAGCGCTCGATGTTGTGCCGCGTCCGTGGGTGCAGCGCAAAAACCAGCGGCAGGCGCTGCGCCACCTCGTGCAGCACCGTCAGCAGATCACCCAGGGTGGCCGCGTCGTCCACGTTCGACGGCCGGTGCAGCGTGACCACAGCATAGCCCTGCGCCGCGGCGAGCAGGGCCGGGTCCAGGCCATGGGCGCGCAGAGTGTCAGCGGCCGGGCGGGCCTTGGGCTTGTTGGCCAGCAGCGAGTCGATCATCACGTTGCCGGCGAAGACCACGCGCTGCTCGGCAATGCCTTCACGCAGCAGGTTGGCCAGCGCGCTGCGCTCGGTGGTGTAGAGCCGGTCGGCGACCTGGTCGGTGAGCAAACGGTTGATCTCTTCGGGCATCTTGCGGTCGTAGCTGCGCAGCCCGGCTTCCACATGCACCACCGGCACACCCTTTTTCACCGCCACCAGGGTGCAGGCCAGCGTGGAATTCACATCACCCACCACCAGCACGCAACTGGGCCGGTGCTCGTCGAGCGCGGGCTCGAAGCGGCGCATGACCTCGGCGGTCTGCACGGCGTGGCTGCCTGAGCCTACTTCCAGGTTGAGGTCAGGCCGGGGCAGCCCCAGGTCGTCGAACAGCTGGTGGCTCATGCCCTGGTCGTAATGCTGGCCGGTGTGCACCAGCAGTGCCGGAATCGGCGGTTGGTGTGCGGCCAGCGCCCGCAGGATGGGCGCCATCTTCATGAAATTGGGTCGGGCGCCGACCACACACAGCACCGGCGCCAGCGTGGCACCAGCGGCAACGGGATCGACGCTCATTTGGGGCCCTCGTCACCGGGCTTCTTGACCGCCTGCACCAAATGCTGCAACACGGTCAGCAGTTGCAGATTGGTGCGCTCCAGCCGCAGCAGGCCACGCTCGATGCGCTGCAACTGGTCGCCACGGCCCTCGGCACCCAGGCGGGCGAGCTGCCGCGACGTGGTGTCGGCGGTGGCCGGGTCTATCGGCAGCCGGCCCAAGTCAACATCGAGCGAGCCCGACACGCTGTTCGGTCCGCTCGCAAGCTGTTCAGACTGGCCCGCCCGGGATCCCGCCATCACGGTGCGGGCGGGCACCTCGGATTCCTGGGCAAACTCGCGCACCACTTCTTCCACATCGCTGCCCTTGAGGTGCGGGTCGCCGGCCAGGAAGCCGGCCAGCAACAAGCGGTCGCAGATCGAGTTGATGCGCCTGGGAATGCCTCCGGTGGCCTTGAAGATGGCGGCAAAGGCCGTGTCCTCGAAAGTGGGCTTGCCGGTGGAGCCGGCGCATTTGAGACGGTGCTCGATGTAGCTGCGGGTCTCGTCCTGGTCCATCGGGCCGATGTGGCAGGTGGCCGCCACACGCTGGCGAAACTGCTCCATTTCGGGCCGCTGCAGGATCTCGCGAAACTCGGGTTGGCCGACCAGAAAGCTCTGCATCAGGGCCTGGTTGCCGAACTGGAAATTCGACAGCATGCGCAGTTCTTCAACCGCCGTCGCGGTGAGGTTCTGGGCCTCGTCGACGATGAGCAAACAGCGCTTGCCCTTGCTGGTCTGGCTGATCAGAAAGGCTTCCAGCGTGATCAGCAGCTCGGACTTCGGCACGTCCTTGACCTTGAAGCCGAACGACGCACCGACCATGCGCAGCGTGTCTTCCGCACCCAACTGGGTCGTCACCAGGTGGCCCACAACCACTGTGCTGCCGTGCAGGCTGTCGATCAGGGTGCGCAACAGCGTGGTCTTGCCGGCACCGATTTCGCCGGTGATGACGATGAAACCCTCGTTGCGCGAGACGCCGTAGTCCAGGTAGGCTTTGGCACGGCGATGCTGCTTGCTGCCGAAGTAGAAGCTGGGGTCGGGGTTGAGCTGGAACGGCTTGTGGGCCAGCCCATAGAAGGATTCGTACATGGGGCTAGAACCGCAGACC
This sequence comes from Betaproteobacteria bacterium, assembly GCA_031417735.1. GTDB lineage: Bacteria > Pseudomonadota > Gammaproteobacteria > Burkholderiales > Burkholderiaceae_C > Pseudaquabacterium. Next base: position 42,335 of record JANOWE010000314.1, read on the forward strand.
AGCGCTCAGCACAACGGCGCTTTCAGAGAAGGGCAGCAGTGCGGTCTTGTACAAGGTACGGCGCAGTGCCAGTGACAAATTGAGGTCCTTCGACCATTGATCGCTGTACTGCAGCTGCGCGCTGCGCTGCTGGAGCGAGTGCGCGGCCTGGCTGCCCTGGCTGTCCAGCCAGGACAGGGCCAGGTTCAGGTTGGACCGCGGCGTGAGCTGATGGGCCAGGTTCAAGGCGATGTTCTTGCTGACGATGCGTGGCGAAGCCGAGAGCTCGTCCACACCGGTGCTGAGCGTGTCAGCGCGACGGGTGACGCTGCGTGACAGGCTCAGCGTGGCCGTGCTGCGCGTTCCGCGTGCTGCCACCGACAGACTGGTGTTGTGCAGTACCGATGCCGCCGAGCTGAGCAGCCCGCTGCGAACCCCGGCACCGGGGTCCAAACCATAACTGCGCAGATAGCTGTTGACCAGGTCGGCCCGCTTGATCGGGTCAGGCTCGACCGAGGCGAACTGGGCATAGAACAGATCGTACAAGGTCGCGCTGCTTGCCGAACCCAGCTGGTTGCCACTGGTCGACAGCGCCGTCGTGTCCGACAAGGTCCACACCGTCAGCGGCGTACGGTGCTGCAGGCTCAGCGTATGGGTGTTGCCAAAGGGCCGGTCCTCGAACTGAGCCGACAGCTGGGTGCGTGGCGTGGGTGACCAGATTGCGCCCAGGCCCCAGGTTGCCGAGCTGCCGTCGGCACTGCTGAGGTTGCTGCGCTCCATACCGGCGCTGGCACTGAGTCGCAAGTCGAGTTCAGGCAGCAGCATGCTGGCCCCCCCCAGCAGGCGGTCACTTTGAGTGCTGCGGCCAGCGCCATATGCCGCCTGGCTGTGCGAGGCGTCCAGCGACCACCCCAGCCGCGTGGCCGCGTCACTGCCCAGATGCATGCTCAGCCCGGTGGTGTGGCCATCACCGATCCGGCTGTCCTGCGTGCTGGACAGCCCATATTCGGCCTTGATCGAGTACTCAAGCTCAGGCCCGAACCGGCCACGCCAACTTGGCGCGACGCGCAGGTTGCGCACCTCGGTGCTGTTGGCATTGGCCAGCCCATTGATTCCGGGCTGAACGCTGAATGCCGAAAGCGCCGCCTGCCCGATCGACGCGCTGACTTCGAGGAAGCCACGGCGCTCGTACCACTCGACGTCGCCCCGGGCACTGAGCTGCTGCTGGTGGCCATTGCGCTCGGACTGGCGGGCAAATGCCAGGCCAGTCAAGCTGTAGTCGAAGAATCCTTGGACCACGCCGTGGCGACTGCGCAGGCCCAGCCCGAGGTCAACGCGGGTATAGGCATCACTGGCCTGACCGACCGCCGCCTGGCCCACGTTGTTGGTGAAGGTCTCCGACACCGCCATCGAGGGCGTGATCTGCAGGGACTGCGCCTGCGAAACAGCCGGCCACAGGCCCAGGCTCACCAGCAGGGCCGCAGCCATGGCCACGGGACTGGGGCGTACCTGCCTGCCTCGATCTCGGGTGGGTATGCAACACATCAGCAGTGCCACCGCCTCAAGGTGCCGGCGACGGGGGCAGCGGCGAGGCACCGTTCTTGGACGCCGGGTCATCACCATAGCCGTAGCTGTAGCCATAGCCCTCTCCATAGCCGTAGCCATAGCCATAGCCGTAGCCATAAGCCGCCTTGGAGAAGGTGCGCGCCTGGTTCAACAGCAACAGACGTATCGGGCAACTCTCGATGGTGGACAGTGCATGCTGTACATCGGCCTGCAGCGTCTTGCCCGCCTGAACCACCATCACCACCTGACCCATCTGGCTCGCCAGCACACGCGATTCGGTGGTCAGCAGCAGCGGCGGTGAATCAAAGATGATGATGCGATCCGGGTAGCGCGTGCCCATGTCGTTGAGCAATTGGCGCATGGCGTCGCTGGCCAGCAACTCGGTCGCCTTAGGGTGCGGCCGGCCGCTGGGCAGGATGGTCAAGGTGTCGATGTTCGTGCGCATCAACACATCGTTCATCTTGGCCTTGCCCTCCAGCAGGTCCAGCAGGCCCGGTGCTTCGGGCAGATGCAGCTTGCGCAGGATGGACGGGCGCGCCACATCGGCGTCCACCAGCATCACGGTGTGGTCCATCTCGGCCGCAATGCTCATCGCCAGGTTGATCGCCGTGAAGCTCTTGCCTTCGCCCGGCATCGCGCTGGTGACCATGATCAGGTTGCCATGGGCAGCGCGGGCACTGCCCTTGCCCATCGCATTGGCGATCAATGGGCGCTTGATGACGCGGTACTGGTCGGCCATGTGGCTGCGTGGGGCCTGGGGCACCAGGAAGCCGTCCACCGCCAGCCTCTCCAGGTCAAACGAGACGCGCTGCGACACCGCCACGGCGCCCAGATCGAGGTCTGGCCTTGAGTGTGCTGCGGGGCCGCTTGCGTGGTGAGTGCCGGGATTCGCCTGCGCTGCAAAGTCAGGGCTGACCTCGACGGAATCTTCTCCAGGGACCGCAATACCGGCTTCACGGATCTGTGCCAGCCGCCGGGCGGCCTGTTCGATCAGACTGCTCATGGACACTAACCTGCCTGACGTGTGGCCAGAATGGAGACGGTGACCATGGCCACCAGGAACGAGGCGAACAGGCTGCCGGTGCCAGCGTAGAAACGCAGATTGTTCATGCGCTCCTGCTTGCGCTGCAGTTCCGTGAGAACCACCGACACCACGCCAAGGATCGGCAAGCCCGTCTTGAGCCGCATTTCCTGCCCGTCGTTGTAGACCGGACGCAACTGGCTCGCGGCGAAGGCCGTGAACAAGCCCGCCGCCAACGCCGCAAGCAGCGCAAGCGGGATCAACAACAAACGGTTTGGCGAGACCGGCCGAGGCGAGACGCGCGGCGGATCAATCAGGCGAAAGTCAACCACGCCCGAGGCCATGTCCAGATCGCCCGACATCACTGCGGACTGGCGCCGTCCGACCAGGTCTTCGTAATTTTTCTTGATGATGCCGTAGTCGCGGTTGAGCTGCGCCGCCTCGGCCTCGATCTGTGGCGCCACCTTGGACTGCGCACGGGCATTGATGTAGCGCGACTGGTACTCGGCCACCCTGGCCTTCAGCGCGGCAACCTGGACCTCGGTGGTGGCCAGCAGCTTCGACAACTCCTGCACCGCCAGGTTGTCGTAGGCGTTCATCTGCTGAGGCTGGGGCGCGGCCATCGCCATCTTGCGCAACTCGGCCACTTCGCGCCGCTTCTGCTCCTCCAGATCCTTGATCAGGCGTCGGGTGTTGATGACATCGGGGTGCCGTTCGGTGAACCGCTGCAACAAACCGTCCAGCGATCGCCGCTGGGCTTCAAGACGAGCATCGATTTCGGGCGTGGCCACGCCGATCGATGATTCCTGCAACAGGCTTTGGGTCGCGGCATTGCTGGCTGTGGGCGTGCGCTGCACTTCCATCTGCTTGCGCGCCGCGTCCCTTGCATTCTCGGCCTCACGCAGGCCCAATTTCGCCGACTCCAACTGCTGGCTGATTTCGGCCAGGCGACCTGCGCTGTCCTTGCCATCGGCCGATTGCATCTCCAGGTTGCGCAGGCGGAATTCCTTCAGCCTGGCCTCGGCCTCTTCCAGCTTGCCCTCGTAAGTCTTGATCTGCTCGTCCAGAAAGACCTTGGCCGAGTCGGTGTCCTTGCGGCTGGCGCCCAGGCTGGATTCGACGAAGATCGACACCATCGACTGGATGACCCGCTTGGCCTTGTCTTTGTCGGCCTCCACGTACGACAAGGAATACAGGTTGTCGCGGCCCGCGCTGCGGATCTCCACCGTTTTCATCAAGCCCTCGATCAGGCCCTCCTGCTGGGCCTTGGAACTGGTCTTCAGATCCAGGTCGGCCATTCGCACCAGCTTCTCGATGTTGGGCCGGCTGATCAGCGTGCGGCTGAGCATCGACACCTGCTGGTCGATGTTGGGCTGCACGGCCAGGCCCGACATCAAGGGCTTGAGGATCGACTGGGTGTCGACATAGACCCTGGCCATTGCCTCGTAGCGGTCGGGCACGCGAAACGCAACCACCGCGCCAACGATGCCCACCACCCAGGCCACGATCAGGCCCATCCAGCGAAACTTCCACATCCCCCTCGCGATCGAGGTGAGTTGACTGATCAGTTCTTCCATCGAGGTCGGCTCTGGATTCGGGTTAATGTGGCGCCAAGCTGCGCGCGACCGCCCCCGGCGGCCCCTGCACGGCAGGCAGCCGGACGGCGGAGCAAGCGCAGGTCAGACGCTGTGTCTGTCAGAACAGGCTTTGCGGAATGACCAAGATGTCGCCGGGACGCATCTCGACATTGGCCGACACATCACCGCGTTTGACCAGGTCCTTCAAACGCACCGAGTACTGCTTGTTCCCATCGCCCATGCGCAGGATAGAGGCATTGTTGCCAGCAGCGAAGTCGGTCAGACCACCCACCGCGATCATGACGTCAAGCAGGCTCATGCCCTTCTTGTAGCTCAGGAACTGCGGCCTTGCGGCTTCGCCGATGACCCGGATCTGCTCGGTGTAGGGGCCGACGAAGCCGGTGACCAGCACCGTGACCACCGGGTCACGCACGTACTTTGAGAGCTGTTTCTCAACGTCCCGGGCCAGTTCGGTCGAGGTCTTGCCCTGGGCCACGATCTCGTCGACCAGCGGCGCTGCAACCTTGCCGTCCGGGCGCACCGGCACGGCCATCGACAGTTCGGGGTTGCGCCAGACAATGATGTTCAGGGCGTCACCGGCGCCGATAATGTATGAATAGTCCTGCACAGCGGCTGAGGGGGGTGCCGGCGGCAGAGCGGGCTTGTTCGCGCAGCCGATCAGGCCTGACGCAAGCAGCGCCGCGCCAAAGCAACGCAACTTGACCCCAACTACCGAAGATGCAGCGTTCATGATTCCTTCCCTGCAGCGGCCAGGACAAGTTCGCCCGAAATGCCCGCCGAATGCCAGATGTTTGCAGCGCCTGTGGCGCCATTGAGCGTGCGATGATGTCACAGCTTTGCAGCTCTGAGCCGGACCCGTTCCTGAGACAACTGCCATTTTGCCCAATGTTCACGGGCGTTTGCCCAGCTCGGGTCGATGACAGAACGTGAAGCCTGGCGCACTGCTTTGCGCCCGTGCCAATGCCTCAAGGCATGTCGTTACGACCATGCCAGTTCGCGTTCCCGGCGCCCGGCGCCCAGCGCCCAGCGCCTTGATCCGAATCGAAACGAAGTCCTCTGAAGATGTCACAAGCCTTCCGCTACGCCGAGGCCTTTTCTCGCAACATCGGTTGGGTCACTCACGCTGAACAGGCCAGGATCAAGGCCAGCCGAGTGGCCATTGCCGGGATGGGTGGCGTGGGTGGCGTGCACCTGCTGACCTTGGCCAGGCTGGGCGTGGGTGCGTTCAGCGTGGCTGACTTCGATCGCTTCGATATCGCCAACTTCAATCGTCAGGCGGGTGCGTCGGTGTCCAGTCTTGGGCGGCCCAAGGTCCAGGTGCTGCGCGAACTTGCGCTGGACGTGAACCCGGAACTCGAACTGACAGTCTTCGAGCAGGGCGTGAGCCACGCCAACATCGACGACTTCCTGCGCGACGCAGATGTGTATGTCGACGGCCTCGACTTCTTTGCGTTTGAAGCGCGTCGGGCCACGTTTGCCGCCTGTCGACGCCTGGGCATCCCAGCGGTGACGGCGGCACCACTGGGCATGGGGGTGGCCTTGCTCACCTTCATGCCCGACGGCATGTCGTTCGAGGACTATTTCCAGTGGGGCGATCTGCCGGATGACGAAAAGGCTCTGCGCTTCATGATCGGCCTGGCGCCGCGTCTGCTGCAAGACTACATCGCTGACGAATCGGCGGTGGACCTGGTCAACCGTCGGGGGCCCTCCACCATCATGGCCTGCCAGCTGTGTGCCGGTACGGCCGCCACCGAAGTGCTCAAGTTGCTGCTGGATCGCGGCAAGGTGCGCAGCGCGCCCCATGGCCTGCACTATGACGCCTACCGCAACAAGCTGGTGCACACCTGGCGCCCTTGGGGCAACCGGCACCCGGTGCAAAGGCTGATGCTGGCAGTGGCCAGGCGGCGGCTGGCGGCCATGCAGCGACACGCGGTCCATGCACCTACCAAAGTTTGAGTTTCGCTTCATGCCCCTGCCGAAACTGAGCGTCATGAATTGCACCCGACCGAGCGAGCGCTCGATCCATTTGCAGGGGGGAAGTCGCCCATGAGCACCACCCCCGGGGCTGCCGGCATGGCCATGGTGCTGGACGCGGCGCGCTGGGCACCCAGCGGCGACAACAGCCAACCCTGGCACTTTGAGATCGTCGATCCGATGACTCTGGTCGTCCATGGCCACGACACGCGGGCGCACTGCGTCTACGACCTGCAGGGCGAAGCCAGTCAGTTGTCGATTGGCACGTTGCTCGAGACCATGGACATCGCGGCCTCGACCCTGGGCTGGACCATGGCTTGCATCAGGCGCCTGCAGTCGGCTCCGGACAGACCGACCTTTGATGTGCAGTTCAGCCCCGGCTCACGCCAGCCAGACCCGTTGGCCGCGCAGATTCGCAGGCGATCGGTGCAGCGCCGGCCCATGCCCACGAGGGCATTGACCTCGGCGGAGAAACAGACTCTGCAAACCGCTGTCGAACCGCTTTACAGCGTGGCGTGGATAGACGGCCCATCCGGCAGGCGCCGAGCTGCCCGCCTGATGTTCCAGAACGCCAAATTGCGCCTGACCATGCGCGAGGCCTTCGAAGTCCACCGCAGCGTGATCGAGTGGGGCGCCCGCGAAAGCCAGGACAAGGTGCCCGACCAGGCCTTGGGTGTCAACCGGCTGACGCTGCGCATGATGCGGTTCGGCCTGGGCAGTTGGGGCCGGGTTCAATTCGCCAACCGCTTCCTGGCCGGAACCTGGGCGCCGAGGATCGAGATGGACCTGATACCCGCGCTGGCCTGCAGCGCCCACTTGGTGATCCGGGCCAGGCGCGAACCGCAATCGCCAGATGACTTCATTGCCGCCGGCCGCGCTGTCCAACGCCTGTGGTTGACCGCCACCAGCCTCGGGCTATGGCAGCAACCAGAAATGACCCCGCTGATCTTCGCCCGCTATGTTCGGCAAGGGCTGGCCTTCAGCCGACAAGTGAAAGCCCTGACCCTGGCCGGGAAACTGAGCGCAAGGCTGGAACAGGTGATCGGCGCCGAGCCCGAACGGGCCGTCTGGATGGGCCGCATTGGCGAAGGCCCGGCACCCACCGCACGCTCTGTCCGTTTGCCGCTGGAGGTTTTGACCCGCGCCCGAGGACCGACCTAGAAGTAGTAAGTGCCGACCAGTTGGATCGATTGGCGGTGCGGCAGGATGCCGTACTCGCTCTGCCCCATGCCGGTGCTCCACTGCGATTGCAGGGCAGCATCAAACTTGTCCCAGTGGTACCTGAGTTCAACCCAGACAAAGCGGCTTTTGTCTTCCAGGTTCTGGCGCAGCATGGCCGTCAGGTCCAGGCTCTTGGTCAACAGACTCTTCTGCGTTGCATAGAGCAACAAGGCCCGTCGTGAGGCCGAATCCTGTCGCCGCTGGGCTTCAATCAGGTAGGGCACCAGCGCCGCTGGCGCGCCTGTGCGCGCTGCGTCCCAGGCGCTGCGGTCAGGCGCAGCGCCGTTGTACTGAAACTCGGCGGTCAGTGCCAGCCGGCTCGCCGTGGTGTAGGTCAGCCCGACGGCCAGTCGGTTGTGGCTGGCTGCGGTGGTTGACAAACCACTGAGCCTGGCCAGGCTATCGTCCTGGCGGCCACGTGAGAATTCAAGGTGCGCCACCGCCGCATTGGATAACAAGGCGGTCGCGCTGGCCCCGAACTGGGGCCCCTGGCCACTTTCACCAAAGGCCAGCAACTGCCCACTGACCGTGTCCGACCACTGCGTGCTCCAACTCAACAACGCACGTTGCGAGTGGTTGGTGGCACCAAAATCCGGGCTGAAACTGTCATTGCTCGCCTGATCGCGAATTTTCGGCGCCAGTGCCAGTGACACGGCACCGCCGGCCCACAGTTTCTGCGCCCGCAGCATCACCGTGCCCAGCCGGTTTTCGCGCAGTGCAAACGGATCCACACTGGTCACCGCCCGCAGTGCGCCGTCGCGGAAATAGTCGGTCGGATTGAAGCCGTACGCTGGGCCATGGCGCAGGTTGATGCGCCCGAACTCGATCACCAGTGAACCTTCATCGCCTTGCCAACTGGCATAAGCCTCTCGCAGGCTGTTCAAAGTGCTGCGCTGCCCGGCATCCACGGGATGAATGTCGTCGAGTCGATCGGAAAAATTCAGTTGCCAGCCAGGCGAGACTTTGTGGGTCCAGCGCAGATCAAGCGACGCTCGACGCAAATCTTCCGACTGCCCGCTGTAACGGTTGCTCGCCCGCCCCAATGCCGCCTCGAACTGAAGTCGATAGGGCGACACCTCTTTGGTCTGCGACTCCTGTGACACGCTGGGCAAGGACAGGGCGTCATCGTCCGCCGCGACACAGGCCAAGGGTGCGGCCAGCGCCAGCATGCCGGCGCAAAACAATCGAAAGTGTTGGATGGCGGGCAAGGGCCTACTCCGGTTGGAACCTGGGCAAAAAGTCCCGCTGGAACCAGGACGTGGGAATGTTCTTTGTTGCATAGTCAGACAGCCTGACCACGGTCACCGCCTGGGGATTCAGGCCATCGATGATCACCGTCTCGGTCGGCCGAGATTGCCCCAACTGGTTTTGAAACCGACGATAATAGGCGGTTTTCAACAAACGGCCCGATTCGGCATAAAAACGCGCCTTGATCGGGGCGTAGTTCTCTGCGTCAAGCCACAAATCGATGGCCGAATAGGTGGCATCTTCGGCTGACGCCTCCAGCCGAAGCTTGAATGACTGGCGGCTGCGGCGCTCACCGTCTTGCACAGATTCTTCAGCGGCACTGTCGGCCTTGTAATCCCGGGCGAAGTTGACCGTCAGCGCATCACCATTGGACGCCTGGCCCAGCAGCCGCTGCTGCGGCGAGATGCGAATGCTGGCTTTGGTGCCGGGGTCATAGAACCACAGGTCGCCGCCGTTCTTCAGCAGCAGCTTGCCGGCGTCGCGTGCTGGTTGCGCAAAACGAATCAAACTCGCAAACTGACCACTGCCTTCAACAGTTCGTGAGTAGCTCACCAGCGTCGTGTTATCCACCTGCTGGCCCTTTTCGTATTCGGTCATGGTCACCGTGACCTTGAATGGCTGGCCCGGATTGCGAATGGCGTCGCTGGCCACCAGCATCGCCTGCGCCGTGGGCGCGGCAAGGGCTGCGGACTGCAACTGTGACCAGCCAAACAACAGCGCGCAGACGGTCAAGCCAAGTAATCTTTTGATTGCCATGATCAGGCCTCGAGTTTGATGTCAAGCATGCCGGAGTGCATCAACAATTTTGAGCCTGGCCGCACGCCAGGCGGGCCACCAGGCTGACACTGCGGCGATCACGATCAGGCCCAGTGTCGTGCCCAGAATCATGTTGCCCTCACCCCAGATGCGCAGATTCAGGGGCAGGCGCTCGGAACTCCCAGGGGGCAGCCAGGTCAGGTTCAGTTGATTGACCGCCAGCCCAAGCAAAATGGCGGCCAAGGTGCCAACGATCGCACCAGTCACGCCCAGAACGAAGCCTTCGATGATGAACAAATAGCGAATTCCAGCCTGGCGCAATCCGATCGCGCGCAGCGTGCCGATTTCAACCGTACGCTCCACCACGGCCGCACTCATGGTATTGCCCACGGTGAACAGCACAATGCCGCCGATGAGCACGAAGATGAAACCGAGGATCATGTCGAACAAATCCATGGTCTGCACATAGAAGGGGTTGAGTTCCTCGAAATTTCGCACGGCCAGCGGCCTGGTCTCGGGTGATGCGGCGAGCAAGGCTTCAATTCGGGCTTTGGCCGCGGGAATGTCAGCCGTGTGTTTGAGTTGCACCATCAACGCCGTGGCACGGGGGGTGCCACGACCATAAACAAGCTGTTGCGCCTGAGCCAGGTGCAGAATAACTGCAACCTCATCAAACTCCTTGAATCCCTGATCTTCGGCAGCCAGCACCTTCAAGGCGGCGACATTGGGTGTGCCTCGGCCCAAACTGGCCAGCAGTTCGATGCGGGCGCCTTTGGTCACCGGCTCCGGTTCGGCCGGCACGGCGGGTTTGCCAGTCCTGGAGGACGCTGACAGTTTGGATTTGGTTCTGGCTGGCTTGGCCTCGGCTTCGGTCAAGGCCATCAGGTCGGCGGGCATGGCGGCGCCCTTGCTGGCCTGCTCGACCTGTGGCTGAGGGCAGTTCTTGATCGCCAGCGCCTCGCACAGCAGCAGCACACGCGCCACGCCCAGGCCCACGATGGCGGCATCTTGCGGTGCTCCCTGGAGCACGAAGTTTGGTGAATCGAGTGGCACCGAGTATTCGTTCCACTTGCGCATGGCATTGATGTCGGCGGCCACATAACCCGTGCCGACAACGGTGCGTGAAACACCCGCGTCGTAGTTGCCGGCAATGCCACCGAGTTGCAGCATCGGCGTGACGACGGTAAGCATTTCCGCCAGCACCGGGTCCTGGCTGATCTTTTGCAGCACCGCGTCGTAGTTGGCGATGCCATAGGCCGTGGGGTTGCCGCCGCCATAGAGGAAAAAGTCCTGGTGCTGGACTTGCAGGTGCCCCCCCGCGCGCACATAGGCGGTGAGCATGCTGTAGCGGATGCTGGCACTGAAGCCGCCGAAAATCAGAATGGCAGAAGAGCCGATGGCCAGCGCGAGCAGCGTTGCCAATGAGCGGCGGGTGTTGCGCAACAGGTTGCGCAGCGCCAACGACAAGGTGCCGATCATGAGGCCTGGGTTTCTTCGAACTCGGTGCTGTCCGCCGCGTGGTCGAGGCGGCCGTCCAGATTGCTGCCGCCGGGTCTGCGCTGGATGGACTGGATCACGCCGTCGCGCAACACGATCAGGTCGTCGGCCACGCTGATCAGGCCCCGGTCATGCGACGAGAAGATGAACGAGATCTTGTAGCGTTCCTGCATGCGGCGCATCAGCGCCAGAATGGCGTCGCCGGTCTTGCTGTCGAGGTTGGCCGTGGGTTCATCGGCAATGATCACACTGGGTCGGCGCGCCAGGGCCCGCGCGATGGCCACCCGTTGGCGCTGCCCGCCCGACAACTGGCCGGGCCGGTTTCGGGACTGGTCGGTCAGGCCCACTGCGTCGAGCAGGCGCGTGACGCGGCGGGCGCGCTGCGAAGGCAACATGCCGGCCAGCACCAGCGGGTACTCGATGTTCTCGTAGGCGGTGAGCACCGGGATCAGGTTGAAGCCCTGAAAGATGAAACCGATCTGCCTGGAGCGGAAGTCGGAAAGTTCGTTGTCGGACAGCTTGTTGATGGCACAGCCGGCCACCACCACATCGCCCTTGTCTTGCCGGTCCAAGCAGCCGATCAGGTTGAGCAGGGTGGTCTTGCCGCTGCCGGACGGGCCCAGCAGCACGGTGAAATTGCCCGGCCGGATGAGCAGGTTGATGCCCCGGAGCACGGGCACATTGACCGAGTCCATCTGGTAGGACTTTTCAACACCGCTGAGCACGGCCACCGGCTCATTCATCACCAACTCCAGGTCAGTATTGGGCGCGCCGAGCGAGGATCACAGGGCACTGCAGCCAACAGCCGACTGCCGACCGCCGCCATGGCCGCAAGGTCAGCCAAGGCTGCACAGGCCACGAACCTCCTGGCGACGGGCACAGCCAACAGTCTAACCGCCATCGTCACCGTGCCGGCGCCTGGCTCGGTCGAGCTTGCTGTGGCCCAAACGCAAAAAAGCCCGGGTTGCCCCGGGCTTTTCTTTCGACTGCTTCAGCAGCGCTGCTGAGCTCAGCTCTTGGCGCTGGTGCGGCGGCGCGACAGGCCCAGGCCGACCAGGGTCAGGCCGACCAGGGCCAGGGTTGCCGGTTCGGGGATGACCGAGATGCTGAGCGGGTCGTTGACTTCGAAGTACCAGGGGCTGCTGCCGAAATTCGCGTTGCGCTTGACGTCGGCATTGCCGACGATGTCGGCGCAGGTGACGCTGGGGTCCGCCAGATCGGCCGGGTCGCAGACCAAGCTTGCCGTGGTGCCGCCCATCAGGCTTTCGCTCA
>JANOWE010000315.1:0-9235 GCA_031417735.1 Betaproteobacteria bacterium
ATCGGTGCGCGCATCGCTGCCCAGCACCTTGGCGACGAGCTCGCGGCGGTCGGTGAGCTTGACGATCACCTCCTTGGCGCCGCGCACCACATGGGCATTGGTCATGACCAGGCCGTCTGCGCTGACGATGAAGCCCGAGCCCTGGCCGCGCATGGGCACCGCGCGCTGCTCTTGTGCGCCGCCCGCGCCGCCCTGGAAGCGGCGAAAGAACTCGGCCATCGGCGAGCGGGGGTCGATGCCCGGGGGCAGGGCGGGGGCCTGCGCGCTGGCCTCGTCGTCGTCGTCACCTGCGTCGGCGTTGCCTGTGACCTTGCGCAAGCCGCTGACGCTGATGTTGACCACCGCCGCGCCATGGCGGGCGGTGATGGCCGAGAAATCGGGCATGGCCACGCCGGGCAGCGTGGCCGTCGCTGCGGTCGCGGCCACTGTCGCGGACGGCGCCTGTGCCAGCGCATGCTGGCCCATGACAAAAGTGGCGCCCGCCCCACCCAGCACGCCAGCGGCGGCCAGGGCAAGTACCAGGCGGGTGGGGGTCAGTGATCGGCTGGTCATCTTCGGGCTCCTGGTCATGGATCGATGGATCCGATGGCCAGACTGTGAAGCGTCGGACTTAGGCGGCGCTTAAGCCGTCGCTGCGCTGGCGTCCAGTGGAAATGCCAGCACCACCCGCAGCCCACCCCGACTGCTTGACCGGTCCAGCGTCAGGCTCGCGCCGTGCAGGTCGGCAATGGCCTTGACGATGGCCAGGCCCAGGCCGCTGCCGGTGGCCTCGGTGGCCGTGCCCTGGATGCGGTAGAAGCGGTCGAGCGCGCGCGCGCGCTGGTCTGCGGGGATGCCCGGTCCGCTGTCGTCCACGCTGAGCAGCAGATGCTGGCCGTCGCGGACCACCGCCACGTCCACCGCGCCGCCGGGCGGGCTGTATTTCAGCGCGTTGTCGATCAGGTTGCGCAGAGCGATGGCCAGCGCGTCGGCGTGGCCGGGCAGGGCAGTGGTGTCGGCCTGCGCCAGGCCCAGGTCGATGCCGCGCAATCGGGCCTGCTCAGCCGCGTCGGCCACGGCCTGGCGGGAAAGGTCGGCCAGGCTGACCAGCGTTGCCGCCGCACCGCTGCTGGCGCTGGCCTGCTGCCGCGCCAGCAGCAGCAGTTGCTCGACCAGGCGGGTGGCGCGGTCGATGCCGGCGTTCAATCGGGTCACGGCCAGCGTGCGGGTGGGCTCGTCATCGGCGCGCTTGAGGCCCTGGATCTGCAGCTTCAGCGCGGCCAGCGGTGTGCGCAGTTCATGGGCGGCGTCGGCCACAAAGCGCTGTTGTGCGTCGAAGGCCTGGCGCAGCCGGGCAAACAGGGCATTGAGCTCATGCACCAGCGGCGCCACTTCGCTGGGCAATCCGGCTTCGGCCACCTCGTCCAGCGCGTCGGCCTGTCGACTGGCCACCTGCCGGCTCAGCCGTGCCACGGGCGACATCGATGCGCTGACCAGCCACCACACCAGCAGCATCAGCAGCGGCGCCACCACGGCTACCGGAGCCACGGTGCGCAGCGCCATGCTGCCGGCCATGGCCCGGCGCACGGCCATGTCCTGCGCCACCTGGATGACCTGGTGGCGCGCCTGAAGTGAAAACACGCGGAACTGCCGGCCTTGGGCCGCCACATCGGCAAAGCCCAGCACCGCCCGCTGCGGCAGACCGACATGGGCGCTGGAACGGAACACCTGCAGGCCGTTGGCGGTCCAGACCTGGACCACAAAGTCGGTGGCCATCTCGTCCACCGACACATCCATCTCAAACGGCGACGGACCCACCGGCAGGCCGGCGCGCAAGGCCAGCGCCATCTGCTGCATGTGGTAGTCGAACATCTGGTCGGCCTCGGCGCGCGCGCTGCGGTAGGCCACCATGCCCTGCAGCAGGGCGGTGAGCAGGATCGCCGCGCCCAGCAGGCCGAGCAGGCGGGCGCGCAGCGAGAACGCCCGCGGCCCTGGCCCTGACCCGTCCGCCGGCGTCATGGTGCGGCGTCCTTGGGCACCTGGTAGCCGACCCCGCGCACGTTCAGGATCAAGCCCGCGCCCAGCTTCTTGCGCAGGCCATGGATGTAGACCTCGACCGCGTTGCTGCTGATCTCGTCGCCCCAGCCGTAGAGCTTTTCTTCCAGCTGCTGGCGCGACAGCACCAGTCCGGGCCTGACCAACAAGGCTTCCAGTACCGCCCATTCACGGGCCGAGATCTGCACCGGCTGGCCGTTGACCTGGGCCTCGCGCGTGGCCGGGTTCAGGCTCACGCCGGCATGCGCGTAGACCGGCTCGGCGCGGCCGGCGGCGCGGCGCAGCAGGGCGCGGATGCGGGCCAGCAACTCGTCCAGGGCATAGGGCTTTTGCACATAGTCGTCGGCGCCGGCGTCCAGGCCTTCGATGCGCTGAGCCACGGCGTCGCGGGCGGTGAGCACCAGCACCGGCAGTCGGTCCTTGCGCGCGCGCAGATCGCGCAGCACGCTCAGGCCGTCGCGGCCGGGCAGGCCCAGGTCGAGCAACAGCAGGTCGTAGCTTTGCGTGCGCAGGGCGGTGTCGGCGCGCTTGCCGTCCTTGACCCAGTCCACCGCGTAATGCTCGGCGCGCAGCAGGTCGGCCACGGCTTCGCCGATCATGGTGTCGTCTTCGACCAGCAGCAAGCGCATGGCGCGCCAGGGCCAGCGGTGGGCTCAGCGCCGCTGAATCACGCCGCCCTTTGCGCGGCCCAGCCACCAGGCGCGCGCCAGGCCAATGGCAAGCAGCACGACCGCCGCCCCCACCAGACCCAGCAGCACGAGGCCGCCCACCAGCCACAGCAGCGGCAGCACCACGACCAGCAGCAGCACGGTCAGCGCTGCCCTGGCGGCGCGGCGCCAGCCGGCACCGGGTGTCACGTCGATGGTGCGTTGGCGATTCAGCTGCAGATGGATGAAGGGGCGGTTCATGGCAGGTTCCTCAAGCGGGTTCGCGCAGGCTGGCCGAAGCCGATGGCCAGGCTGGAGCGGAGTCTAGGCCGGCTGACTTAGCGCGCGCTTAAGCTGGCCACACAGGGTGTCCGTTCCCGCCGGGTCATGACCCGGCGGGAACGGGGTTCAACCGGGTGTCCACCACCAGCCGCTGCTGGGCCAGCAGCTGCCAGCGGCCCGCCGCATGCTCGGGCGAGAAGACCAGGTTCCAGCTCGGCCGCGACACGGTGCTGGGCAGCAGCACGATGCCATGCTGGGCCAGACGCGCTTCCCCCCCGCGCTGCTGGCCCGCCGACGGCCCGCCACCCTGCAGCCAGGCCGGGTTGGGCAGCTCATGGGGCTGCACCACGCGCACGCCGGCGGCCTGCAACTGCAGGCAGCTCAAGACATGGGGCTGGGCGTCGAGGACCTCGAAGCCACGGTGCACGGCGGCTTCGATCAGGCAGGTGGCCGGGTCCAGGCTGCAGTAGACCGCGCGCTGGCCCTTGCTGTTCCAGCGCCCGCCGAAGTGTTCGGCGCCCCAGCCGCTGTCCCACTGCGCGGCGTAGCGCTGGGCGTCCAGCCGCCAGGCAGTGAACAGTGTGGTGGCGACGGGCCCGCCCAAGGCCGGTGGCAGGTCGGCCAGGCGGGGTTCAGGTGTAGACGCCATGCTCCAGCCGGCCAAGGAATTCGGTCACCAGCTCGCTGCCCGGCAGCGTGCGCAGCAGCTCGACTGGCAGCGCGCCGTCCAGGCCCATGGCGGGACGGGCCATCCAGCGCTCGGCCGCGTCGCGGCTGCCAAACACCGCGCTGGCCTGGGCCAGGATCTCGGCAAACTGCCAGGTCTTGCTGGCCAGATCGGCCGGCATGGGCTTGCCGGTATGGTCTTTCTGCCGCCGCAGCGTGCGCGCGCTGATGCCCACCGCGTCGGCCACCTGTTCGACCGACAGCGCGGTGAGCTGGTCGACCAGCGTGACCAGCAACGCATAGGGCAGGCCTTTGACCAGCGCGCCATGGACTTCGGCCCGGCTTTGCGGAAGTTGCTTGAAATGCCGGCCGGCGCCCATGAACTCGATGGCGCCCAAGGCCAGATGGGTCGGAGCCCCCTTCGGTCGGGCGGGCCTGGCACGGACGCCTTCCTTGGCGTGCAGGGCGTTCGTCATCTGGCCAATTGTCTTTCTTTGTCGGCCAAATGTCAAACCAAGCCGCGAGCCGCCTGTCGAAGCGCAGGTGGCCCGCGTGCGAGCGGCAGGGCAAGATGCGGGCTGCCATGAACCACCAACTGCTCAGCCCCTACCGTGTGATCGAAAGTTCGGCCTTCATTGCCGCGCCGCTGGCCGGGCTGACGCTGGCGCAGTTTGGCGCCGACGTGATCCGCATCGACATGATTGGCGGAGGGCTGGACCAGCGCCGCATGCCCTGCATGCCCGATACCGCCGACGGCCCGGGCCGCAGTCTTTACTGGACCGGTCTGAACAAGGGCAAGCGCTCCGTGGCAGTGGACCTGCGCCGGCCCGAGGGGCGCGCGCTGGTGCAAGAGCTGGTCACCGCAGCCGACCAGGCTGGCCTCGCCGGCCAACAAGGCGGTGTGTTGCTGACCAACATCGGCACGCCCTGGCTGGCCCATGGCTTGCTGGCCCAGCGCCGGCCCGACCTGGTCAGCTGCACCATCCAGGGCAATGCCGACGGCAGCACGGCGCTGGACTACACCGTCAACAGCGCCAGTGGCTACCCGGCGGTCACGGGCGGCGGCTCGGCGCAGCAGCCAGTCAACCATGTGCTGCCGGCCTGGGACATTGCCTGCGCCTACCAGGCGGCGTTCGCGATCGTGGCCGCGCTGAACCAGCGCCAGCGCTGCGGGCAGGGCGCGCAGTTGCAGCTGGCGCTGAGCGACATGGCCTTTGCCACCTTGTCGCACCTGGGCGTGCTGGCCGAGGCCGAACTGCTGGGCCAGGAGCGGCCGTCGATCGGCAACCACATCTACGGTGCGTTCGGCCGCGACTTTGCTACCGCCGATGGGCGCAGGGTGATGGTCGCGGCCGTGTCGGCCGGCCAATGGGCGGCGTTGGTCAGAGCCTGCGGCCTGGCGGATGCCGTGGCTGCGCTGCAGTCCCGCCTGGGCGTCGATCTGGCCGACGAAGCCCAGCGCTATGCCCAGCGCGAGGTGCTGGCGGCGATGCTGGAGCCCTGGTTTGCGGCCCGCCCGATGGCCCAGGCAGCGGCTGCGCTCGACGCCGCCGGCGCCTGCTGGGGCCCCTACCGCAGCGTGCCCGAACTGCTGGCGCAAGACCCGCGCGTGGGTCTGACCAACCCGGTCTTCGAGGCCCACGACACCGTGGGCGTGGGCCACCACCTGGCCGCCGGGTCGGCGGTGCGGCAGCCGGGTGAATTGCGCGGCGTCACTGCGCCCGCACCGGTGTTGGGCGAGCACACCGATGTGGTGCTCGCCGAGGTGCTGGGCCTGTCTGGCAAGGCCATCGGAGCCCTGCATGACCAGGGTCTGGTGGCCGGCCCTTGATCGCCCGCTGTCGGGCAAGCCGAACGCAGTGCGCGTTGGCCGTCTTGACCGAGTCGATCTGGCCCTTGTCGTCGACCGTGGCCAGGAGGCGGATGCCGGTGGCCACGACCAGGCCGAACACCACCAGACCGGTGCCGCCCTGCAGGACCGAGATGTCGGCTATGGAGCCCTGGGGTTCGTCTTGTCTCCGCTTGTGGCGTCGATGGGCGGGGCCGAAACATCACTGCAGCGGCGCACCGGCTTCGAACCAGCGCTTGATCAGCGCGCGTTCTTCGTCGGTGATCTGGGTCGCGTTGTTCATCGGCATCAGCTTGAGAACGGCGGCCTGCTGGTAGACCTGCTGGGCATGCTGCTTGAGCAACGCTGGCGTGTGCAGGGCCACGTTCTTGCTCTGCAATTGGGCGTTGTGGCACATCACGCAGCGCTGGTCGATTACGGCCTTGACGGCGGCAAAACTCGGCGGCTGCGCAGCGGCCAACCTGGCCCGGGCCGAGGGCGGCGGCGGGGCCAGCCAGATGGCCAGGCCCAGCAACACCAGGGTGCCGACGACGGCATGCTGCCAAGGCACGCGCCTGCCCTGCACCAGGGCCTTGTGGCGGGCGACGAAGCTGTGGCGGATGAGTGCGCCGGCCAGCATCAGCAGCACCAGCACCAGCCAGTTGTGCGGCCCGGTGTAGAGCCAGCCATAGTGGTTGGACAGCATCGCGACCAGCACCGGCAGCGTGAAATAAGTGTTGTGCACGCTGCGCTGCTTGGCGCGCCAGCCGTGGATCGGGTCCACTGGCTGGCCGGCCTTCAATTGCGCCACCACGGTGCGCTGGCCGGGAATGATCCAGACAAACACATTGGCGCTCATGCTGGTGGCCAACATCGCGCCCACCAGCAAAAAGGCCGCGCGGCCGGCGAACAACTGGCAGGCCAGCCAGGATGCGAAGACCACGAACAGCAGCACGCCGGCACCGACGATCAGGTCGCCGTTCTTCTTCTGGCCGAAGGCGCGGCAGATGCTGTCGTAGACGAACCAGCACATGACCAGAAAACCCAGAGACGCACCGATGGCCGCCGCCGGCGACCAGTCGCAGACACTCTTGTCGACCAGAAAGGTGCCGGCGTTGAACAGGTACAGCACCGTGAACAGCGCCATCCCGGTCAGCCAGGTGGAGTAGGCCTCCCAGTAGAACCAGTGCAGCAGCTCGGGCAGCTTCTTCGGCGCCACCAGGTACTTCTGCGGGTTGTAGAAGCCGCCGCCGTGCACGGCCCACAGCTCACCGTCAACGCCCTGGGCCTGGAGCTCAGGGTTCTCGGGTTTGGTCAGGCTGAAGTCGAGAAAGACGAAATAGAACGACGACCCGATCCAGGCAATGGCCGTGATCACATGGGCCCAGCGCAACAGCAGGTTGGCCCAGTCGAGCAGATAGGCTTCCACAGGCATCTCCAAAAGGGTGAAGGAAAGCACAGGGCATGCCTGCTTACTTTCCTCTCACCACAGCGGGCTCTGTGAGAAGAGGCTGTCGCAAACCCGAGGGCCGGCATCCGCTGAGGAATGCCTGGCCGCGAGGCGCCGCGGCGACATGGCAAAAGTGTATGCAATACGGTGTGCATGTGATCATGGTGAAAACCCGGGTGACAGCAGGCCAGGTCCTCAGGACCTGCGGCGAGGCCTTGGCAGCGCTACGCAGACTGGTGCCAGCCCAAGCTTGGAATCCAATAAAAAGTGTATACACTATGGCGCACAAGACTCTGTCACGGCCATGGTCACCACCCGCAGTTCACCGAAGATCGTGCCCGCGCTCAGCGGCAGCGGCAGCAGCAGCGGCAAAGGCGAGACCCCCGGCAGCACCGGGCGCATCGTCGAGTCCATCACCTCGGCCATCGTCGAGCGGCGGCTGATGCCGGGCACCAAGCTCAGCGAGCAGAAGATCGCCGATATCTTCGGCGTCTCGCGCACTCTGGTGCGCCAGGCCTTCAACCAGCTCAGCCGCGACCGTCTGCTCATGCTGTCGCCCGCGCGCGGCGCCAGTGTGGCCATGCCCAGCGTGGACGAGGCGCGTCAGGTGTTCCAGGTTCGCGCCATGCTGGAAGCTTCGATGGCCAAGCAACTGTGCGCGCGCATCACCGACGCGCAGATCGCCGACCTGCGACGCCACCTGCGCGACGAGGCTGCCGCCGTGGGCCGCACCGATGTGCCCGGCCGCACCCGGCTGCTGGCCGACTTCCATGTCGTGCTGGCGCGCCAGCTGGGCAACGAGGTACTGGCCGAGCTGCTGAGTGACTTGCTCAGCCGCTCGTCGCTGATCGCGCTGATGTACCAGTCCTCACATTCCGCCCAGCATTCGCTGGACGAGCATGTGGCCATCGTCGACGCGCTGGAGAAGCGCGATGCCCGTGCCGCCGCTCGGCTGACGGAACACCACCTGTCCGAGTTGGAGCAAAACCTGCGCCTTGACCCACATGCCAGCGACCTGAGCGCTGCGCTGCGCCCCTTGGGCTGAACCGCCATGACCCACCTGAGTTCCACATCGCCCTACCCACGTGATCTGCACGGCCATGGCCAGCACCCGCCCCATGCCGCCTGGCCGGGCCAGGCGCGCGTGGCGCTGCAGTTCGTGCTGAATTTTGAAGAAGGCGGCGAGAACAGCGTGCTGCATGGTGATGCGGGAAGCGAGCAGTTCCTGTCCGAGATGTTCAACCCGCCGGCCATTGCCGGGCGGCACCTGAGCATGGAAAGCATTTATGAATACGGCTCGCGCGCGGGGGTCTGGCGCATCCTGCGTGAGTTCGAGCGACGCGGCCTGCCGCTGACGGTGTTTGGCGTGGGCATGGCGCTGGAACGCAGCCCCGAGGTCACCGCCGCGTTCAAGGCCGCGGGCCATGAGATCGCCTGCCATGGCTGGCGCTGGATCAGCTACCAGGGCGTGGACGAGGCCACCGAGCGTGAACACATGGCCCTGGCCATGGCCCGCATCGAGGCGCTGACGGGCGAGCGAGCGCTGGGCTGGTACACCGGTCGCGACAGCCCGAACACGCGCCGGCTGGTTGCCGACTTCGGCGGCTTTGCCTACGACAGCGACCACTACGGCGACGACCTGCCGTTCTGGCTGCAGGTGCGCAAGACCGACGGCGCGTTGACGCCGCATCTGGTCGTACCCTACACGCTGGACGCCAACGACATGCGCTTTGCGCTGCCCCAGGGCTATGCCAACGGCGATGCGTTTTTCCACTACCTGCGAGACGCCTTCGATGTGCACTACGCCGAGGGTGAAACGCAGCCCACGATGATGAGCGTGGGCATGCATTGCCGCCTGCTCGGCCGCCCCGGCCGAATGCGCGCGCTGCAGCGCTTTCTGGACCATGTGGCCACGCATGACCGGGTCTGGGTGGCGCGCCGCATCGACATTGCCCGCCACTGGCAGACCACCCACCCCTTCAACCCTGCCTCCGCCTTTGTCTGGGAGTGAGCCTGTGCTGACGCTTGAACTGATCAACGCCGCCAGCGCCGACGAATTCGTCGCGTTGCTGGACGGCACCTACGAACACTCGCCCTGGATCGCCCAGCGCGCGGCCTCTGCCCGGCCCTTCGTCAGCCTGGTGCAACTGAAGCTGGCCCTGGCGAAAGTGGTGCGTGAATCAGACCGCGAGGTGCAACGGGCGCTGATCCGTGCCCACCCCGAACTCGCGGGCAAGGCCATGCTCAGCCAGACGCTGACCGCCGAATCCACCAACGAGCAAGGCCAGGCCGGCCTGACCGACTGCACGCCGGCCGAATTTGCCCGTA
>JANOWE010000316.1:0-18740 GCA_031417735.1 Betaproteobacteria bacterium
GAAGGGCCAAGGCGATTCGCGGCGTCTGGCGGCGTTGCATGCTCGTTGCAGGGGGCCAGCCATGCGCCTCGCATGCGCCTTGCCAGACACCGTGACTCGCCTTGGCGCGGGTACGGATTTCTGCCGCCCACGCTCCTAGGCCTGGCCTTGGCGCCGGGCAGCTCACGCAACACGGTGGTGCAGGTGTGCGAGCAACTCGCGCTGGAAGGCCATTCGAGCGCCGGCGTGGGTCGAGGCAGCTTTGTGGCCGAGTTGGCGCCGCGCCTGCTGTCGCGGCCCGATCGTCACCAGCGGCAGCCAGCAGTCACTGCAGTTGGTGGCCCGGTTGCTGGCCGACCCGGGCGCTACCGCCTGGCTGGAAGACTCCGGCTACTGGGGCCTGCGCAATGCGTTCCGCGCGCCGGTCCTGCGCCTGATGCTGGGTCTGCCGCCGCAGGCGGACGACCTTGCGCTGGCGCAACAGGCCCTGGCTGAAGTCGTGGCCACCCGCCCGCTGTCGATGCAGCACCTGCGCCAGCCGGCTAGGGCCAAGGGCCTGCTGCTGGGCTACGGCACAGTCGAGGAGCCGCTGGCGGCCTCGGCATTCGCCACACCGGCGCGGGTCCTTCAGGTCGCACTGGACGGCAGCCCAACCACAGTGGGCCGATCCGCCGGACGACCGTCGGTCCGTCCGCCTGGGCCCAGATCGAGCCGCGACTCGGGCGGCCCCAGCGGTCAGCGCAGTGCGGCACCGGCATCCCGGCCCGCAGCGCACAGGCGCACGGTTTCCAGCACCCGGCTCAGCGCCAGCCGGCCAGCCGGAGAAGCTCGGGCCGAGCGGGCAAAGGCGGCGTCGATGGCGCGAGCCTCGTCGGCGCTGCAGGCGCCGATGAACAAGCCGGGCAAGCCCGCAGCGTCATTCACGGGCAGCGAGCTGACCAACACCGCCTGGTGGCGGGCCAGGAAGGCCAGTGCGCCGGCGCGGGTGGCGGCCTGGCCGGCCTGAGCGCCCAGCAACGCAGCCATGCCCAGACGCAGGTCCTGCCCGGGCGCGAGCAGGCTTTGGCGCGCCCGTTCGGCCAACGCGGGTGTGCGCACCTGGCCCAGCGCGCCGAGCAGGTCTTCCTGCTCGGACCGGTGGTTGCTGGCCCGCAGCGCCGAGCGCAGGGTTTCGAACCAGGCGCTGTCGGCGTCCAGCGCCGATGTGGCCAGCACCGGCCGGCGCATCGCCGCGTCCAGTTGCTCGCGGTCCAGCAGCCAGGTCTGGGCCAGTTGCCGGGCCTGGGCACGCAGGGCAGTGTCTTCACCCGCATCGGCCAGCAGCGGCAGCAGGCCCGCACGCAGCGATTGCAGCGCCGCGCTGTCGCCCGGGCGCGTCAGCCAGCCCAGGGCCCGGGCTCGCGCGCCGAACAGGGTCTGCCAATGCCGGGCATGGCTGGCCGGGACCTGCAGCGGCTGCAGTTGCCGCAAGGCTTCGGCCGCTGCCAGCGCCAGCTCAGGCTGCGGCTGCGTGGCAAAGCGCTGCACCAGGGCCAGCAGTGCGGCCTGCGACAACAGGCCATGGGCCTGCAGGCTTCGGGCGTCGTCCAGCAGCACCAGGGCTTCCACCACCGGCAGTTCGGGCCAGCCAGCCAGCGCCGTCTGCAGGGCTGGTGGGTAGGCCACGCGGTAATAGCCCAGGCCAGACACGTTGGCCTGGACCCATGCCGGGCAGCTCTTGTCGGGCAGGGCCAGCGTGGCCTGGATGTCAGTCAGTAGAAACCGGCTGATGCCAGCCGGCGTGCGCAATTGCAGGGGCAGCTGCCAGCGGCCGGTGGCCGAGGCCGGTACCGGCGCTGCCACGCCCGGCGGGCGCAAGGCTTCCTGGCTCAGCAGCAGCTGCGGTGGGCCGCTGCTGCAGCGCAGTTCCAGCCGCAGCAGCGGCACCCCGACCTGGCGGGTGAAGCTGCGCATCAGGGTGGGCAGCGTGGGGTCGGTGGCGGCCAGGGCAGCGAAGAAGTCGTCGCTGCGGGCGCTGCCCCGGGCATGGCGGGCGATGTAGCGCCGAACCGCGTCGCGAAAGCGGTCAGGCCCCAGCCAGGCCTCGGCCATGCCGATCAGCAGCTGGCCTTTTTC
Source organism: Betaproteobacteria bacterium (assembly GCA_031417735.1). Classification (GTDB taxonomy): domain Bacteria; phylum Pseudomonadota; class Gammaproteobacteria; order Burkholderiales; family Burkholderiaceae_C; genus Pseudaquabacterium. The sequence continues at coordinate 2,095 of JANOWE010000316.1, forward strand.
ATAGGCGATCGGGTCCCACAGGCCGGCCAGGTCCTGCTCGCTGTCCACCGGCTGCTCGATGCGGCGGGCGCCGGGCAGCTGGTCGGCCTGCATGGCGGCGGCTCGGGCGCGCACCAGGTTGACCGCTGCCCAGCCGGGCTGCAGTTCGGCGCTGGTGCGGTCACCCAGCCAGGAGGCGAAGGCCTCATTCAGCCACAAATCGTCCCACCAGGCCGGGCTGACCAGGTTGCCGAACCACTGGTGCGCCAGCTCATGCGCCACCGTGGCCAGCAGGTCGGCCCGCCAGCGCGGTGGCAGCGGCGCTGGCGGCGCCAGCAGCACATGGCTGGCATAGGTGATCAGGCCGGGATGCTCCATCGCGGCAAAGCCGGCAGCCACAGGCACAGCCAGGCTGTCGAGCTTGGCAAAGGGGTAGGGCAGTCCAAAATAGGCCTGCAGCCTGTCCAGCGCCTGCGCCGTGGCGGCGGCGGCCTCGGCGGCTTCGGCCGCGCGGCCGGGTGGGGTCAGTACCCGAATAGGCAGCTTGCCCAGGCTGGGGCCAGGCCGCACATCGAAGCGCCCGACGGCAAAGCCCAGCAGGTAGCTGGGCAGCGGCGGCGTGGGCGCGAAGTGCCAGGTCGTCCAGCCCGCACGCTCGCTGGTCTGCCGCTGCGTGGGCATGTTGGAAACGGCGGTCAAGGCCTCGGGCACGGTCAGGCTCAGCGTCCAGGGCAATTTCCAGCCGGGTTCGTCAAACAGCGGGAAGACCCGCCGCGCGCCGTTGGGCTGGAAGTGGCTGAAGGCCGCCCACTGGCCGGCCTCATGCTGGCGGTACAGGCCAGAGAAGGTCTGCTCCTGCAGCCGGCCCGAGAAGGCCAAGCGCAGCTGCGCCGGCCCGGCGGGCAGCGCACTGTCAAAGGCCAGCACCAGGCGCGAGCCTTGAGGCCGCATCGTCACCCGGGCGGGCAGCGTCCTGGCACCCGGCAGCTGGGCGCTGGCGGCATGCACCTGCAGGTCCTGCGCATGCAGCTCGATGCGGCCGGTAGCTTGGGTCAGCTGCAGGTCAATGACCACCTCGCCGCTGTGTCGGGCCTGGGCCGGGTCGACGTTCAGCGCCAAGGCCACCGCGGTGGGCCGCACGCTGGCCGGCAGGCGCAGGCCCGGTGCGCCAGGAGCGCCTGGTTCGGGCGCCGCTGGGGCGGGTGTAGCCGGAATGGCCGGAAAGGCCGGAATGGCCGGAGCCGCAGCCAGCGCCGCGTTGATGCGTGCGGCGGCCGGCCCGGCGAACTCTAGCGCCAGCGCAATCAGGCCAGGAAACACCGTGATCAGAACCTTCCTGGCGAGGTGGTTGAAGCACACGAGGCGGGGCGCCGGCTGGGGGTTGAGTCTGGTCGGCCACTCTACACTTGGCCCATGTCCAGCGCGTCAAATTCTCCAGCTGCCGCCCCTGCCACTGAACGTGCCGCCGAGCTGCGCCGGCAGCTGCAGCACCATGGTCAGCAGTACCACGTGCTGGACGCGCCCGAGATCCCTGACGCCGACTACGACCGGTTGTTCCAGGAGCTGCAGGCGCTGGAAGACGCCGAGCCGGCGCTGCGCAGCGCCGATTCACCCACGCAGCGCGTGATGGGCCGGGTGCTGGACGGTTTTGCAACCGTGCGCCACGCGGTGCCCATGCTCAGCATCCGCACCGAGACCGATACCGAGCCCAGCGGCGCGCTGGCCTTCGACGCCCGCATGCGCCGCGAGCTCGAACTGACCGAGGACGCACCGCCCCTGGCCTACGCCGCCGAGCTGAAGTTCGACGGCCTGGCCATCAACCTGCGCTACGAGCAGGGCGTGCTGGTGCTGGCCGCCACGCGTGGCGACGGCCAGACCGGCGAGGACGTGACGCAGAACATCCGCACCATCGCCATGGTGCCGCTGCGGCTGCGCGTGCCCGATGGCCAGGCCATGCCCGAAGTGCTGGAAGTGCGCGGCGAGGTCTACATGGCCCGGGCCCAGTTCGAGCGGCTGAATGAGCGCCAACGCGAGCAGGGCGACAAGAGCTTCATCAACCCGCGCAATGCCGCAGCGGGTGCGGTGCGCCAGCTTGACCCGGCCATCGCCGCGCAGCGGCCGCTGAGCTTCTTCGCCTATGGCCTGGGCGAGGTCAAGGGCTGGCCATTGCCTGACACCCACAGTGCGGTGCTCGACGCCTTGCTGGCCTTGGGCCTGCCGGTCAACGCTGACCGCCAACGGGTGCTGGGTGGGGCCGGGTTGGTGGAATTTCACCAGGCCATCGGCGCGCGGCGCGATGCGCTGCCGTTCGACATCGACGGCGTGGTCTACAAGCTCAATCGGCTGGCGCTGCAGCAGCGGCTGGGTTTTGTCAGCCGTGAGCCGCGCTGGGCAGTGGCGCACAAATACCCGGCGCAAGAACAGTCGACAAGGCTGAACGGCATCGAGATCCAGGTCGGCCGCACCGGCAAGCTCACGCCGGTGGCCAAGCTGGCGCCGGTGTTCGTCGGCGGCACCACGGTGTCCAATGCCACGCTGCACAACGTGTTCGAGTTGCGGCGCAAGGGTGTGCGGGTGGGCGACCAGGTGGTGGTGCGCCGTGCCGGTGATGTGATCCCCGAGGTGGTGGGGCGCCTGCCCGGCACCCGCCCGGCCTACGTGCCCAATTTCCGCATGCCCCGCGCCTGCCCGGTCTGCGGCAGCACGGTGCTGCGAGAGCGTGGCGGCATGGACCAGCGCTGCACAGGTGGCCTGTTCTGTCCCGCACAGCGCAAGCAGGCCATGCTGCACTTTGCCGGCCGCCGGGCGATGGACGTGGAAGGCCTGGGCGACAAGCTGGTCGACCAGCTGGTTGACGGCGGCCTGATCCGCAGCCTGCCTGAGCTGTACACCCTGGGCCTGGCCAAGCTGGCCGCGCTGGAGCGCATGGGCGAAAAAAGCGCGGTCAACCTGCTGGCGGGGCTGGAGAAGAGCAAGACCACCACGCTGCCGCGCTTCTTGTTTGCGCTGGGCATCCGCCAGGTTGGCGAGGCCACGGCCAAGGAACTGGCCCGCCATTTCGGCAGCCTGGACAGCGTGATGGACGCCGACCTGGCTGCGCTGCAGCAGGTGCCCGACGTGGGGCCGGTGGTGGCCCAGGCCATCCGCACCTTCTTCGACCAGCCGCACAACCGCGAGGTGGTGGAAATGCTTCGCGCGGCCGGTGTGCATTGGCCAGAAGGTGAGGGCGCGGCCGCCGCGCCGCAAATCCTGGCCGGCCAGATTTTTGTGCTCACCGGCACCCTGCCCACGCTCAGCCGCGACCAGGCCAAGGCGATGATTGAAGCGGCCGGAGGCAAGGTGGCCGGCTCGGTGTCGAAGAAGACCCATGCCCTGGTGGCCGGTGAAGAGGCCGGTTCCAAGCTGGACAAGGCGCAAGTGCTGGGCATCACCGTGCTGGACGAGGCCGGCTTGATGGCCTTGCTGGCGGGCTGAGCGCCAGAAAAAAACCACCGGCACCGAGTTTCACCCCAACCCGCCGCTGGACTGACCCGACTCAAGCAACTACCCCAGGAGAGCCCATGACCCGCACCGATTCCCTTCCATCCCTGTGCCTGCTGGCAGCCCTGCTGGCCACGCCTCTGGCCAGCCAGGCCGCCTGCATGGACGAGGCCCAGGTCGCGGCGATGTACCAGGCCTACCAGGCCCGCCAGCCGGCGGTCAACCCCGAAGGCCTGTCGGCGGCCGATGGTGAATGCAGCCGCGGCAAGTTCAACGCCTTGCTGGCACGCGACCTGGGCGCACCGGTGGGCTACAAGGCCGGGCTGACCAATCCGGCGGTGCAAAAGCGCTTCAACCACGATTCTCCGGTCTGGGGCACGTTGTACGCGCCCATGCTGCTGGCCGACGGCGCGGTGGTCGATGCGGGCTTCGGTGCGCGGCCGCTGTTTGAAGCCGACATGCTGGTGCGCGTGAGCAGCGCCACCATCAACCAGGCCAGGACACCAGAAGAAGTGTTGGCCGCGATCGACCAGGTCATCCCCTTCATCGAGCTACCCGACCTGGTGGTGGCAGCGCCGCCGAACTTGAATGGCGCGGCGATCAACGCCATCAACGTCGGCGCCCGCCTGGGCGTGACCGGCGCACCGCTGCCGGTGCAACGCAACGCGGCTTTTCTCGACGCGCTGCGCGACATGGTGGTGGTGATTCGCGGCGACGGTGCCGAACTCGACCGTGGCAAGGGCAGCGACGTGCTGGGCCACCCGCTGGCCGCCGTGGCCTGGCTGGCGGCCGACATGGCCCGCGATGGCAAGGCCATGAAGGTGGGCGACCTGATCAGCCTGGGCTCGTTCTCCAAGCTGATGCCGCCCAAGCCCGGCCTGGCGGTGGAGGTGGAGTACACCGGCCTGCCGGGCAGCCCGAAGGTGGCGATGCGCTTCAAGTGAATGGCCTGGGCCCTGGGCCTGCCGCCAGCCACGCTGGTGGTGCTGGTGGTGTTTGGGCAGGTCTACCTGGGCATGTTGCTGGGCGCCCAGGGCCTGGCGCTGGACGAACCGGCGCCGCTGTTTGGCGCCACGCTGCTGCTGAGCAAGCTGGTCTCCAACGTGCCGGCCGTGATGTTGCTGCTGCCGGTGGCCCAGCGGCCGAGTGCCGGTCATTTGCTGGCACTGGTCAGCACCTTGGCCGGCAAGCTGCTGATCGTGGGCTCGATCGCCAACGTCATCGTTGTCGACGCCGCCCGGCGTCATGGCATCCTCATCGACTGGCGCCGCCATGCCCGCACCGGCATCCCCATCACCCTGCTGAGCCTGCTGATCTGCGCCGCCTGGCTGGCCTGGCGCCCGGCGTGAACCCTGAAGGACCCCGACCATGACCGTTCGTGACATCTTGAGAATGGGCGACGCCCGCTTGCTGCGCGTGGCGCCACCCGTCACCGCCTTCAACACGCCCGAGCTGCGCTGCCTGGTGCAGGACATGAAAGAGACCATGGTCGCGGCCAACGGCGCGGGCCTGGCCGCACCGCAGATCGGCGTGGACCTGCAACTGGTGATCTTTGGCTTCGAGCGCAACCAGCGCTATCCGGACGAGTCACCGGTGCCGCTGACGGTGTTGATCAACCCGCAGATCACGCCGCTGGACGACGCGGTGGTCGACGGCTGGGAGGCTTGCTTGTCGGTGCCCGGCCTGCGCGGCCTGGTGCCGCGCTGGGCGCGGGTGCGCTACACCGGCTTCGACCTGCAGGGCCAGCCCATCACGCGTGAAGTCGATGGCTTCCATGCCCGCGTGGTGCAGCATGAATGTGACCACCTGATCGGCCGGCTCTACCCCACGCGCATGACCGATCTGCGCCAACTGGGCTACACGAGCGTGCTGTTTCCCGAACTGGGTGACAGCGCCGGCGACGACGATTGACGGACTTCGCGGCCGGCCGCTTTACAAAGCCTTCACGCTGGCCCGTCAGCCGCGCGGCCGGCCCGGGCGTTGTAATCGGGTGCCGCCTTTTCCCGGGCGGATGGAGGCCAGCATGCATCCCCGCTTGAATTCGCCCCTTCCACGGCCTGAACCGACGTCCCGAAGGGCCATGCTGCAACGCTGGTTGACTGCCACGCTGATGCTGATCGGCCTGCTGCTGGCCGTGCCGTCCTGGTCGGCTGCGCCGCCGGGGCGGGTAGGGCGACTGGTCGAGGCACCGGCCGGGGTCTGGCTGCAGGACCGCGACAGCCAGCGCTGGATGGCCTCGGCTGAGCAATCGCTGGTGAACTGGCCGCTGACCAGCGGCGACCGTCTGCGCACCGACGGCCAGGCCCGCGCTGAATTGCGCATCGGCAGTGTCTCCGTGCGCCTGGACGGCCGCAGTGAACTGCTCATCCAGCGGCTGGACGACCAGCGCGTGGTGCTGCGGCTGGAGCAGGGCAGTGCCGCCTTGCAGGTGGGCGACAGCCCCTGGATAGGCCAGATCGAGCTGCAGACGCGGGAAGGACGCTGGCTGCCCCAGCGCGTGGGCCACTACCGCTTCGACCGCGAATCCGACGCGACCCAGGCCTCGGTGTGGCGCGGCGAACTGCGCTTCGAGTCGAGCGACAGCACATTGCTGATCGGCGACGGCCGGCGCGCCGACCTGTGGCTGCCCGTCGGCGGTGGACCGACGAATTTCGCCTGGGCGCAGATCCAGAACGACGCCTTTTCAGACTGGGTGGTGCGTGACCAGCGCGCCGATGCGCCCACGCGAAGCGCCAGCCATGTACCGGCCGAGATGACCGGCTGGCAGGACCTGGACCGCTATGGTGACTGGCAAGACCACCCCGAGCATGGTGGCGTCTGGCTGCCACGCCGGGTGCCTTCGGGTTGGGAGCCTTATCGCGACGGCCGCTGGGCCTGGGTTTCGCCCTGGGGTTGGACCTGGATCGATGCCGCGCCCTGGGGTTTTGCGCCCTTCCATTACGGCCTGTGGCTGCAGATTGGCGGTCGCTGGGCCTGGTCGCCCGGTCCGCGCCACCACCGACCGGTGTTTGCGCCGGTGCTGGGCGGCTGGGTCAACTCACCCAGGGTCCACATTGGCGTGAACATCGGCCAACGGCCACCGCCGCCGGTGGTGGTGGTGCCGCGCTTTTCACCGGGCCATGGCCAGCATGGGCAGGGGCCGCGAGCTCCTGCGGTACAGCCGGGCCCCGGCGTTGGACGTGAGCCGGGTCAGGGCCGTGGCCGGGACCAGGACCGCGATGCCGGCCGCGAGCATGATCGCGGGCGCCCGCACGGCGATTCCTCGCCGCCGGCGCCGCTGGTCATGGCCCAGCCCCAGCCACCCAGGCATGACGATGCGTCGCCTGCTGAGGTGCCCCGGCCTGCTCAGCGCCGCCAGCCTGCCAACGACGCTTCGCCGTCACGCCCGGAAGCAGGCAGAGGCGGGGCCAACGAGCCCGGGCCGGGTCGAGGTACCGAGCGCGTCAGACCGGACCCGAGCGATCCCGAGCGACCGACGATGGCCTTGCCCAGGCGGCCGTTGTCGCCGCAACGCCCTGCCGAGGCCAGCCCAGCGGCCGCTGCCGCCGCAGCCGCCGCTGTCGGCCCTGTCACCCCGGTGGCCGCAACGCAACCGGCGGCCGTGGCCCAGGAGCCAGCGGCTGCACCCCGAGGCGGCCCCCGTGGACGCCAGGATCGGGCGGACCGTGGTGAGGCCAGGGCAGCGCAGGAACGCACCGAACGTGCTGATCGACCGGAGCGACCGGAGCGCGGTGACCGTGCCGAACGCAGCCGCAGCGACGAACGGCGCGAAGCGACCGATGCCGGTGATGGCGGTCGAGGCGGGCGCGAGCCGCGCCAGCAGCGCTGACTGGCCGCAGGCCCAGCAGCGCGCCGGGCCAGCCCGTCGCGGCCTGGCCGAGGCCGTTCAGCGCAGCCAGCCTGCCATCACCGCCCAGACATTGGCCAGCATGCGTGGCTGCGCCTCGGCGCGAGGATGGATGCGATCGGGCTGGAACAGGCTTTCGGCGTTGGGCGCATCGGCCACGCCGGACAACAGAAACGGTACCAGTGCGGCCTGCTCGGCGCGGGCCACCTTGGCAAAAAGGTCGGCAAAATCCTGGCCATAGCGCTGGCCATAGTTGGGCGGCACCTGCATGCCCACCACCATCACCTTGGCGCCGGCACTGCGCGCGGCGCCGGCCATGGCCTGCAGATTGGCCTGGGTGCTGGCCAGCGGCAGACCACGCAGGGCGTCGTTGCCACCCAGCTCGATCAGCACATGGCTGGGCGCATGCTGCCTGAGCAAGGCCGACAGGCGCGAACGGCCACCGGCCGTGGTCTCGCCACTGATGCTGGCATTGACCACGCCTACCGGTGGTGCCAGGGCCGCGAGCTTGCGCTCGAGCAGCGCCACCCAGCCGCTGCCACGGGCCAGCCCATACTCGGCCGACAGGCTGTCACCCAGCACCAGCAGGCGCTGTCCGGGCTTGGCGGCCCTGGCCAGGCCGCTGCCCACCACCGTCGCGGCCAGGGCGGCCGCGCTACAGTGGAGCCACATTCGCCGACACGGGCCCACCCGCCAACCGCCACCATTCATGCCAGATCCCATCATCGAGGTCGATCATGTCACCCGCTCGGTGACCGATTCCACCGGTACGCTGACCATTCTCCATGACGTGCATGTGCAGCTGGCGCGGCGCGAATCAAGTGCCATCGTCGGCGCCTCGGGCTCGGGCAAGAGCACGTTGTTGGCCATCATCGCCGGCCTGGACCGGCCCAGCAGCGGCACAGTGCGGCTGGAGGGCACCGACATCTTTGCCCTCGACGAAGACGCACGTGCCGCGCTGCGGGCCCGCAAGCTGGGTTTTGTATTCCAGAGCTTCCAGCTGCTGGGCCATCTGAGCGCACTCGAGAACGTGATGCTGCCGCTGGAACTGCTGGGCGCACCCGATGCCCGCGCGCGGGCCAGCGAGATGCTGGGCCGGGTCGGCCTGGACCAGCGCTTGCGGCACTACCCGCGCACGCTCTCGGGCGGTGAGCAGCAACGGGTGGCGCTGGCCAGGGCCTTTGTCGTCGAGCCCGCCGTGCTGCTGGCCGACGAACCCACCGGCAGCCTGGACCATGCCACCGGCGCCAAGGTGATGGCACTGATGTTCGACATGAACCGCGAGTCGGGCACTAGCCTGGTGCTGGTCACGCATGACCCGGCCATTGCCTCGCGCTGCGACCGCCAGCTGCACATCGAAGCCGGGCGCTTGATCGAGCTACCGGCGGCATGACCGAGTTCACGCTTCGGCCACTGACCCTGGCGCTGTATGGCGTGGAAATGGGGCTGGGGCTGGGGCTGGGGCTGACCGGCGAGGCCGTGGCGCAGTCGCTGCCCGAAGCCCGGCACAGCCCCGGCGGCGTGGTGTTGCTCGACCTGGGACCCTCGGCTGAGCCGCCACAGGTGCTCAGCCAAGGCAGGCCTGTGCTGGTGCTGGCCACAGCGGGCGGCTGGACGGCTGTGCTGGGCATTCCGCTCACGGCCAAGCCGGGGCAGGCGGTGGTGGAACTGCTGCGGTCGGGTGCTGCGCCGGCAGGCCTGAATTACCAGATCCAGCCCCATGCCTATGCCGAACAGCGCTTGACCGTCAAGCCGGGGCAGGTGGATTTGTCGGCCAAGGACCTGGCCCGCCACCAGGCCGAGCGCGAGCACCTGGTCGGGGTGGCCGCCAGCCACAGCAGCACCACGCCAGCCGGTCTGCGCATGCAGGCGCCGGTGCCCGGACCCAGGTCCAGCTCATTCGGCCTGCGCCGCTTCTTCAACGGCCAGGCCCGCTCGCCGCACAGCGGCATGGACATTGCGGCGGCCAGTGGCACGCCCATCCTTGCGCCGCTGGCGGGCAAGGTCATCGACACCGGCGACTATTTCTTCAACGGCAAGACGGTTTGGCTGGACCACGGCGCCGGCCTGATGTCGATGCTGTGCCACCTCAGCAGCATTGACGTCAAAGTAGGCGACGATTTGCAGGCCGGCCAGGCCTTGGGCGCAGTGGGCGCCACCGGACGCGTGACCGGGCCGCACCTGCATTGGTCGGTCAGCCTGAACCAGGCCATGGTCGACCCGGCGCTGTTTCTGGGCGACAGCACAGCGCGTTGAACGCAAAAAGGGCAGCTGACGCTGCCCTTTGCCGATGCTGCGGCAGATGGCCGCCCGAAGTGCTGACTTATTGACCGGCGAACTTGTAGTCGGTCTTGGCCGACTTGCGCAGGCCTTCCTGAAAAGCCTGCAGCTTGCTCTGCGCCAGGCGTTGCTGGATCTGCGGCTTGACCGAGTCGAAATCAGGGAACTGCGCTTCGCGCGTGTCTTCGAGCTTGATGATGTGCCAGCCGAACTGGCTCTTCACCGGGGTTTCGGTCATGTCGCCCTTTTTCAGCGCGGTCATGGCCTTGCTGAACTCGGGCACATAGTTCTCGGGCTTGGCAAAGTCGAGGTCGCCGCCGTTCTCGCCGGAGCCCGGGTCCTTGCTCTTGGCCTTGGCCAGGTCCTCGAACTTGGCACCGCCCTTGATCTGTGCGATCAGCGCCTTGGCGTCTTCTTCGCCTTCGACCAGGATGTGGCGGGCGCGGTACTCGGTGCCGGTGGCCTGGGCCTTGAACTTGTCGTATTCGGCCTTGGCTTCGGCGTCAGTGACCGGGTTCTTGCGCTTGTAGTCCTCGAACAGTTCGCGGATCAGGATGCTCTGGCGGGCCAGTTCCATCTGCGCCTTGTAGTCGGCGCTGGCGGCCACGCCGCGCTTCTCGGCCTCTTGGGCGAAGATCTCGCGCAAAACCACCTGCTCGCGGGCCTGGCCCTGCATCTCGGGCGTGACCTGCTGGCCGGCGCGCTCGGCCTGCTGCAGCAAGGTGTCGAGCCTGGCCTTGGGCACGGGCTTGCCATTGACGACGGCGATGTTCTGGGCCGCAGCCGACAGTGGCATCAGCAGGACGGTAGCAAGTGTCAGCGCGCTGGCGCGCGCCACAGTGGACAGACGGATCATGGACGTCTTACCTCAACAGGGGGGGTGGGAATTGCCGGCGCTCAGGGCGAGCGCTTGGCGCGGGCAGGTGGTGGCGCGGTTCGAAACTTCAAGGCGCCAGTGGTTTCAATTCAAACAAAGTGCCGGGGCGGCGGGCTGGCCTGGCTTGGTCGGGTCGGGCCGAATCAAGCCCCAGGCGGTGCGCTGGCCTCGATCGCCAGGGCGTGAATTCCCTGCTCGATCAGCGGGCCCAAGGCATCATACACAAGGCGATGGCGCGCCACGGGGCGCAGGCCGGCCATCTGCGCCCGGCAGATGCGCACCCGCCAATGCGAGCCTTCACCCGCACCGGCATGACCCGCGTGAAGGTGGCTTTCGTTGATGACCTGCAGTTGTTCGCCGGGGCCGTCTGGGCCCAGGCTGGCACGCAGAGCCTGCTCAATCTGTTGCTGGGAAACCATCGCGCTCAAACCTGCTTGTGGAGTGCTTTTTCCGACGCACTGGCCGGCGCTTCGGTCGCATCGGGCAGGGGTTCGTCGGGCAGATGTCTGCTGATGTAGGCGCCCTGTGCCAGCGTGAACAGCAACATCAGGCCGATGCCGCCGAACAGCTTGAAGTTGACCCAGGTATCGGTGCTGAAGTTGAACGCCACCCACAGGTTGAGCACGCCCATGCCCACAAAGAACGCCGCCCAGGCCAGGCCCAATCGAGCCCAGACGGCGTCCGGCAGCTGCAATTGCTCACCCAGCATCAGCTTGAGCAGGTTGCGCCGGAAGGCATATTGGCTGACCAGGAAGGACAAGGCCATGGCCCCGTACAGGCCGGTGGGCTTCCATTTGATGAAGGTCTCGCTCTTGAGCCAGACCGTCAACCCGCCCAGCACCACGACCAGGGCCAGGCTGATCCACAGCATCATGTCGACCTTGCGGCCGCGTGCCTTGAGCCAGGCCACCTGGGCCAGCGAGGCGATGATCACCACCACGGTGGCCAGCAGTACCGGCGCCTCGGTCAGGCCGACTGTGCCGCCGGAGACCATGAAGCCCAGGTGCTCGGTGGCAAAGGTGGAGGCCCATTCCTTGTGACCTTCGGCGTACTTGAAGGTCGCGAAGAACAGCAGGATGGGGAGAAAGTCGAATAGCAGTTTCATGCGGCGGCCAGTGTAGCGGTGGCCGCAGGGGATGGGCCGCCGTGGCGTGTGCGGCGCAGCAAATCAGCCCTTGGCCGTGAAATCGATCGCGGCCGAGTTGATGCAGAAGCGCTCGCCGCTGGGCTCGGGCCCGTCTTCGAAGACATGGCCCAGGTGCGAGCCGCAGTTGGCGCAGCGCACCTCGGTGCGGCGCATGCCCAGGCTGTCGTCGACCAGGCGCTCGATGCGGCCGTGCTCGATTTCCTGGGTCCAGCTTGGCCAGCCGCAGCCGGCATCGAATTTGTGCTCGGACTCGAACAGCACCTGGTCGCAGCCCACGCAGCGGTAGGCGCCGTTGGCCCAGTGGTCCCAGAATTTGCCGGTGAAGGCGCGCTCGGTGGCGGCCTGGCGCGCGACCTGGAACTGCGCCGGTTCCAGTTGCTCGCGCCATTGGGCCTCCGACTTGCGCACGGGATAGCGTGCGTCGTCGTGACCATGGGGCTCGGTGCGGGCTTTGGGTGGGGCTGTCATGGGCATGGTCTCCTGTGCTTTGGCGGCCCCGCCAGTTGGTCAGGGCAAGGCTCAGTTTAGGACTTCACGCCGTCGCGCCATGGTGGCCGTGGCCGCGTGTCGGGCCATCCCATAGCCTGGCCAAAGCCTTGTCCCTTGGGCGACAAGTTCGATGGGGAAGTCCCTAAAGCCGAAACGGGGCTACATCCGTTACCTTCATGGGTGTTGATTGCAGTGCAGCAATTGCATTGCAGCAAACCCTTGCACGATTCCCCTGAAGCTACCCATGGAGACACAGATGAAGTTTGCAAAACAGGTGTTGAGCGCCTCGATCGCCGCCGCGATGCTGGTGGCCAGTGGCGCCGTGCTGGCGCAGAAGGGCGAGACTGTCAAGATCGCCTTCATCGACCCGCTGTCAGGCCCCTTTGCCAACGTGGGCCAGAACCAGCTCAAGAGCTGGCAGTTCGTCGGCGAGCACTTCAACGCCAAGAACGCCGCCGGTGTGAAGTTTGAGTTCGTGGCCTTTGACAACAAGGGTTCGCCTCAGGAGAGCCTGAACTCCTTGAAGGCCGCCACCGACCAGGGCATCCGCTATGTCACCCAGGGCAACGGCTCGGGCGCTGCGGCGGCCATCGTTGACGCCGTGGCCAAGCACAACGCGCGCAATCCGGGCAAGGAGGTGCTGTACCTGAACTACGCGGCAGTGGACCCCGCGCTGACCAACGAGAAGTGCGACTACTGGCACTTTCGGCTGGACGCCGACACCACGATGAAGATGGAGGCGCTGACCAGCTACATGAAGGACCAGGCCGAGATCAAGAAGGTCTACATCATCGGCCAGAACTATTCACACGGCCAGCAGGTGGCCAAGTACTTCAAGGAGTACATGGCCCGCAAGCGGCCCGACGTGCAGATCGTCGGCGACGACCTGCACCCGATCGGCCAGGTCAAGGACTTTGCGCCCTACATCGCCAAGATCAAGGCCTCGGGCGCTGACGCGGTGGTCACCGGCAATTGGGGTCAAGACCTGACGCTGCTGGTCAAGGCCGCCAAAGACGCCGGCCTGAATGCCAAGATGTACACCTACTACGCCGGTGTCAGTGGCACGCCCACCGCGCTGGGCAACGACACCGCCGGCAAGGTGCGCACCGTGGCCTACAGCCACAGCAACATGCCGGGCGTGATCGGCAAGCTGCAGGACGAGTTCAAGAAGAAGTTCAACGACGACTACTACACCCACGCCACCTACAACGGCATGATGCTGCTGACCGAGAGCATGGCCAAGGCCAAGAGCACCGACCCGGTGAAAGTGGCCGTGGCCATGGAAGACCTGAGCTTCCAGGGCTTCCAGGGTGAGGTCAAGATGCGCAAGTCTGACCACCAGCTGCAACAGGGCCTGTACATCGCGTCGTGGGAAAAGGTCACGGCGAAGAACAAGTACGACGTCGAGAACACCGGCATGACCTTCGCCGAGGTCAAAGCGATCCCGTCCTATGTCGCCAGCACGCCAACTTCCTGCGCGATGAAGCGCCCTTGATCGTCGGCAACTGAGAACAGGGCGCGGTGCTGCCTGGTGCCGCGCCATTTTTTCTTGATGGCCAGCCTTGCCGGGCAAGCATCGGCAGTCGGCAGTCGGCCGCCGGCCTGAGTCCGGGTGCCACAGACCCGACCCGCGACCACCTCAACTTCAGACGGTATGGACGCCACCTACATCCTTATTTCTCTGCTCAACGGCTTGTCCGTCGGGCTGCTGCTGTTCATGCTGGCCTCGGGCCTGACCTTGATCTTCAGCATGATGGGCGTGCTCAATTTTGCGCACGCCAGCTTCTACATGCTGGGCGCCTACATCGCCTACACGCTCAGCGGTGTGCTGGGCTTTTGGTGGGCATTGCTGCTGGCGCCGCCGCTGGTGGGTACGCTGGGCTCGCTGTTCGAGCGCTATGCGCTGCGGCGCGTGCACAAATTCGGTCATGTGCCCGAACTGCTGATCACCTTCGGCCTGAGCTACATCCTGCTCGAACTGGTACAGCTGATTTGGGGCCGCTCGGCGGTTGATTTCCGCCAGCCGGCCGAACTCGAAGGCCCGCTGTTCACCATTCTGAATTCCGCCAGCGCCGGCATGAGCCTGGCCTGGGGCTATCCGCAGGAACTGTGCCGAGGCGTCGAAGGCATGGTCTGCACACAGTTTCCGACCTTCCGTGCTTTCGGCATGGGTGTGGCGGTGCTGATGCTGCTGGTGGTGTGGCTGCTGCTCACGCGCACCCGCATCGGCCTGGTCATCCAGGCCGCACTCAGCCACCCGCAGATGGCCGAATCGCTGGGGCACAACGTGCCCAGGGTGTTCATGCTGGTGTTTGGCGGTGGCACCGCGCTGGCCGCGCTGGCCGGCGTGATCGGTGGTGCGCTGCGGGTGACCGAACCATCGATGTCGCTGCAGGTGGGGGCGGTGGTGTTCGCGGTGATTGTGATTGGTGGCATGGGCTCGCTGGCCGGTGCCTTCGTGGCCTCCTTGGGGCTGGGCGTGATCGAATCCTTCGCCATCGGCAGCGACCGCTCGTTGATGAGCCTGCTCGAATGGCTGAATCTGCCGGTCAGCCACGAAACCTTCGGCTATGCCTTGTACAGCGTCAAGATCTCGCAGGTGGCGGCGATCCTGCCGTTCCTGTTCCTGGTGCTGATCCTGATTTTCCGGCCCAAGGGCCTGCTGGGCACGCGGGAGGGCTGACGCACCATGGCAAACACCATCGCAAGTTCAAACGCACTGTCTGCGCCTGGCGCTTCGGGTTTCAACAAGGGCCGCTGGGTGGTCTGGTCGGGCTACGCGCTGCTGCTGATCGTGGCGCCGCTGATCTGGACCAGCAGCCTGTCGATGACCATGCTCACGCAAATGGGCATCGCCATCATCGCCTGCCTGGCCTACAACGTGCTGCTGGGCCAGGGCGGCATGCTCAGCTTCGGCCATGCCGTCTATTCGGGGCTGGGCTCGTTCTTCGCGATGCATGCGTTGAACATGGTCAGCGACGGCAGGCTGGCGCTGCCGGTCAGCCTGGTGCCCCTGGTGGGTGGCCTGTTCGGCCTGCTGATGGCCATGCTGCTGGGCTACGTCACGACCAAGAAGGCCGGCACACCGTTTGCCATGATCACGCTGGGCATCGGTGAGCTGGTGTTCGCGATGTCGCTGATGTTCCCCGGATTTTTTGGCGGCGAGGGCGGGATCACCGGTAACCGGGTCGCCGGCCAGCCCTTTCTGGGCATCAGCTTGGGCCCGGGGCGAGAGCTGTATTACCTGATCGCGGTCTACTGCTTCGTCTGCACCGCCTTGCTCTACGCCTTCACGCGCACACCGCTGGGCCGCATCCTGAACGCGGCGCGAGACAACCCCGAGCGGGTCGAGTTCATCGGCTACCGCACCCAGGCCGTGCGCTACCTGGCGTTCATGGTCTCTGGCCTGTTCATGGGCATTGCCGGTGGCCTGGCCACGCTGAATTTCGAGATCGTCACCGCCGAGGTGGTGGGCGCGGCACGCTCGGGTGCCTACCTGCTGTTCACCTTCCTCGGTGGCGCGGTGTTCTTCATCGGCCCGATCATCGGCGCGGTGCTGATGGTGCTGGCCCTGGTGCTGTTCTCCGAGCTGACCCAGGCCTGGCTGCTCTACCTGGGCTTGATATTCCTGTTCATGGTGATGTACGCACCGGGCGGCATCGCCAGCCTGATCATGATGAACCTGCGCCTGGCCTCGTTCGGCAAGCTGGCTCGCTTTGGCTGGCTGTATCTGGCGCTGGCGGTCACTGCCTTCCTGATCCTGGCCGGGGCCGGGGCCATGATCGAAATGCTCTACCACCTGCAACTCAATGCCGCGCTGGGGCCTGAGACCAGTTTCATGAAGGTGCCGCTGAACGCAGCAGCCCATGCCAGTTGGTTTGGTGCTGCGCTTGTGCTGACCGTGGGTCTGGGCCTGTTCGAGCTGGCGCGCCGGCGCTTTGCGCTGCGCTGGGAGACCACGCAGGAAGAGGTCGAAGCCATCATCAAGCAAAAGGAAGGCCGATGAGCACGCGCGGCACCATCGAAGGCGCCATGGAAAAAGGCGCCGCACAGCAGCGGGCTGATGACATGCAGGCTCCAGCCCCCGCCCAGACGCCAGCTTCACCGGCTCCGACCCAGTCCCCGGCACCCGCCGCGCCGATGGCAGCTGCAGCGCCCGTACCGGCGGCTGCGGCCCGGTCTGCGGCGCCGGCCTCGCTGCCGGCCAGCCCCAAGAGTCCGGCTCGGCCGGGCGAGGCCAGCGCTGCGCCCATGGCGCTCGAACTGCGCGATCTTTGCAAGCGCTTTGGTCGCACCGAGATCATCCGCAACACCAAACTGGCCGTGGCCAAGGGTGAGCGCATCGCCATCATTGGCCCCAACGGCGCTGGCAAGAGCACCTTGTTCAACCTGATCAGCGGGCGCTTCGAGCCCACCAGCGGCGAAATTCTGCTGGCCGGCAAACGCATCGATGGCCTGAAGCCCTTCGAGATCAACCGCAAGGGCCTGGCCCGCAGCTTTCAGGTCAGCAATCTGTTCACCCGTTTGTCGGTGTTCGAGAACATCCG